>NZ_JACJSA010000001.1:0-300000 GCF_014697545.1 Oscillatoria sp. FACHB-1407 | reverse complement strand
CGGGATAGCGGCTCAACACACTCACGCCAACGCCGCTATCTGCCGCTGTGAACCGCATCTTGCCCGTGAACACATAATTTGACCAGGTCAACGCCTCTGGCACGTCATAAAAGGACTGCATGTTGTCCAGCGTTTGATCGGTGCCCAGAGCATGGTTTCCACCCAACGCCACCGTCTTAAACAGCAACGCATTGTGTTGAAACTGGATGCGATCGCTCGTGTGGTTCCAGCCAATCGGGTCTTCCGGGGGATTGTATGGCTCAAAGTTGCTGTCGGCTAACAGAACCTCCGCCCGAATGCCGATGGGGGCAATGCGTTCTACCTTCAGCCGATCGAACCGCTTGTTGCCTGCACCAAACGTCCATACGCCGACGGTGCCCTGTGTCAGTCGATGGGGGCTGGGGTCGATCGCCTCCAGTTGAAAGGCATCTGCTGGAGGTTCAATGCCCTCTAGCTCATCCTCCCAGATCTGCACCTTAATCTCGGTCTGGTTGTTGATATCCTCAACTCGGATGCGGAAGCGATACCAGGTATTGGGTTGAGGGATGACCTCCACTGCTTTTGTGATGGTCAGGGGTTGAAATCCGTGGGTATGAGCGACGAGATGAAACTGCGGTTTTTGGGCATATCGCTGCAACCGATAAAAGCGTGCCTCATTGGGATATTGGCTCAAAAAGGTGACTCCAATTCCCGCATCGGCGTTGTCGATGTAGAGTCTGCCGCTGTAGACGTAGTTTGACCAGGTGAAGGCATCGGGAGCAACGTAATGAGAAAAGGCATTTTCTAGCTCAATTCCCGTGCCATCGGCAACAAAGGCAATATCGCGGGCTTGCAGAGTGCCAATGTCGATGTTGGTCAATGGAGTAGCTGGATTCTCAGCCTGGTTTTTGATCTGATTGCCCTGACCCTCTTTGGTGGGGAAATAGGCGACTAAATTGGGCGATGCCGGGGGGGCGACGTGGCGATCGCTGGCAATCTCGGCGGCAGTTTTTGTGATGTTCCACAACCGCAGGTCGGTGATCTGCCCGGAGAAGAAATAAAGATGCTCGACCTCAACGGCTGAGTAAGCCTCCTCAAACTTGGTGATCCCCAGTTCACCTAACCCTCCCAGATAGGCGACTCCCACTGGACTCAGGCGATATCCCGGAGCGATCGCCCCTCCGGTTGGGGTCTGCATCGGGTTGCCGTTGAGATAAGCCCGTAGCTCAATCAACTCCAATGGCAATGGTCGCGCATCCGCCCCATCAGGGGTAGGAAACTCATCCTGAGCGATCGCCAGGTGATACCACTGGTCATAGGCGATCGGTTCCGACTTAAAGATCGACTGTTGCAGGGCATTCTGCTCAAAGGTGTTTGTCCATGCCAACACATGCAGCCGATGTTGATACAGATAAACACTCAAGCCCGCTTCTGCGTCACCCTGACTGAATAACACCTGCTGGCGATCGCTCAAGCTTGCATCAGTGGGGTTAAACCAAAACTCCAGCGTAAACCGTTCATATTGCCCCAATCCCCACCGTCTGGAGTTGCGCTGATCCACCCGTTTGGCATCATGGATGACAATCACATCGTTGTCGCCATCAAACTGCAACACCGTTCCTGTCGTGGCGATCGGCAACGGGGGCAACAGACGATTGGTTAACGTAACGCGATCGGGGGCATGATCCCCAGCAATGCCACCCAGCACCAATGGGTTGCGCGAACCAGGAACCGCATCGGGGGCAAGGCTGATATCGGCATCCGTCTCAATCTCATTCAATCGCCAATAGTTAATGAGCCCAGGTTCTCCGGTTGGAAGGGGACGATAGAGATACAGGGCAATCTGTTCCTCAGTGCGGGGTTGATTCCAGATGCGGATCTCCCGAATGATCCCCTTGAAATAATTGCCCTCAACCCCGCGCCCTACGAGGAGATAACTGTTAGCGCGATCGCCCTCCTCCGCGATCAGGGGTTCAGCAGGTCTGATCAACCACTGGACATCCATGACGCCATTCACATGGATTTTCACAACCTGCTTGGAGGTATTCTCCTTGTCGAGAACGATGGCAACGTGGGTCAACTGTCCCACTGGGATCGCGTCCTCACTGGTGTAACTCTGCTCCAGAGAATCACTCTGGAACACCAGTCTGTTAGCACTGTCAATCCACAACGCAAATTGCGATCGCCCTGTGGCTCGATTGCCCTTAAACAGAATGGTGCTCTTCTCTGCTGTTGCTTCCAGCTTGATCCAGGCTTCCAACGTGATCTCTTCCAGATCCCCATACGCGATCGCATTCGCTGCCAGGTAGTCGTCAACGCCATTAAACCGGAAGCCCTGACCTGCCGAGAGGGGATCGAGCACCAAATCCTCTTGTACCCATCGAGGTTGAGTCGAGAATTGGGAACCTCCCATGATGCCGTGGTTGCCATTGGGAGTTAGATCTAACAGGGCGTTGGAGGGAGTTTCTGTCAGTGCCCAATATGCCACCAAACGCTGTTCTCGTCCGGTTAGACGGCGATACCGATATTCCTGGATAGCCGACTGGCTACGGGCAATTGACCAGATTCGCACCTCTTTGAGAATGCCTGTGAAATATTCGTCGTAGAGATCGCGCCCCAGGTAGAGGTCATCCCCAATTGAGACAATTTCCCAATCGGCTAGCGACGCAACCGAAACATCAACCTGGTTCAATAGATTGCTGCTATTGGGGTTAGGGTTAGTGTTGATATCGACATCAACATTGACCGGATCACCGTTGATTAACAGGTGAATCGTTTTTTTGGCGTTATCAACCGCTACCGCAACGTGGCTAAATACCCCGGTTGGAATGGTGACAAGACTTTTGATCTCGATGTCTTCCGTGGCAGACAACCTGCCATAAAACGCCAGACGATTTGCTGAGTCCACCCACAGCATAAAGTGCAGTTGGTGCTCTGCCTCGCTGCCTTTGCTGATAATGACGTTGCGCCCTGACTCAGTGGGATTGATCCACGCCTCAATCGTAAACTCGTTTAAATCTAAATTTTTGACATTGCGGCACTCTACATAGTCGTTAATGCCATCCAATAACAGAGCCGTTTCGGGAACGTAGGGTGCATGGAGCGATCGCAATGCCCAATCGAGATCGGCAAACGACCACTCCAGTTTGCGCGCCAGCTTGAGGAAGCGATAGATGCGATCGAGTTTTTCTAGACTGAGGTTTAACAGGCGATCGTAGCCATTGTTGCTGCCTAAGGCGATGGTCAAATAACCCAAACCATCATTGACATTGTTGATGAAGAACAGGCGGGATAACCCGGCATTGATCTCGTGGCGATCGAGGTCTTGAAACAGCAACTGATTCAACTGCGATCGCGTTAGCCCAGTTTGCTCTAGAAACACCTCAACGTTTTCTAGACCAGTTTCACCCGCCAGCGATACATCGCCATACACCTGCAATGGAGCGGCTAACTCCGACACAATTAAACTAAATTCTTGAGGGGATAACTCTAAAGCCTCTCTGGTAATTCGTGTTTTGATCCCCTGATTTTGAGATGAATCAAATGCCTGATAAACGTGATAAAGACTGGTTTTAAGTTGCTTTAAATAGGTACGAATTTCATCGAGTGGCAAATGATAGGGCAGATGCATCGGAAAGACCGTTTCACTGAGAATTTCGTAGGCATCTTGATCCGCCGTTTCAATCGTTTTAATGAATGTTTCTAACAGTTCGTTGACTAAATCAACATAGGGGATTAACTCATGAGCGTTTTGACAATCAAGCCGAATCCGTGAGAGATCAGGGCGACGCCAGTGAAGCTGACAGGAATCCGGAATCGAATTTCTCTTTTCAGAAGGATTGATGTTAGAAAGATCACTTTCGAGAATATTGGCTTCAATAAACCGCAGTAAATCAACAAAATAAGCGGCTGGACCCAATATTGATCGGCAGTGTTCTTGCTCAATCGCATCTAACCCACCAAACAAGCGTTTATAAGCTGGAATATCGGCTTGTTGTCTGATGAATTCATCCGGTAAATCAGTAGGTAAGTTGTTAAAGAGAGTTTGCTGAAAGTGAGATGCAAAAACATCTTGAATGTTGAGCCAAAGCAAGTCTGCTTTCTGCTTTAGATTGACGGCTAATCGGTAGACCTGCCGCGCCTCTCTGGAGCCACCTTCAAATTTATCGGCATGTTTCCTGACAAAGCCATCTTCACTTTGAGTGGCGATCGCTGCGATCGACCCCAATTCAGGATCAGTCTCTCTGAATCGTTCAAAGAGTTCACGGGTAGCAACCTGAAAGTCAATTGACATCATTGCAATCTCTCCTGAATTAGTGCAATAGCACCTGATTTTGAACATCCCTGAGAATGAGTTTAGAAGCTGTTTTGCTGAAATTAACCTTACAAATCTAATGAGATTCTTAAGATCGCAGGGGATAGATTTACCCCAATGAAATACCAATGAATAGGTATTGCGTTTGGTGAAGGTTTCCCAGCCAAACAAATGGGGTGAATTGTTCAATCAACCCAGCCTTTCTAAACTGCAAACGGTGGAATTTACGAAAATAACTCATCAGCCAGTTATACGTTTGAGTCATGCTTAATATGCAATGAACGGCTCAAATGTTGGGCTGATCAAATAGGATCTTGACATAACAAATCGGTGTGCTGTTTGAAATGACGGATGGTTTAAATTAGTCATCTCACAACTTAAATTTGTAATTCAGATTTGATTCCCAAATGGGTAGATCAAATCACATTGAAAAATTACAGATTTCAAGATGCAAAAAAGCTTGACTTCTGCTGCATCTTGTCCCGTCATTCTGGGTCATGATTGTGCAAGATAATTCCGTGTCCTTAGGACTGCTATTCATGGATAGGGGTTGGAAATAAAACCAGGGGGGGGTGTGGAGGCTGCGCCCCCAGCCAGGGGTTCCACCCCTGCACCCCAAATTCCACCCTTATTTACGACGAGTTGTACTTAGATATCGATTTAATCAACGCACTCAGCTACATCGTGATTGCTTGAAATACCACAATTCTTCCCAAAAATTTTTTGACTTCAATTGGGATGGCATCGATCGTTGTTGGACTGTAGAGACATGGCATTTGGCTGGTCAAGCTTGCACCTGTGTGAGTGGATATTATTCAAATCCTGCCCCTTGCAAAACCCCAAAGCTACTGTCCAAAAGGATTTTGGCAATGACTGTGTTAGGGAAATGGTTCGTTTTAGACAAAAAATCACGTTCTACCTTGCGCTAAACGCCCTTCGATTGCGCCAAACTTGCCCTAAAAATGCAATAGCCGCATAGGAGTAATGCGCAAATTGCATAATCGATATGATTTTGTGACGGAATATACGAATTTGACTTGTTCAACCGCTTAACGTAAGCAACATGAAAGGGCGATCGCTACGAAAGCAACTGTTACAAAAAGGCAAGTTGCTGTCGTAATCGCTCAGTGTAGAAGTTTCGGACTCAATTCAAGTACAGCGTTGTGGCGGCTCATGGTTGAGTCCGCTTGAGGATAGTTTATGACTAGCACCCTGCCCACGTCATCAAGTCTTAACAAATTTGAAAAGTTTAAAGCTGAGAAGGATGGTTTAGCCATCAAAGGCGACCTGGAAACCTTTGCTCAGATGGGTTGGGAAGCGATGGATGAAACCGATCGCGACCATCGCCTGAAATGGATGGGCATTTTCTTTCGTCCCGTCACTCCCGGCAAGTTTATGTTACGGATGCGAATGCCCAGTGGTATTCTCACCAGCGGTCAAATGCGCGTACTGGGAGAAGTCGTGCAACGGTATGGCGAAGAGGGCAGTGCTGACATTACCACTCGTCAAAATATTCAATTGCGCGGCATTCGGCTCGAAGATATTCCCACCATCTTCTCTAAGTTTGAGCAAGCCGGACTGACCAGCATCCAGTCGGGCATGGACAACGTGCGCAATATCACAGGTTCTCCCGTTGCAGGAATCGATGCTGATGAGTTGCTCGACACTCGTGGCATCATCCGCAAAGTGCAGGACATGATCACCAACAATGGTGAGGGCAACCCATCGTTTACAAATCTGCCGCGCAAGTTCAACATTGCGATCGCCGGATGTCGCGATAACTCCGTTCACGCAGAGATCAACGATGTGGCGTTTGTCCCTGCCTTTAAAGATGGCATCTTAGGCTTCAACGTGTTGGTGGGAGGCTTCTTCTCTGCCAAACGCTGTGAAGCGGCGATTCCCCTCAATGCCTGGGTGCATCCCCGTGATGTGGTGGCATTGTGTGAGGCAATTCTGCTGGTCTATCGCAATCACGGATTGCGAGCCAATCGGCAGAAAGCTCGCCTCATGTGGTTGATTGACGAGTGGGGCATTGACCAGTTCCGAACTGCTGTAGAGCAGCAATTGGGTCATCCGCTACAATCCGCTGCACCAAAAGATGAGATTGTGTGGGATAAGCGGGATCACATTGGTATCCACGCGCAAAAGCAACCCGGATTAAACTATGTCGGGTTACATGTTCCCGTTGGCCGCCTTTACGCTCAGGATATGTTTGACTTGGCGCGAATGGCAGAAGTCTATGGCAGTGGTGAATTGCGGCTCACTGTTGAGCAAAACATTATTATTCCCAATGTGCCTGACTCTCGCATTGCTCCCATGCTCAAAGAGCCTTTGGTACAGCGGTTTTCAACTGATCCCGATAATTTGAGTCGGGCGTTGGTGTCCTGTACGGGTGCTCAGTTCTGCAACTTTGCTTTGATTGAAACCAAGAATCGGGCGATCGCTCTAATTCAAGAATTGGAAAAAGAAGTCCAATGTCCCCGCCCTGTCCGGATTCACTGGACTGGATGCCCCAACTCGTGTGGACAGCCTCAGGTCGCTGATATTGGTCTCATGGGCACCAAAACCCGAAAAAACGGGCAAACTGTCGAAGCCGTCGATATTTATATGGGGGGTAAAGTCGGCAAAGAGGCGGTGTTGGGCACCTGTGCCATGAAGGCAGTACCTTGTGACGAGTTAAAACCTGTGCTGCGTGATCTGTTGATTCAACATTTCAATGGACGACTTAAGGAGGAATCTGTGTCTCTGACAACATGACGCAAATCCACAAGGGCAAAGCATTTGATAGAGGAACTGTACAACTTAACTACTTCTCTATCAAGTGCCTCGCCCCTGCAAATTTTGTTCCTTCAATTGCTCAATTATTCAACTTTTACCCAACATTTGTAGGTCGTTACTATGGCTAAATTTTCTCGTCGTCAATTTATCATCACCGCAGGCGCAACCGCAGCAGGTACGCTGTTTATGCATGGATGTAGCAGTCCTTCTGACAGTGCATCCTCTGGTTCTGATGCGGCGTCTCCTGCTCCCGTGGCGTCAGCTGATGCGCCTGAAGTGACCAAAGCGACTCTGGGATTTATTGCCCTCACCGATTCGGCTCCCTTGATCATTGCGAAAGAAAAGGGTTTCTTTGAGAAGTATGGAATGCCCGATGTTGAAGTGGTGAAGCAAGCGTCCTGGGGAACCACCCGCGACAACATCGTATTGGGTTCGGCAGGAGGTGGTATCGATGGGGCACACATCCTCTCCCCAATGCCCTACCTGATTACCGAAGGGATCGTCACCGATGGCAAAAAAGTGCCCATGTATGTCCTGGCACGCTTAAATACCAATGGACAGGCGATTTCGGTTGCGAATGCTCATAAAGATTTGGGTGTTCAGATGGATAGCTCTACGCTGCGGTCGAAGATTGATGCAGCCAAGTCAGCGGGCAATCAAATGAAGTTTGCCGTAACGTTTCCTGGAGGAACCCATGACCTGTGGATGCGCTACTGGTTAGCGGCGGGTGGCATTAATCCGGATAGTGACGTTTCCACGATTGTTGTACCCCCACCTCAAATGGTCGCCAACATGAAGACGGGCACGATGGATGCCTTCTGTGTGGGTGAACCCTGGAATGCTCAATTGATCAACCAAAATATTGGCTACTCTGCACTGACCACGGGACAACTCTGGAAAGACCACCCAGAGAAGGCGTTCGCCCTGCGAGCCGATTGGGTTGACCAACATCCTAAAGCCGCTATGGCACTCTTAAAGGCGGTGCTGGAAGCCCAGGTTTGGTGCGAAGAAAATAAAGAAGAGATGGTTGAGATCGTATCGAAGCGAGCCTGGTTTGGGGTACCTGCGGCTGACATTCAAGATCGCACAAGTGGCAAGTATGACTTCGGCGATGGTCGAGTTGAAGAAGGCGTACCTTACGTGATGAAGTTCTGGAACGACAACGCATCTTACCCCTATAAGAGCCATGACCTTTGGTTTGTAACCGAAGATATGCGCTGGGGTTACTTCCCTGCTGATACTGATGCTCAAGCCCTGGTCGATAAAGTGAACCGAGAAGACTTGTGGCGTGAAGCAGCGAAGGCGATCGGACAAGAAGCAGCCATTCCTGCAAGCACCTCTCGTGGTGTAGAAACCTTCTTTGATGGCGTCACCTTTGATCCTGAAAATCCTCAGGCTTATTTGGACAGCCTCAAGATCAAGAAAATCTAACCTCTTTTATTGAGTTTTTCTCAGGCTCAGTCTGGAAACAGCTCTGATAGGCTCTGCCTCTCGATAAAGCGGCAGAGCCGCCCCACGACATTCCCGGTCAAAGACTGGAACTGAGAACCGTAAGTAAATCTCACTCATTTCTAACTACGCCACCCAATCGAGCATCTGAGATAGGAGTTTTTGCATCATGACTGCACAATTAAGCCGGAGCGATCGCCGCTTCAATCCTCAATCGTTGATGCCCTGGGTTGGCAAAACCGTGAGGAAACTGATTCCGCCGATTGTGGCGATCGCCATCTTTTTAGTTATCTGGCAAGCGTTGACCACCGCTGGTGTGATCAGTCTGCCCAGCCCAGCCCAAACCATTCAAGATACCTGGGAATTGATCGTGAATCCCCTGTATGACAACGGTGGTACCGACAAAGGATTGCTCCTACAGATTTGGGCAAGTTTAGGACGGGTTGGTATAGGCTTCACGCTAGCCACCATAGTTGGTATTGGATTAGGAATTTTGATGGGCACCAGTCGCTTTATGCATGAAGCACTTGACCCCATTTTTCAGGTATTGCGGACTGTGCCTCCATTAGCCTGGTTACCACTTTCCCTGGCTGCGTTTCAACAAACTCAACCCTCGGCTATCTTCGTCATCTTCATTACGGCTGTGTGGCCCATCATTATCAACACGGCTGAAGGGGTACGACAAATTCCACAGGACTACAACAACGTGGCAAAAGTGTTACGTCTATCCAAGCCGGAGTATTTCCTGACGATCCTGATTCCTGCAACCGTGCCTTACATTTTCACAGGACTGCGAATTGGGGTTGGGTTGTCATGGTTGGCGATCGTTGCAGCTGAGATGTTGACGGGTGGTGTAGGTATCGGTTTCTTTATCTGGGATGCCTGGAATAGCTCGCGCATTAGTGACATCATCGTTGCTCTGCTCTACATCGGTATCGTTGGGTTTCTACTCGATCGCTTAGTGGGTTGGGTATCGACATTGGTCGTACCACAGGAACAGAAATAGAAAAAAGGATAAAGGCTGAAGGATAAAGGATAAAACCTTGAGATTATCTTTCATTCTTTTCTTTCATCTGAAAAGTTTATTCTTCAGCCTTTGGTCTTCACTCTTTTCTCTTTTCTTTCATCATTTATCCTTCATCCTTTCCTCCTATGGCTGTCTTTGTTGAAGTAGATCACGTCGATCGCACCTTTTCGCTTCCAGGTGGCGGTACTTACATTGCACTCAAAAACATCAATCTGAAAATTCAAAAGGGTGAGTTTGTCTCTCTGATCGGACACTCTGGATGTGGTAAATCAACACTGCTCAACATTGTGGCGGGCTTGGATAAGCCGACACAGGGTGGGGTTGTGTTAGAGGGTCGGCAGGTGACGCAACCTGGACCCGATCGCATGGTGGTGTTTCAGAATTACTCTCTTTTACCCTGGTTAACGGTGCGTCAAAACATTGCTCTGGCAGTCAATCGAGTTATGACCAGAGCACCCAAAGCCGAACGTCAGGACGTGGTTGAGCATCATATCGACTTGGTGGGACTGCGTCCGGCAGCAGACAAGTATCCGGGGCAATTGTCGGGTGGAATGAAGCAGCGGGTGGCGATCGCCCGTGGGTTGGCAACTCGTCCCAAAGTATTGCTGTTAGACGAACCGTTTGGTGCGCTGGATGCGCTGACTCGTGGCAATCTGCAAGAAAAGTTGATGGCAATTTGTGAAGAGAGCCAGGTGACGTGCATTATGGTGACGCACGACGTGGATGAAGCGTTGCTGTTGTCCGATCGCGTTGTGATGATGACCAATGGACCTGAAGCGCACATTGGGCAGATTTTAGAAATTCCCTTTCCCCGTCCGCGCCACCGATTAGATGTGGTCAACCATCCCAATTACTACGCCTTACGAGGTGAGATTCTTTACTTCCTGAATCAGCAGAAGCGAGCTAAACAGCGCAAGACCAAGCAGAATGTGGCGATCGCTCGTCATGGTTTAGAAAAGGTCAACTTAGAAATTGGCTTTATTCCATTGACCGACTGTGCGCCGTTGGTTGTGGCGAAAGAAAAAGGCTTCTTCCAGAAGCATGGGTTAGAAGAAGTCACACTGAGCCGGGAACCCGGTTGGAAGGCGATCGCTCAGGGCATGACCTCTGGCCGATTGGATGCGGCTCAGATGGTGACAGGAATGCCACTGGCACTCACCCTGGGGATGAATGGCATGGCTCCGCTGCCCATTGTCACGGCACTGACTCTGTCTCGCAACGGTAACGCCATCACCTTTAACAAGCATTTGTATGAACAGGGTGTGCGATCGCTGCCTGACTTTAAGGCGATGATTGATCAAACCCCTGACAAAGTTCACACCCTTGGTGTCGTTCACAAAACCTCGATGCACAACCTGCTGTTGCGCTATTGGTTAGCCGCAGGTGGTATTGATCCCGATCAAGATGTCAGTCTGACGGTGATTCCTCCGGCGCAGATGGTGTCCAACCTGAAAGCTGGGAATATCGATGGTTATTGTGCAGGGGAACCCTGGAATGCTCACGCGGTACACGAAGGGATTGGTTATGTCATGGCAACCAGTCTCGACATCTGGGCAGGACATTGCGAGAAGCTTTTGGGTGTGCGAGAAGACTGGGCAAATCAATATCCCCAAACTCATATCGCATTGGTCAGAGCGTTGTTAGAAGCCTGTGAGTATTGCGACGATCGCCGCAATCGAGAGGAAGTGCTGGAATTATTGTGTCAACCTCAATATGTTGGTTCCAGTCCGGAATATACTCGCTGGGGCTTCATCGATCCCTACCACCAAGGCACCGAGGCAGAGCCAAAACAACTGCTCTCCTTTAACCAGTTCTATGTCAACCAAGCCAACGCTCCCAACGGAGCGGAGATGCTCTGGGTGATGACCCAAATGGCGCGTTGGGGGTTAGTGCCCTTCCCGCGCAACTGGGTCGAGATTGTCGAGCGCATTCGTCGCGTAGATGTATTCGGTGAGGCAGCACGCGGTTTGGGATTGCCTGATACTGGACGCGATCGCACTCCAATTCAACTGTTTGACGGCACCGTGTTTAATCCCGATGAACCAATCCAATATCTCAACAACTTATCTATCAAACGCGAGGTACGGATCGAGGAAATTGTGATCGATTCTGTCGTTGGTGCGGCTTAACCTCACCTCCATCCCCTCTCCTGTAAGGAGAGGGGATGGAGGCAGGGAGAGGTTCCTGTGCAGCGTTCGAGATTTGTTTCCCAGCTAATCGTAAAAGCTCTTTGCCGAATGCTGTGTTCCTATATCCCACTCCACTGCTCACTCTCACTTCCTATTCCCCACTGAAAACTCCTTACTCCAACTTCAACTGTTATGCAGACTCTCAACCAAACTCAAGCGAAGATCGCTTCATCTGAGGTTCCCTCAAGTCCTTTGCTAGAGATCAAAAATGTCTCAAAAGTTTATCCCACCGCCAATGGGGGTTATCCAGTGTTGGAGGGAGTCAACCTCACCATTCAAGCTGGAGAATTTGTCTGTTTAATCGGTCACTCTGGCTGTGGCAAGTCTACCCTGCTTAATATGGTGGCGGGTTTCCTCAAACCTACCGATGGCGAAGTGTTGCTGGAGTCGGAACCTGTCAGCCAACCGGGTCCCGATCGCATGGTGGTGTTTCAAAACTATTCTCTCTTGCCCTGGAAGACAGCATTTGAAAACGTCTATTTGGCTGTCAAAGCGGCATACAAAGACAAATCCAAAGCCGAGAGAGTGGCGATCGCCAATGAACATTTGGCAATGGTGGGTTTGACCGAAGCGGCAAACAAACGCCCCAGTCAGCTTTCAGGTGGCATGAAACAACGGGTGGCGATCGCTCGTGCCCTGGCAATTCGTCCCAAAATGTTGATTCTAGATGAACCCTTTGGGGCGTTGGATGCCATCACTCGCGAAGAACTTCAGGAAGAACTGTTGAAAATCTGGACGGATCACAAAACCACCGTTTTGATGATCACCCACGACATCGACGAAGCTCTTTTCCTCGCCGATCGCCTCGTAATGATGACTAACGGTCCTTCTGCTCACATTGGCGAAGTCCTCAATATTCCCTTTGCGCGTCCCCGCGATCGCGCCCGCATCATGGATGATCCCCGCTTCTATGAACTGCGGAACTATGCCCTCGACTTCCTCTATCGTCGTTTTGCTCACGATGACGAGTAAGTGAGGAAAGGCTAAAGGATGAAGGCTAAAGGATAAAAGCAAAGAGGAAAGTAGTTTTCCTTCTTCTTTCCTTGACTGTGTTGGTTTCTACTTTTGTCTTTTTCGTCTGTCATTCTTTCTTGTCTTGTACTTACTTTAATTTTTTATCCTTCACTATCTGTTCCTTCTTCTCTTTCTTCGTGTTTCATCCTTAATCCTTCACTATCTGTTCCTTCTTCTCTTTCTTCGTGTTTTATCCTTAATCCTTCATCATTTATCCTTTCTACCGTGTCTGACTGCATCAAAACGCTCTGTCCCTACTGTGGGGTTGGCTGTGGATTAGAAGTTGTACGGGTTCAAAACGCCAGCCAATCCGATCAAGCCCCTACCTGGAAAGTCAGGGGCGATCGCGCTCATCCATCCAGCCAGGGCATGGTATGCGTCAAGGGTGCAACTGTCATTGAGCCGTTGGAAAAAGACCGATTGCTCTATCCCATGATGCGCGAATCGTTGGATCACCCCTTTCAGCGAGTCAGTTGGGATCAAGCCCTCGATCGCATTGTGCGTCATATCCAACGAGTTCGCGCGACGAGTGGAGCCGATGCCCTGTGTATGTATGGCTCTGGGCAGTTTCAAACGGAGGATTACTACATCGCTCAAAAGCTGATGAAGGGCTGTTTGGGCACGAATAACTTTGATGCCAATTCGCGGCTCTGTATGTCATCTGCGGTGTCAGGTTATGTGCAAAGCTTTGGGGCAGATGGTCCACCGTGTTGTTATGACGATTTGGAGCAAACAGATTGCGCCTTTCTGATTGGCACGAATACGGCAGAGTGCCATCCGATCGTATTCAATCGACTTCGCAAACACCACAAACAAAATGCTCACGTCAAGCTTGTGGTGGTTGATCCCCGTCGCACTTCCACCGCTGAAGTGGCTGATTTGCATTTGGCGATTCGTCCCGGCACTGATATCGATTTGTTGAATGGCATTGCTTACCTGCTGGTGCAGTGGGGCAAGTTGGATCAAGCTTTTATTGAGAATCACACCACAGGTTTTGCAGAGTACGCCGATGTGGTGCAGCATTACTCTCCAGAAGTCGTTGCATGGCGGTGTGGTATCTCAGTAGAAGATTTGGAAATCGCCGCCCGCTATTGGGCGGAGAGCGATCGCGTCCTTTCTCTCTGGTCGATGGGCGTGAACCAATCCACCGAAGGAACAGCGAAAGTTCGCACGATCATCAATCTGCACCTGATGACGGGCATGATTGGCAAACCGGGGAGTGGTCCTTTTTCCCTCACGGGGCAACCCAATGCCATGGGCGGACGCGAAGCTGGAGGATTATCTCATCTGCTTCCGGGCTATCGTTCTGTCAAAAATTCTGACCATCGCGCTGAAGTCGAGCAATACTGGAATCTGCCTCCCGGACGCATTTCTCCCCATCCCGGTCGTAGCACCTGGGAGATTATCACTGGACTGGAAACAGGTGATGTTGAGTTTGTCTGGATTGCCGCTACCAATCCCGTCGTCAGCCTCCCCGATTTAGAACGCACCAAATCTGCCTTGCGGCGATCGCCCCTGACCGTCTATCAGGATGCCTACTATCCCACCGAAACCAGTGCCTACGCCCACATCCTGTTACCGGCTGCCCAGTGGAGCGAAAAAGCAGGTTGCATGACCAACTCCGAGCGAGTCGTCACCTATTGCCCTACCTTTCGCACTCCCCCCGGTGAAGCTCGTCCCGATTGGGAAATCTTTGCCGAAGTGGGACGACGCTTAGGCTTTGAGGCGCAATTTGCCTTCCAAAACTCCGCAGAAGTCTATGCCGAATTCGCCCAACTCACTTGCGATCGCCCCTGTGACCACAGCCAGTTTAGCCACGAGCGATTGAGCACCGAAGGACCGTTGCAGTGGAGCAATCCAAAAGAAGAAAGAAGAGAGAAAAGAGAAGAGAGAAGAGAGAAGAGAGAAGAAAGAATAGAAAAAGAGAGCCAGACGATTCGATCTTCGGTTTTCGATCTTCTCTCTTCTAAGCGGTTGTATAGCGATCGCCGCTTTCATACCCCCGACGGACGGGCTCGCTTTGGGGCTTATCACTCACGCGGATTGGCAGAACCCCCCAACCCCGACTATCCCCTCGTGTTTACAAACGGTCGTCTGTATGGGCACTGGCACACCCAGAGCCGTACTGGACGCATCGAGAAACTGCGCCAAATGCATCCGGCTCCTTTTCTTGAAATTCATCCCCGTGATGCGGCAAAACAGGGCATCGTTGACGGAGATTTGGTCGAAGTGCGATCGCGTCGGGGGATGGCTCGATTTCCAGCGAAGGTAACCAAGGCGATCGCCCCTGGAACAGTGTTTGCGCCGATGCATTGGGGCAGCTTGTGGGCAGACGATGCTGAGATCAACAACCTGACTCATCCCCAAGCGTGCCCTGATTCCTTAGAACCGGAACTCAAAGCCTGTGCGGTGCAGGTCTGTCCGGTTGCGCTGCACTCAGATGCTAGTGGAAGCCACAGTACTCAGGATGAATCGACTCTCAACGCTGAGGTTTTAGAACTGGCATAGGACTACAGCGTATACATAAGTTCTCTCAGTCGCTATAGCCGTAGTCATATTCGATGGGACGGGGGGACGATTTGTTTGAGTTGGTATAAAGAGGATAGGAACTCTGCACGTCACAGACAGCACAGTCCCTATATCTCCCTATTTTGATGCAAAGTGCCAGGTTGATGAAGTGAAACCTCAGCGGAGTTCCCCTCGCCTACACCTTTCTGCTGTAACTCTCATGCCAGATTCTACTTGTGGACCACCAGCACCTTGTGGGTTAGAAATACTTAAAGTCATTGAACTGGGATTGTAAGAAAAGTTCACGCTCCCTGCTGAGATATTACCAAAAATAGTTCTTGCCCACACAGTAATCGTGCCACTATTGGAATTAGGATAGACAATAAATCCACGATTGCCTAGAGAGTCGCTGCCCTCGGTGTTTCTCCGCATGCACTGAAATATTTGGGGAGAAATATTTGTTATGTTGCCTGCTTGTGCTGGAGACGCAACGCCTAGAAGCACACAGGAAACGGCGGTCAGTGACACAGTTAAGCGAAATTTGCTGAGTCGTGAATGAGTTTTCCTACGATGAGGATTCAAACAGTTCAACATAAAGCCCCTGATTCTCATAAAAATCTATGAAGAGAATTTTATGTTGATTAATTTCCGTTGGCAAGTGTTTAAACGGACAAAAACACTTCTTGAAACCTCTTTAAATCGATTGTTAAGAAATATATACCATGTGTATACAGTATGCGCAAAATAAATTTCAAACCGATTCATGAGGGTGAATGCGGCAGAACCTTTATCTCAAACTAAATGTTGAAACTCATTAAAGCCAGTTTTTAGAGATTTATATAGGTACCAAAGATTCACTCTAAAGTCTCCATTTCTTTAGGGCGACGCACTAAATTACGTGACTTCAATTGAGCGAAATGTTCCAGGAGCAATCGGTGAATAAAGATATAGCCACCACCAACCTTTTTCAACAAAATACGGTCAGCGGCATAGTTGAGAAAGTGGGCGTAGTTCCAGGGAGTACACCGTGTCTTCCACAGTAGGTACCGCAGCACAAAGTGCTGAACAATAACGATTCCAGAATTCTCTCCTCCAACCAACCCTCCAACTAAGCCAAGTAAGACTCCTACACTCAGCCCAAGCATTAACCCATCTGGAACTAATTGCTTACCATAGTGAAACCACCAGATCACTTCGGAGGTAATGGCATCGGGAGAGCCAGGGTAACTACTTGGAAATGAGGCATAGATCAACCAGAATAAGACACTAATGAGTGCTGCAATGGGACCACAAATACCTATAAGCTTGACGGTGTTTCTGACTGATTTCCAAATTCCATGATTGGGAATCGTTCTGCTTTCGATTTCTGGAATTTTTCTAAATCCCAGGGCTAAACCAACATTTAAGCCAACAAAAACTCCCAATGCTAATAAGCCCAATAACATGTTCAGAGTGACTGTTCTATTTTCCTGACACAAAAAGTTGATTAGAACACTTCCTGCCCATCGGCTCAAGGATTCAGGTGAACGATTACATAGGTTATCCAAAAGGTCAGGTGGCAGTAATCGCCAGCGCATGATCAGTAGGGTTCCGCCAATCGTCAGCCCCCATAATAGTCCGACGATGAATTTCTGTTTGCCTTTTGCCCAGGACCATTGAACCGTATCAGCTGGCTCAATGTGTGGAGGATTCAACCGGAGCAGGACTAGCCCACAAATGAGACCAAAAATTCCCATATTTAAGGGTTGGTCGCTGTGAAATACCTGCCCAGTTAGCCCAAAGACCAAGCCGGATACCAAACCTGCCATAATGCCAAAGGACCAGTTAGACTGAAGCGTTGGGAGCAAGCTTGTGGCGATGCCTGCGATGGGACCAGCTATTATCCCTATACTGATCCCTAAGTCAATTTCAATTGCGTAGTTTGAAATTTTGCTGAGCAATCCCATCGATATACCACAGATTAAACTCACTAGCCCCATCGCCATCATCTGGTACATGCGTTGTACCCATGCATTGGGTAGCCAGGTAGGTTGCAAATCTTCGATCAGAAATACACTGCGGGATTCCTGCACCATGCGTTGAGCCAACCAGGTGAGGTAGTGGATAACCTGGGTTCTGGAGTAGCGATCGCCCACTCCTCGTCGTCTCAGCGTGCGTTCAATGAAGGCATTAAATAGATGATGTCGCTGGGCTTCTAGATCAAGGCTGGGTAGATTGGCGATCGCCGTTCCCCGATAGACCAGTGCCATGATATTTAGCATCAAGGGTGATTGAGCCAGTTCTTGCAGCACCTTGTCTTGAGCCAGCAAGGTTTTTAAGGCATCTAGCTCAGATCCGCCACTCTCCAGATAATGGTGAATCTGTTCTGGGGTGAGCGATCGCACCAGAACCGCTTGCTGAAAGTTAAGGCGATGCTTCAAGCTTTCGTAGTCTTGCACTCGACAGCAAACCACCATTTCAGCCCCATACTGCTGCTGAAACTGGTTCAAAGCAATCACACAAGCATTCTGGTTTTCCGTCTTGACCTCATCTAGCCCGTCCAGCAACAACAGCAGATACTGCTCCTCAATCCAGGTCTGCCCGATGGCAGAAGGGATCTGATATTTTGTGCTCAACTCACTCACCAGCCAATCCCTGATGGTTTGATTGCCGCCCAGCCAGGAGGAGAGGTTAAATACAATTGGAATGCGGTCGTCAATACCCTGTTCAGCCCGCGTCACCAGATCCTGTGCCAGGTTCAGCAGCGTGGTGGTTTTTCCGGCTCCAGGTTCACCCAAAATCAGCAGCGTTCGCCCCTCGCCCAGTTGATCAAACAGGGTTGTTACCCTTGTCCCCTCTGGAAGTGGCTTTGGAGCTGAATCGGGATTAGCTGTCGGGATGTACCAGGGTGGGATAACGTCATCCATCCGTTCCTCTAACCCCAGTTCCATCAGCACCCGGTCTTGTAGGGAGTTCTCCAAAACCTCCTTAATCCAGTAATTGCGAACCTTATTTAGCAGGGTTTGACGGTTGCGATATTGTTGAGGTGACATGCGACGTAACCGCAGTTCAACCTCCTGCCGTTCCAGTTCATCCTTCCGACTAGCGTGAACGTAGCTGCGGTGTAACTCAGTGGGCTTGGGTTGTTTGGTGTTACTTGTTTCTAGCCATTGTTCCGCTTCCAGGAGGTCAGTTCCCCGCAATAGAAAGCTGCTGTCTGCTAATTTGCGTTGCCACTCCTTAGCTCGTACCAGCAACCGAGTATGGTTGCGAGCGTAGTCTAAATCGGTGTCAAGGGCAGTAAGCAGAGTGCTAAACGCCTGCTCAAAGTCATCTGTTTCCCGGAAAAAAATCCAGTTGTGGCGGGAAATGGCAGGATGGACATCATCCATGTTGAAGCCTTCTCGCCATAGCAGTGGCACCAGGCGTTTGTTGTGCTCAAGCCCGTATTCCAACTCTTGTCGACAGACTTTGGATGTGATCGAATCTGGGCTGATAATAAACACAAAGTTACTGGCAGATTCAATGCCGCGTTCGATCGCCTTCCACCAATCCTCAGCAGGCTGAATATCAGACCAATCAATCCAGGAGGCACGTCCAGTTTGACGCAAGGCATTGTCAAGTTTAATAACGAATTCTCTATCACGCCGAGAATAGGAGATAAAAACTTCGTTTGGAGATGCATCCTGACCGTTGAAACTGCTGCCAAGATCCTGCTGGGCAACCATACTTACAACTCGCTTTACAACTTGTTCTGAAACTTGCCACTCTTCTGTAACGGCAAGATGTATGAAAAACTACATGGAAATAGTATTTCAATTTTTCATTGAACCTGCAATTATTCAGGCATAGAGTTATTGAACAGTAACCGTTGTTTTTAGCTCTCTTGCTTTGTTCCTCCCTCATTAGTCTGGCAGCTTATGTTGCCCAGTTTCGAGCTGCCATTGTTGCTATTACGCAACTACAGCCAGGAGTAGACCCCACAGTTGATGAGCAATCCTTGAGAGTAACTCCCCTTGTCTCAGTGGTTGTTCCGGCTTATAACGAAGCCACCAATATTCAAGCCTGTATTACGTCGGTTCTTGATAATACTGCTCTATCGCAGCAATACCTGGAAGTTTGGGTTGTGGATGACCAATCTACCGATGACACCTGGGCAATCCTGAAAGTTCTGCAACAGCACTACCAGGACCCCCGTCTGCATCTGTTGTCTGGATTGCCGCGCCCTAAAGGAGAACGCTGGACGGGTAAAAACTGGGCATGCACCCAGGGAGCCGAGAAAGCAAGGGGAGAATTTCTGCTGTTTATTGATGCCGATGTGCGGTTGAAACCGGGGGCGATCGCCGCAGCGGTGAAACTTGCTCAGACTGAGCATATTGACTTACTCAATGGCATTCCCCAGGTTGTTTGCGGATCATTGATCGAGTGGTTAGTGCAGCCATTGATTTTCATCAGCATGGTCATTTCCTTCAATCAACCTGCCGTCCGGGACCCCAAACAGGAAACAGCCTATGCCGCCGGACCCTTTATGCTATTTCGTCGTTCTGCCTATGATCAGGTGGGTGGGCACCGAGCCGTTGCCTCGGAAGTTGCTGAGGATGTGGCGTTAGCGCGTGCCATCAAACACCATCAATTAACCTTGCAATATCGGTTAGTTGCCAACCTCGCTAGCTTACGCATGTACACCTCCTGGGCAACGCTCTGGGAAGGTTGGACAAAAGTTTTGTATGTGGGAGCCTGGCGAAATGCCGGGTTGATGTTCCTCCTGTTTGTTCTCATGTTCAGTCTTTACACGATGCCCTGGCTGGGGTTAGGGGTTTTGCTGATCAAAGGATTGGTGGCAGGCTGGAGCCGTGTGGATGGGGTGTCAATGGGATTGGTTCTACCCGCACTGGGATTGCAATACTACCTGCGACAGCAGGCGAGCCGAGCGTTGCATTGCTCCCCTAATTATTGGTGGTTGCAGAGTATTGGTGGACTACTGGTGGGGATAATGGCGATCGCTTCTGTCATCAAGGCAGAAACAGGTTGGGGATGGACGTGGCGAGGTCGAGTATTGAGCAACCGAATTATTCCCTAGTGCAGGGTCACACCTTATTTTTAGGATTGTCGGTGTGAGCAAGATGCTCGCACTACCCTAACTTTTAACTGTGACGCGGCACTGGCCATCCCTCTACTCCCTTACCCCTCTACACCTCCCCTGTCAAATTAGTTAACTCTCAAAATAGAACTAATGTAACTATCGAGGTATAGTTTCTGGCAGTTTGACGGTGCTTTCAATCATGGCTTCATTTAACTGAGATAGGGTTAAACTTGCTCCGCGTAAATCTAAACTCCCAATTAGTTGTGCTCCTTTCAGCTTGGCTCCCGTTAAATTTACTCCACGCCAATCACCATTTTTGATATAGGAATTGGTTAAGTCTGCTGAGCTTAAATCTGCTCCTGTAAAATTGCATTCAATCAAAGAAGCTTCGCAGAAGTTGATTTGAGTCAAGTTAGATTGCTCTGCATAAACTCTAAATAAATGCGATCGCCAAAAAGATGCTCCTTGAAGATCGTTTTCTTGTAAATCAACAAGCTCAAGGTTGGCTCTACTAAAGTTGGCTTGCCTAAACCGAGTTCTAATGAATCCAGTTCTATGAATAGAAGCTAATTCTAAATTGGCTACGCTAAAATCAGCATTTTCAAAACTCCATCCTTCTAGTTGAATTTTCTCTAAATTGATTCCACAGAAGTTTCTCTTTCCCAACTCATATTCTTGCCATAGTTCAAAAGGTTCATAGTTGTTCAACATATTGTGCGATCGCCATCTACAACAGTTTTACCCCTTCTTTAGGGCATTCTACGGTTGGTCTTGAGCCAATTGAAGGACTGTAGAGAATGATTCAACTGAAGGATAAAACCAAAGTTTGGCTAGTTTGTGCCATAGGCATGGGGCTTTTTCAATTAGTTAGCAATTGGCAACACCCGACAATTGCGGTCAAGCGTGCATTCTTTTGTACTGTGGCTCTGTCTGCGATCGCGGTTGTAACACAAGTAAACACAAAAGAGTAATTGTAGGGTGGTGTTGTGAGCAGCTGTAGGTTTGGTCAAAGCCTATGTAAGAATGATTTCAGCCCATTTATATCCAGTGACTTGATGGCAACCTGGTTGCTATCCTCCCAATCCTATGACAGACTCCTCTATCTTCCTTGCTGGTGCCAGTCGCGGTGTGGGGCATGAAATCGCCCGGCTACTAACTCAAAAGCCTGTTAAGGTCAAAGCGTTGCTACGCTCACCTGACGCTCAATCGACATTAGAGGCGATGGGTATCTCAGTTGTGTTTGGGGATGCGATGAACCGAGCCGAGGTAGACCAGGCAATGCAAGCCGAGCCAATTTGGGCAGTAGTTAGCACGATTGGTGGCTTACCCAAAGACGGGCAGCGATCGGATTATTTAGGGAATAAGAACTTGATTGATGCGGCAGTGCAAGCGGGAGTGCAGCGATTTATCTTGGTGTCATCCATTGGTAGTGGTAATAGTGCCGTTGCCCTTCCCCCACAGGTTTTGGAAACCTTAGGACCTGTGTTGATCGAGAAAGCCCAAGCGGAACAACACTTAATCGAGAGTGGCTTGAATTACACTATTATTCGACCTGGTGGGTTAAAGTCTGAACCTGCAACAGGCAATGCTGTATTGACCCCTGACCCTGCGATCGCAGGTAGTATTCATCGAGCGGATGTGGCGGATTTGGTATGTCGGTGTCTGTTCTCCAATCAAGCTGATTACAAAGTCTTGTCAGCCGTCGATCGCCAGATGACTTACGGACAAACGGAGTTTGAGGTGTTGGATGTTATTAATTAATCCATGGCTGTTTTGATTTGTCCTGGAGTGCATTCACCTGAGTTAACGGATAGTTTTCTCGCCAATCTCAACCTGCAACTGTTTAATTGCAAAGTGTTTCCAGGCGATCGCCATCCGGCTTATTCAGGGCTCCACATTTTGAAATTTATCTGGCATGAGTTTGCGATTCCAGACGATGCAACTCCACCTCGTTTAGATGTGCCACTTCTATTTGTTAGCTTCAGTGCCGGAGTAGTTGGGGCGATCGCGGCAGCTTGGGCATGGCGATTGTTAGGCGGTGAGGTCAAAGCCTTCATTGCGCTGGATGGGTGGGGAGTGCCATTGTCCGGGGACTTTCCGATTTATCGAGTCAGCCACGATGACTTCACCCATTGGAGTTCAGCCTTATTGGGTGCAGGACAAATCAGCTTTTACGCTGACCCTGCTGTTGAGCATTTGGAGTTGTGGCGATCGCCCCACACAGCAATGGGTTACACCGTAGACACTGCACAACCTTCATCTGCGATAAAAACAAATGCGGCTGGTTTCATCGCATCGTTGTTAGTGAAATATGGAGAGTCGGGGGGACGCGATTAATCGCGTCCCCCCAAACCTGTTTATTCTATCTCTCCGCTTATCGTTTATCGTGTTAGCAATCCCCACAGGTAATTCCAGAAGCCACGGATGTAGCCCCACAACTCACCGGGACCAAGACCAAAGGCAAGCTGAAAAAGCAGCAACAGGATGGCGATCGCCAATGCCACTCGAACCGTGACCCGCATCACCCGCACCAAAATGGTGAAGGCGGCGATCGTTACAATAATGGCTGCTAGAAGAATGAGTAACTCCATTACTCTACCCCTTCAATGGGAGCAAAGCCCTGTCGCTGCACGTTCTCGCTAATATGGCGAGGCTCCAGGAATTGCAGCAAGTAGTCGGGACCACCTGCCTTGGAACCAACCCCAGAGAGTTTGAATCCGCCGAACGGTTGACGAGCGACGATCGCCCCCGTCGTGCCCCGGTTGATGTAGAGGTTGCCGACCTCAAACTCGGCTTGTGCCCGGTTGATGTGGGATGGCGTACGAGAGTACAAACCACCCGTGAGGGCAAAGGGAGTGCCGTTGGCGATCGCCAGAGCTTCATCAAAGGTCTTGGCTCGCATGACTGCTAACACAGGACCAAAGATCTCTTCCTGGGCGATCTTGGCGGTGGGAGAGACATCCGTAAAGATGACTGGACCAACAAAGTAGCCTGTGTCAGGAGCCTCCATTTCCAAAGCAACAGTGCCTTCCTCTTTGCCTTTGTCGATGTAGGCTTTGATGCGGTTTTGCGCGGCTGCGTCGATTACAGGTCCAACTTGGGTACTGGGAATTTCCGCTGCACCGATGTTGAGCGATCGCGTCGCTTCTACCAGACGGTTCAGGAAGGTTTCGTAGATCGGTTCCAGCACCACCACACGAGAGCACGCCGAGCACTTTTGCCCACTGTAGCCAAAGGCAGAATAAACTACTCCCTGCACAGCTTGATCCAGATCCGCACTCTCATCCACAATGATGGCGTTTTTACCGCCCATCTCCGCGATCACCCGCTTCAGGTGCTTTTGTCCCGGTTGCAGAATGGCAGCGTCAGCATAAATCCGGCAACCGACCTCCTGCGACCCGGTGAAGGTGATCATGTGAACGTCGGGATGCTTCACCAGGTAGGAACCCACTGTCGAGCCTTTACACGGCACGTATTGGAACACTCCTTTGGGAATTCCTGCCTCCACGAGAATTTCTGCCAGCTTCGCCGCGATCACCGACGACACTTCCGCAGGCTTCAACAAGGTACAGTTTCCTGCCACGAGGGAGGCAACCGTCATTCCCGTGGGAATCGCTAAGGGGAAGTTCCACGGTGAAATGATCAGGGAGATGCCACGGGGTTGATAGTGATAGCGGTTGTTTTCACCCGGCACATCGTAGTTCGTGCCGTGGTTCAATCGCTCCATTTCATCGGCGTAAAAGCGGCAGAAGTCGATCGCCTCAGATACTTCGGGGTCAGCCTGTCCCAATGCTTTCCCGGTTTCCAACACCATCCAAGCAGACAATTCATCACGCCGAGCTTCCATCAGATCAGCGGCTCTCCGCAAAATTGCAGCCCGTTCTTTCGCAGGAGTGTTACGCCATTGGGGAAATGCCGCTTTAGCCGCCGCGATCGCCTGGTCTGCCTGTTCCTGGCTCAGTAAACCGATCTGTCCTACTACTTCGGAGGGATTCGAGGGATTGACGGAATCCACCCTCTCCAGCGTATTCATCCGTTCACCATTCACCAGCGGCAGATAGGATTTGCCCAACTGTTGCCGCACGGTTGCAATCATCGCCAGAGCGCGATCGCGCCTCTCCTCAATCGCATAATCCGTATCCGCTGAGTTGTGGAAGCTAGAGTTTGACTTAACGATGGGTGAATCTGGCTCGTTGAACTGGGGAACAGCCAGCAACTCTTCGCTGGGGCGATCTTCCAGATTTTGCCGCAGGAAAGAAGAGTTCGCGGTATTTTCTAACAGACGACGAATCAGGTAGGACATTCCCGGAATCAAGTCGCCATAGGGACAATAAACCCGCACCCGATGACCCTGATTCACCAACGCTTTTGCTAGTTTGTCTGCCATGCCATAGAGCACCTGCACCTCAAACCGCCGCCGGGGAATCTTAAGTTCCTCCGCGATCGCGATCGCCATAGCCTGCGAACGGACGTTGTGACTGCCAATCGCCGCATAGAGATACTCGTGATTTTCCAGCAACAAGCGAGTCAACTGCTCAAAGCTGGCATCGGTGGATTCTTTGTTTTGGAATACGGGAATCTCCCAATCTTTTTGCGCCGCTTTAATCGTCTCCTGATCCCAATAGGCTCCTTTTACCAGGCGAATCGTGATCGGATAGCCCCGTTGTTTTGCCCATTCAATTAGCCCTTGCAGATCACGCTCTGTATCCTTAAGGTAGGCTTGCAGTGTCACCCCAATGTCCGTGCGGGTGCGAAACTCGTCCTCCATCAAGATTTGCTTGAGAATGGCGATTGTCAGGTCTTTGTAGGCATATTGCTCCATGTCAAAATGAATCGCCGCGCCCAACTCCTTGGCTCGACGCAACAACAACCGGACGCGATCGCTCACCCGCTCCTGGCTACCCTTGGCATCTAGCGGGTCAAACTGCGAATAGAAGGCGGTTAACTTAACGGACACTTGCACCCTGGGCAGGGTTTCACCATCCGCTTCATCAATTTGTGATACTTTTGACCATCCTTTAGATGCGTTAGTCAGTTGCTCAATCAGGTCAAGACAGCGATCGAGGTAAGACTGTGCCTCGCTTTCGGTGATCACGGCTTCACCCAGTAAATCCACCGTAAAGGCCATTTTGTCCCGCCGCAGTTGCTCTAGCGTCTTGAGCACTTGCTTAATGTTTTCACCGGAGATATATTTGTGCGCTAGTGTCTCAACGGCTGTAGACACGGTAGTTGCTGCAACTTGCCCTGGTAGCGAATCGGCATTCGCAAAGTTGAGCATTCCCTTGAGTGCCGAGGGCAACTCCACTGAGGCATCCCCCAAATATTCCTGGAGATGGCGGGCAATCTCGGCTTTGCTCCGTAGTGCAGGCAGACAGTCAATAAAGCGGAATAACTGCACGCGCAAACCAGGGTTGCTCATCGCCCAACCCAACAACTTGTCATCCCACCGCATCTGATCACGCATCTGGGCAAGAAAGGAGCGGTTTTCCTTTGTTGCAGCTAACAGTTGACGGGCGATCGACTGAGTTTTGGTTTCGTAGATATTTGCAACTTGAGTAACCACAGATTCCACTCCGATTCAAACGATAGCGAGGATAGATCGTGCAACCCTCTATTCTCTATTGTTTCGATTAAGAACTCAAATGAGTTTTAAGGTTTGTTATCAGTGAACCTTTTCAGGGGGAGTGGGGAGTAGAGGAATTGGGGAGTAGGGAGTAACGCACCTTTTTTCAGTTGCTTTGCAGATAAGGAATGGAAGGCATTACTAAACTGACAAATGATTCATGAATTTCAGCCGTAAGCGAGACGCCACACAAGCGGAATCATCACACAAGAGTGCGAGCATCTTGCTCGCGATTTTATATCTCGTTTAACAATGCTAAACAGAATATTGGGGATAGGAGCAGGAGTAGGACGACAATGGTTCAGTCGTTCCCGCTGTTCTCAATTAGAGGAGCGATCGGTAGCCCTCAGAGAAAATAGCTTTTGGGTTGTTTCTACCGCTTTTTGAAGAGCGAGACCAATCTTTCGTCTTGAGTAAGATGAACCCATTCATCAATTCTTGTGTAATAAAAGTTTAAAGTTGTCAGTTGCAGGGGTGCGATCGCAGTGTCATCAATCGATCTATCAAAATCATCTCAACCGTCCATTCCAGGGTTATCGTCTCCTATCCCACCTGCCAGCATTCCATCCACCGAACAACTGCGACACAAAGCCTTACTCGTCCACGATCGCCTCTGCGCGGTGTATGGATGCCCCATTCCCTACTTTCATAGCCTCGATCCGTTGAGTGAGTTAGTCTCGTCGCTGTTGTCCCATCGCACCCGCAATGCGGATTCTGGGAAGGCGTTTAAGCAACTGCGACAACGGTTTCCTACCTGGGAAGCAGTACGCGATGCAGATACGACTGAAGTACAAGAGGCGATCGCACCCTGTACCTGGGCAGACCAGAAAGCACCCCGAATTCAGCAAGTTTTACGACTGATCACGGAACGTCGAGGAGAACTATCTCTCGATTTCCTGGCGGATCTCTCCGTTGTGGAAGCCCGCACCTGGTTAGAGGAGTTGCCCGGAGTCGGACCCAAAACCAGCGCAGCGGTATTGTGTTTTAGCCAGTTGCGTCGTCCGGCGTTGCCAGTAGACAGCCATCACCATCGGGTGGCGGTGCGGTTGGGACTGATTCCTGAGACAGTGGCAGTCGGTCCATCTCATGCGTTGTTAGAAGCACAGTTACCAAAGGACTGGACTGCTCAGCAAGTATACGACAATCACGAAGTACTCATGCTGCATGGGCAAAAGTGTTGCTACTATCGCAATCCGCAATGTCAACGATGTACCGTGTTAGATTTGTGTCCTGCTGGGCAAGCTCGAATGCAAACGTCTTAAATTTCCTAAATTCCATAGTGCGGGCATTTTGCCCGCGAGCGAGACGCTCGCACTTCTTTTACCGGATAGTTTTTTAACTTCCATAAACAGACTGCAATCCCTGACTGGAGAGACTTGAACCCATTTCAATGGGTTTTCAATGATTAGCCCCGAATTCATTCGAGGGCGAACTACTGGGAAAGGTACAAGATTTAAGTTACCAATGGCGATCGCAAAAGCCCTCAGTATTATTCATGACAACTTTGATCGCTTTTGATGAGAACTTTACCTGAAATCTCGGTAGCTCTGACAAGCTAGACGTATCATCATACGTCACCTGTTCCGAGCAAAATGGATAACGCGATCGCCCTTAACGGAGTTACGCCCCTCTTCCCATCCAGTTTTGGCTCTAATCCGTTAACGAACGGTTTGTTACCCACCCCGCAAAACTCTGGTATCAATTTAAACAATCGATTGGATGTAGGTAGCTCATCTATTTCAAAAGCAGTATCGCGTCGTGGCATTCGGCTTTCAACTCGCGGTAGCCGACAGCGCATGATGGGAACGGCAGGCGACGATATTCTAGACGCTGTTCGGGGAGGCGGAAATAATTTCCTCAAAGGCAATGCTGGAAACGATCGCCTCTCTGTGGGTCAACGCGATCGCGCCTTTGGCGATGCCGGAAATGACCTCCTCGATGCGCGTCGAGGCAGAGGCAGCAATATCTTGTTCGCTGGAGCAGGCAACGATACAGTTTATGCCAAAACGCGCGATACAGCCGATGGTGGCGTTGGCGATGATATTCTCTGGGCAGGGGTTGGAGGTAGCAACTTAAGAGGGGGTGCAGGCCGCGATCGCTTTTGGATTGCCGATCGCACTCTCCCAACTGGCGTTAACACCATCAAAGATTTTCAACTGGGAACCGACACAATTGGTGTAAGTGCGATTCCGGGAGTGACGCAGTTTAGCGATTTGACTCTAACGCAACAGGGAACCGATACGCTGATTAGCGCACAAGGAAAGGCGATCGCGCTTCTCTCTGGCATTACGGCTAGCAGTTTAACGGTTCAAAACTTTGTTGGATTGCAGCCTTCTCAAATTCAACCTTCTAATTTGATACTAACAACTTCAACTAGCAATATTAGCGTCAGCGAACGAGATACAGGCACCACAACCGCTGTTGTTGAAGTCACGCTCGGTGCGGCTAGCACGACTCCTGTCACGGTTAACTATCAAACCGTTGCGGGCACTGCCACTGCCAACGAAGATTTCACTCCCGTTAATGCAACGCTCACCTTCGCACCGGGAGAAACGACGAAAGCGATCGCGATCGACATCATCAACGATACTCGCGATGAGTTTGATGAAACGTTTAATGTTGTGTTGAGCAATCCCACCAATGCAACGCTGGCAAACACTCAAGCGCAAATCACCATTTTGGATAATGACATCACCACAATCACAGCAAACGGTATTCAAGGTGATGGTGGAAAGTTTGATGCTGCAATCGGCTATCGATTTAATTTGTATGACATCACAGCAACAGGTAACTATCGAGCTGATGAAGACGGAAATCTCAATAATAATGTCGGCATCTTTAGTAATGCAGTCGAAGACTTTAGGGCGACTCTACAATTCTATGGGGGTAATCCTTTCTTAAAGTTTGAGCGATTACAAATCGCTGGAGAGAGAAATAGTTACTATGATGTGTTTATCCCAGAACAACTGACTCTGAATTTAGAAGCAAGATTTTTTCCTAGAGGGTCTACAATCACCTTACTAGATGGCACATCTGAGGTGGCAGCAATCGATCGCATCGAATACCGATTAACAAACGATCGCTTGAGAGATGTAGCTGGACTAACCGAATGGACTTTGATTCTGGATGAAGAGCTAATCGGAGAATCTATCATTGATCCAGTGAAAGCTGTGAACTCTATCGAATACATCGTTGCTAATTCACTCTTGGGCAGAGCCGATCAAGTTCGATTTAGTGGGATATCAGAACTCAATCCCCAACAAATCGTTAGTGAACAAAATAGTCTCGATTATCATCAAGCCACGGCTAGTTCAAGTAACCCTGCCTCATCACCCAGAGTAGTGACTCAATCGACTCCTGTCGCTATCCCTCGACCTACGCCGTACTATTCAACGATCGCACCCATTAACGACACCCTTGCCCATGCATCTGATACAGAGTTAAGCCGCAATGGATTCCGCCAATTTAATCTATCAACTCAAATAGGAGGCAACCCAACTCCGTCGGGAAGTCCTCCCAGTCAAGACGTAGACCTTTACAAGGTGCAAATGAATGCTGGAGAGGTCATCACAATCGATATTGATTGGGCATCATCGCTGGACTCAATTTTGAGGGTGTTTAACGCTAGTGGCACTCAATTGGCGTTTAGTGATAACAATGCAGCACCTGGAGAAAGTTTACAAGATGATGCTTACATCCAATTTCAAGCTATTACGACAGGAACGTATTACATTGGGGTCAGTGGAGCTAGCAATGTCGCTTACAATCCACTGATCGCCAATAGTGGTACTCTTGGAGACAGTGGAAGCTACACTCTCACAATTGAAATTTGTGAGCCTAACAACACGATCGCCACAGCATTCGATACCTCAGTTAGTATCTATAGCAGCTACACCACAACAGCTCAGATTGGAGATAATTTAGGAGCTTCTCCAGGGTTAGACGTTGACTTCTACAAGGTGTACCTTAACAGCGGAGATCTCCTTGAAGTCTCGACCGACACTGATAATCTTGCAGCAGGTATTGATAAAGTAGATACCTATTTGCGGCTGTTTAATGCTAGTGGTGTGCAACTTACCCAAAATGATGACAATTTTAGTTCGGGTAGCGGATCGTCTACTGACTCGTTTATGGGCTTTAGAGCTAGCACCGAAGGAACCTATTACATCGGGGTCAGTGGATACAACAATGCGACTTATGACCCATTAACGGGAACAGGTGGTGCGAGTGGAGACACAGGGTTTTATAGCGTTACTGTTTGGCGATCGCGCTAATTATCCATTCAAAAGGGGTTTCTTATTGAGCTTTGAATGGCATTTTTAGACTGATTCATGCAATTCACCGACAATCCATTTACTTTATATTGGCAGCATCTAATTCATGACCAGCCCACGATCGGATTCTAGTTTCTGGGACATTTTTCCATTCCCATTGCTTTAGAAGAAAAGCCTCAAATTCAAGATGACTAATTCCACACCTTTTGCATCGACGAATTATGATTCGTGTTTTTAAGTTATGCCTAAAACGTTTACGTTTAGAGTTTCCCATCTGATCCGCATGAAATTCTAATGCTTTCAAATATCTTCCTGAATCCAAGATGTCTTTGAAGTATTGAATTTGCCCTAATAGAAGGAACTCCTCGCTAGCATACCGCTGTTGAGTGTTAGTTTTTTTGAGATATCTTGAGCATTGTTCACAAAATGGAGCCTCTAACAGCCAACCTAATATGGCTAAACCTCCTAATGCAAAACCAATCAGCTGAATAAGTGCGTAGATATATCCAAATATGGAACCAATTTCTCCAATAGGTATAATAGGCATACCTCTAAGACCAAAGATAAGTGAAGTATGGCGAATATCAAGGTCTAAATAGTTCCAGAATGGCATCAAATCCTTAACCCGAACACCCTCTACTTCTATCAAGTAGTAAGGCACATAGTGAACTAAAAAGTAAGCACCAACAGAGGTCAAAAGTACATTAAGGGTAACAACAAAACCAGCCTGTTGATGCAACAATCTGCACCCTAAATAATAGCCGATTCCAGAAATAAAACCTGCTAAACCCGCTCCTAGTGGAATGATGAGAAACATGATGGAATAAAGAGCAAAACCAGTCCAAGCCTCAATCAATCCAAAAACACTAACCGTTAAAGTCGTCGAGATAATCCCCATTGCTGTAATGATCAATAGTTGAACAATGCGGATCAGATTCAACATTTCTATATTTGCTCCTTGAAAGTGAGGAATATCACGAGAATGGCAAGTTTTTCTGGCAACTATAGTCTACAAGTGCAACTGAAATGCGGGCTAACCAATCAACGTCAAACTAGTCTATCTATATTAAAAGCCAATCCTGGCGATCTATTTTTTACAGTCCAGCGAGAAAGGGTAGGGTTGGGTTATATGTAACGATTTTGTAAAGTCTTCGCATTGATTTCCGGGATCGCCATTTGCCAAACTGGATACACTCATGAAATCCTTGAAATCGTCACAGGCATCACAACAATGGACGGCATCACGCCAGATCCCCTGAATGCTCTATCAAACGGGTATCCCACTTTGGGCACCATTGATAGTAGTTTATTTCCTACGGTTCAGCGAGAGGCAAATGCAAGTTCAGGTGCAGATCTCAGCTATTCCAAGCTAGATGCCAAACCCTATGCGGCAGCAGGTTCTAAAGCGATTCGTGGGCTTCGACTTTCGACGCGTGGCACGCGACAGCGGTTAGTCGGCAATGCTGGAAACGATATTTTAGATGCATCGCGTGGAGCCGGAAAGAATTTTCTCAAGGGGAATGGAGGAAATGATCGCCTCTCAGCCGGACGCAGCGATCGCCTGTTTGGAGATGCGGGAAATGATCTTCTCGATGCGCGTCGGGGCAGAGGCAGCAATCTTCTATCGGGTGGCGTAGGCAATGACACGATTTATGCAAAGACCCGCGAGACGGTTGATGGAGGCATTGGCGATGACATTCTCTGGGCAGGTAGTGGGGGCAGTAATTTGAGGGGTGGTGCAGGGCGAGACCGCTTCTGGCTTGCCGATCGCACCCTTCCCAGTAGCACAAACATCATTCGCGATTTTCAGGTTGGCGTTGATTCCCTCAATGTAAAAGCCATTCCAGGAGTGACCCAATTTAGCGATCTGACGCTGACTCAGCAAGGTGCAGATACGCTGATTAGTGTGCAGGGACGAGCGATCGCTCTCCTTAAGGGTATTTTGGCAAGTAGTTTGTCTGGGCAACAACTGGGAGGAGGGGGTGGAGGTTCTAGCGGCCCCACGATTTCCACCAGCAATGTGAGCGTGAGTGAACGCGATACAGGAGTCACCCAGGCCGTTGTGGATGTGACCCTCAGTGCCGCCAGTACAACGCCTGTTACCGTTAGTTATCAAACCGTTGCAGCTACTGCTACTGCCAGTGCAGACTTTACCCCCGTCAGTGGAACGCTGACCTTCGCACCGGGAGAGACAGCTAAAGCGATCGCCATTGACATCATTAACGATACGGTTGATGAATTGGATGAAACTTTCAGTTTGGTCTTGAGCAGTCCCGTCAATGGAGCCCTCGGCAACAGTCAGGCACAAATCACGATTCTGGATAATGATTCCTCCGTCATTACCGCCAGTGCAACTCAAAGTGATGGCTCCAAAACCAACAACATTGACGCCGGATACGACTTCTTTCTGTATGACATCACACCCGATGGTAATTACAGACGCGACGAAGACGGCAATGCAACGAATGACGTAGGCATTTACAGTGGGGCGATCGAAAATTTCACAGGCTATCTCCGAGAAGTTGGAATCGATCCTTTCTTGAGATTTAATCGATTAGGCATTGGTGCAGAAGCAGATGGGTTTGACGATCTGGTTATTTCACAGGCATTAACGTTAGATCTGAGAGCACAATATATTCCCAGAGGGGGAACCATCACCCTGCCCGATGGCACCACTGAAATCGCGACAACTAACCGGGTTGAATATCGGTTGACTAACAATCGGTTAAGGGATGAAGCAGGCATCTTTGAGTGGACGCTGATCCTTAGCACTGGAATGTTTGAAGAATCGGTCATCGATCCCATCAGCGCAGTCAATTCCATTGAATACATCATCGCTAACCAACTTTTAGCAAGAGCCGATCAAATTCGCTTTAGTGTCACATCCACCACAAATCCACAAGGATTATTCATCGTTAATGATGCCATTAATATCAACCCCAATGGCATCGGTGGCGGAACTCCACCGCCCAGAGTGGTGACTCGCTCTACACCTCCTGACATTCCCAGACCTGTGCCCTATAACAATGCGATCGCCCCAACCAATGACACGATCGCCACTGCCACGGATACAGGCTTAAGCAGTAGCGGATTCCGTCGATTTTTCTTATTCAGTGAGGTGGGTGTGATTCCGACGGATGGAACCAGTCCTAGCCCAACACGCGATGTTGATCTGTACAAGGTGCAGTTAAATGTTGGAGAAACACTTACCGTTGATATTGATAGTGGTTTTCCGACCCTTGATTCAGTGTTGCGAATATTTAACGCCAATGGCACACAAGTTGCCTTTAGCGACGACACAGCCGCACCCGGTGAGATTTTAGGAGAAGATGCCTACATCCAATTTCAACCGACTACAGCGGGAACCTATTACATTGGGATTAGTGGAGCCAGCAACACCGCTTATAACCCATTCATTGCCAACAGTGGCGTTTTAGGGGATGCAGGTGAATATGAACTGGAAATAGTGATTCGTGAGCCAAATAGTACGATCGCAACTGCCATTGATGTTGAGCTAGGTAGCTCTTTTGGATTTTTCTCAACTTCAACTCGTATCGGTGACATTTTCACCTTGACCCCAGGAGTTGATATTGACTTTTATCGGGTACAGCTAAATGCAGGAGATGTTTTGGCGATTGATATTGATACAAGTGCTTTTGGAGCAAATGGAGTGGACTCCGTGCTGAGGTTGTTTAATGCCAGTGGCACTCAACTGCGTTTTAGTAACGATGCTGCTGCCCCTGGTGAAGCTCTTTCAACTGACTCCTATATTTCATACGCGGCTACTGCATCGGGTCTTTACTACATTGGTGTCAGTGGATTGGGAAATTCTACTTACAATCCACTGACAGCAGCGGGTTTCGCGAATGGAGACTCTGGGTTTTACACCCTTATCCTGACCCGAAATGCTTAACGAATGTCCTCTAAATGAATGCCCTTTATTGTTAACAAACTCGTGAAGCGATCGCCCCTTGTCACTCTCATTACTGTAGGTTCCCCGCTGTTTTGGCTCACAACCCCGATCGCCACAGCACAAATCATTCCCGACAACACGCTGCCCGATCGCTCCGTTGTGCCTGCAAACTGCACCCGATGTGAGATTACCGGGGGTACACAGCGAGGGAGTAACCTGTTTCACAGTTTTGAGCAATTTTCCGTACCCACCAACGGCGAAGCTTTTTTTAACAATGCTTTCAGTGTCAGAAACATCTTTAGTCGCGTTACGGGTACTTCTATTTCCAACATTGATGGGGTAATTGGGGCAAACGGCAGTGCGAATATTTTTCTGCTCAATCCCAACGGGATTATTTTCGGGGCAAATGCTTCATTGAATGTGGGTGGTTCGTTTATCGCAACAACGGGCGATCGCATTCTCTTTTCAGATGGATTTGAGTTCAGCGCAACGGCTCCGACTACAACGCCTCTACTGACTGTCAACACACCCGTTGGGTTACAACTGGGAGCCAATCCCGGAGCCATTCAGGTACAAAATGCCAGTTTGGCAGGTGCAGCAGGTAGAACATTGGCGTTGTTAGGGGGTCGCCTCAATCTATCGGGAGCCGAGGTGCGAGCGACGCAAGGCAGAATTGAACTGGGCAGCGTTGCTACTGGAACCGTTGCCTTAACACCTGTCGATCAAGGGTGGGAGTTTGATTACAGCAACGCTTCAGCCTTTCAAAACATGGTGTTGAGCAATGGCACGTCGGTTGATGCCAGTGGCAATCGCGGCGGTGAAATTCAAGTGCAGGGGCAACGGATTCAAGTCACGCAAGGTAGCCAGATTCGATTAGTCGCACGTACCACTGAACGGACTGGAAACATTCAAGTGAGAGCCAGCGATCGCCTGGAGTTAGTGGGTGATGCAACCCGTCCTACGACAACTGGGATATTTAATGAAGTGCGACAAGCAGCAACCGGACGAGGCAGCAGTTTGACCATCGAGACGGGACAACTAATTGTTAGAAACGGAGCACAGATCTCAACCAATACCTTTGGGAGTGGGCAGGGTGCCGATTTGAGAATTATCGCTAACCAATCGGTTGACCTGAGTGGCAGTCTGTTCAGAGGGGGCGATCGCTTACCCAGCGGGTTGTTTACGGCTGTTGTGCAAGATACGACCGATCCAGCGGCAGTATCGGCTACAGGTCAAGGTGGAACGCTTAGCCTGCAAACGCCTCGGCTAACGCTTAGTAGCGGTGCTCAGATCTCAACCAGCACGTTTGGAGCAGGCAATGCGGGTAATCTGCAAATTGCAGCCGATCTGATTGAGCTAGATGGCACTGTCCCAGGAACCAACGATCCAACCGCCATCTTTGCCAATGTGGCTGAAGTGCCAACGGCAACGGGCAACGGTGGAGCATTGACGATTAATAGCGATCGCCTCACCGTGACTGGAGGCGCGCAGATCGGCACAACAGCTCAAAATACGGGACGCGGTGGAGTCCTGACCATTAATGCTGACTCGGTTGTATTGAGTGGAACCTCCCCGATCGCCCAGTTTCGGGGAGAGGGCAGAAGCGGGTTGTTTGTCTCGGCTGAACCTGCTCTGGCAGATGGCACCGTTACCACGGCAGATGCGGGTGCGTTGTTTCTTACAGCCCGTCATGTGTTGGTGGAAGATGGCGCGTTAATCTCAGCCGATAATTTTGGTTTGGGTCGTGGAGCAAATTTAATCCTCAATGTCGATCGCCTGCGAGTTCTCAATGGCGGAGAAGTGGGGGCAAGCTCATTGTTGGAACAGGGGTTTCGCGATCGCACTCGTGGACCAGGAGGGACGGTGACCATCAACGCCGCTGAACGTGTCGAAGTGAGAGGAACGACGAACATTGGCGGACAAACGGTTAACAGTGGCATCTTTACCCTGGCAGAAGGCACCGGAGCCGCCGGAGATATTCGCTTACGGACGCGATCGCTCTCGATGGACGACCGTGCTACCCTCTCGGCAGAAACCGCCAGCACGCAAGGGGGTAACATTACACTGCAAACAAACAACCTGGTCATGCAACGCAACAGCCGCATCTCGACCAGTGCGGGAACTAGCCGCGCCGGAGGGGATGGCGGTAACATCAACATTACTGCCGATTTTATCGTTGCCACTCCGCAGGAGAACAACGACATCACCGCTAACGCCTTCACTGGAGCCGGAGGTGAAGTCAACATCACGGTTCAGACGATTCTGGGACTCACACCTCGCAGTCGTGCCGAGTTGCAAGCCTTGCTGGAACCGGATGACCCCCTCGATCCAGTCCGTTTGTCTAGCAGTGATATTACCGCTATCTCTCAGGCAAACCCCAACTTAAATGGTCGAGTCACGTTGACGACTCCCGATGTTGACCCCGCACAGGGTTTAGTTGAGTTACCCGCTGACATTGTGGATGCATCCAACTTGATTGCTCAAGGCTGTAGTGCTAACACGGCAAGTGCCCCAACCGCCAGTGAGTTTGTCATTACAGGACGAGGGGGTCTACCTCCCAGTCCACTCTCTGATTCGTTAGAGCCTTCCTCGCAACTGCCCTCTCGCTGGGTTGCGTCCTCCACTTCAACGGTTGTGTCTCCCAGTGGAAGCCATTCAACCACACCAGCAACTGCCATTACCGAAGCTGAGGGCTGGGTGATCGGGGCAGATGGTCAGGTGTATTTAACGGCACACATCACAAATAATGCCTGCTGGCAATAAATAGCTATTTCAGACTGGTTTGAATGGTTTTTTCCGGTTTACCACTTCTTGTAAGGCAAGAACTTACCATTCATCGTAATTTTGACGCGATCGCCCTTAGGGTCTTCCTCTTTTTCGATGTCCAGGGTGAAGTCGATCGCACTCATAATACCGTCGCCAAACTTCTCCTGAATCACATCTTTCATTGGCATTCCATAAACTTGCATGATTTCGTAGAAGCGATAAATTAATGGATCAGTAGGTACGATGGGACCCAATCCCTTCTCAGGATGTTCTGTGAGCTCTGAGGCAACATCAGCACTCAATCCCAACGCTTCGACGATCTTGGTAGCTTCTTCCATTGATGCGCTTGCCTGACGATAAATCACGGCTGCGATCCATACTTCGTCACGACCAACCTTTTGCTCCAGATCAGCAAACGTAACGCCAGTAGCTGCTTTAGCGGTGAGGAGTTTTTTAGTGATTTCAGGTATTTCGATAGCGGGCATAGGATTTTCCTTTAACGAATTCAATGAATTGGCAGTGGGGGTTTCACCCACGGTGAACTGACTGAACTAGCTCACAACCACAGGCTTGCGGTTGTGCATCTGCTAACTCTACCCCTCTGGAATCGCGCTCTGCGGCAAAACTGGAGAATTCCTCGAATGTCAGACACCGTAAAAACATCTCTCGACTCTGTGCCTCATCTTCAAGGATCAGGATCTTTTTCATTGCGATCGCCACGTACCACCATTGATTTAGAGCAAAACCACTCTCTTTAAATAAAATTTTGGATTGATGTTTGTGGTGTACAGGGCTACAGTATCTATCAAACCTCAGCGACTCGTGTCATCCCCCTCGTATCTCAACCGACGCAGGTCAGTTTTGCTCCTATAGCTGCGGTTTTAACCACCAAAACCCTTATCCAGAACTCACGTTAACGCTAGGATTACGGATTAAACAAGATGCAATTTTTACTGATATACCCTAGTCCTCCGACACTTCTGCACCATCAATGTCACTGTCAGCGACTCCCTCGCCAACTTCTACTTCAGTAGCATCCACCTCAATTGCCCCGTTTGGTTCACCCGTGCTATTGGATGGCGGCACCAGAGCTACAGCGGCGATCGCATCGTCTTCATCCAACCGTTGCACTCGCACACCCGTTGCAGCACGCGACTGCCCAGAGATCGCATTGACGGCCTGACGAATAATAATGCCTCGGTTCGTCACCAGAATAATTTCATCCTCTTCGTTCACCACAAGTAGGGCAGCTAACCGATCCTCAGCTTTGCGGAACTTGATTGCTCGTAGACCCATCCCGGCACGATTCTGGAGTCGGAATTGGGAAACCGGCACTCGCTTACCCAAGCCTCCAGTCGTGATGACCAGAACCCAGGGACCTTGGGTATTGGGTAGATCGACTTCCAACTCATCTGATTCAGACTCGACCGGGGCAACACTTGCCACCATGTCTGCAACCTGAGTCGGCAAGATGTCCATACTGATGGGTTCGTCTCCCTCGCGCATCGACATCGATCGCACTCCACGAGTCGGTCTTCCCAAAGGACGCAACTGCTCATGGTTTGCCCGGAAGTGGATCGCCATCCCCTGACGGGAACCGATGATGATGCTGTCAGTCTGACGGGCAAGCCGTACCCAGCGGAGTTGATCCCCTTCTTCCAGAGAAATCGCGATCAAACCATTGGTCCGAATGTTGCTAAACGCTGACAGTTCTGTCTTCTTGATGTAGCCCTTCTGGGTCAACATCACTAGATAGTCTTCGCTGCTGAACTCAATCACCGAGATGATAGACGTAATGCGCTCGTCACGAGGGATCGGCAACATCTGTACGATGGGCACTCCCCGCGCATTTCGTGACCCGGTTGGGATTTGGTAAGCTTTAAGGCAGTAAGCAACACCGCGATCGCTAAAGAACAGCACGCTATCGTGGTCATTGCAGGTAAGGAAGTGTTCTACAACATCATCCTCTTTCATGCGAGTGCCTGCTTTGCCGCGTGTTGCCCGACTTTGAGACTCAAAGGTACTGACAGGCATCCGTTTAATGTAGCCCTGCTCAGTCAACAGAATAATCGCTTGCTCATTGGCAATCAGGTCAGTATCCCCAATTTCGCCATCTAGTTGCTCAATCACCGTGCGGCGAGGACTGGCGTGAGCCGTTTTGAGTTCTGCTGCCTCAGTCTCGATCATCTGCAAGATGCGCTCACGACGCGCCAGGATATCGCGCAAATCGGTGATCTTGGCTTGCAAGTCATCGTGTTCCTGCTGGATCTTTTCAGCTTCCAGAGCCGTTAACCGTCGCAATTGCATCTGCAAAATTGCCTCGGCTTGTGCTTCAGACAATCCGTAGGAATCCATCAACTCCTGCTTGGCGGTTGGAGCGTCTGCGGCATGGCGAATCAGATCGATAATGGCATCCAGATTTGATAGGGCAATCAATAACCCTTGCAGCAAGTGATCCCGTTCTTCAGCTTTGCGTAACTGATACTGGGTCCGACGGGTAATTGTCTCAACTCGGAAATCGAGGAAGACTTCGAGGAATTGCTTGAGACTAAGAAGTTGGGGTTCCCCGTTGACCAACGCCAACATATTCACCCCAAAGTTGGCTTGGAGTGGGGTTTGTTTGTAGAGGTTGTTGAGCACAACACGCGGATAAGCATCGCGGCGCAACTCAATCACAATCCGCATCCCGTCGCGATCGCTCTCATCGCGGATATCAGAGATTCCTTCCAGGCGGCGATCGTTCACCATCTCGGCAATCTTTTCGATTAGAGCCGCTTTGTTAGTCTGAAAGGGTAACTCCGTAATAATAATGGCTTCGCGATCGGGTCGTCCCCGATGCTCGATCGTCTCAATTTGAGCCACGCCCCGCATGGTGATCGAGCCGCGTCCGGTGATGTACGCTTCCCGGATGCCACTCGTACCCAGAATCTGCGCCCCTGTTGGAAAGTCGGGTCCAGGGATGTAGCGCATCAACTGCTCGACGGTAATATCCGGATTGTGGATCAACGCCACGACTCCATCAATCAGTTCCGCCAGGTTATGGGGTGGGATGTTGGTCGCCATCCCCACCGCGATCCCAGAGGAGCCATTCAATAACAACTGGGGAACACGGGCAGGCAATACCAGTGGCTCTTGCTGTGATCCGTCGTAGTTGCTGCCAAAATCGACTGTCTCCGCCTCAATATCTTGAAGCAGAGCGTTTGTGGTGATGGGACGCAGGCGACATTCGGTATATCGCATTGCCGCCGGGGGATCGTTGTCCACCGAACCAAAGTTGCCATGCCCATCGACCAACGGCAATCGCATGGAAAAGTCTTGTGCCATCCGCACCAGGGCATCATAGACTGCTGTATCGCCGTGAGGATGGTATTTACCGATGACATCCCCCACAACACGAGCACACTTACGAAAGGGGCGATCGGGAGTTAGCCCCAACTCGTGCATCGCGTACAAGATACGACGGTGAACAGGCTTTAAACCATCCCTGGCATCTGGCAAAGCCCGTCCTACGATGACGCTCATGGCGTATTCCAGGTAAGACCGGGACATTTCGTTCCGCAGATCCGTAGGGACAATTCGTTCCTGTGGGGTACTCATGCAGTGAAAAACTCCAAAAAAGCGAGATATTGACAGCTAGACAGCAAATGGGGGGATCATATGCTTCTTGGCTTCCAAATTGCTGTCAAAAATCGCAGGTTACTGGCCAAATTTTAACACAATTTCCGGTGATCGAGGCTTAAAACGTTCGCTGTGATACGGTTTGCGGCACCAGGGAGTTGCTTATTTCAGGGCGATCGCACCGTCTCATCATTCACCCAGGAAATCCCCGAAACGTTCATAACCCACCTCCTGCACCCTTACTTTCTGCCACTGAAAAAGAAATCATACCGATTTAAATAGTTTCCAGTGCAAATGCGGACACCCGCAGGGGCAGGTTTAGCAAACCAGTCCCACCCTGTTGTGGATTTGACGGCAAAACCCGCCCCTACCAAATATCGAACTTAATTTAATTCCTATTCTTTAGAGCTAATACTGCATCATGGTCAACAGCCCCTGCTGACCTAACAAAATCTCCCTTAGAAAGCTGAAAACAGCAACCCAGATGATGGGGGTGATATCGACCCCGCCCAGCGGCGGAACCAACTTGCGCAGTGGGATCAGAAACGGCTCCGTTGGAATCGCAATTAAATTGAAAGGAAAACGATTTAACTCCACCTGGGGATACCAGGTCAACACAATCCGAAAGATGAAGAGCAGAATCATCAGCCCCAGCAGAGGCGCAAGAATCAATGTGGCGATCGCACTAGCTGTCATGGATGGGTCAAGCTTTAAGCTTTGTAACTAAACCTATTCATATTCTAACGCTCCCTGGTTCTGGAGTTTGCTCTGTTCCAGTAGCATTTGATCAAATTTGCTGCCCTATTGTCTTCTCAAGAGATGAGTAGACCTATAGAATTATTAATGAAGAAGTCGCCATATTAAAGGATTTCAAAACTCATGACTCCGTCCTTAGCAAATTTCCTTTACAGCTTGTTAGCTGGTCTAGTCATCGTAGTCATTCCAGTCGTTGTGGGGCTAGTTTTCATCAGCCAAAGAGACAAAATCCAACGCTCTTAAGATGGCAGTTGACTAAAGTTACCGTTTTGAAAGAGCGTTCCCCTGTGATTGCGTCCTCAATGGATCTCACAGGGGAATTTTTTAGGTTGAATAGTCGTTCGCTGACGGGTAAATTGCTTATTCCTGGTAATCAAACGGATCGCATACAGCCCCTATCTTGCTAGGCTTGACTTGACACGGTGGAGATTTTTAGACACTTAAGTGGCGCAGGATACGGCGTCCGACAAAATTACCCAAAGATTTAGGGATTTTTAGCAAAATGTCTCAAATTGTGTCTATTATCATTGGAGCTTTAAGCCATCACTCGTTAGGATTAAGACAGATATACGGAGAGAAGCAATGGTAAACGTCGGACTTAGCTGGAGCAGTATTGTGGGCATTGCTCTTGCGGTCTCTGGAGCAGGGCTATATTTCTTGCGAACGGTTCGTCCAGGGTTGGCTCGTGACCACGATATCTTTTTCGCAGCCGTTGCTTTACTTTGCGGTGGCATCCTGTTTTTCCAGGGTTGGCGACAAGACCCCATCCTGCAATTTGGGCAGTTCATGCTGACTGGATCGACGATCTGGTTTGCGTTTGAAGCGATTCGTCTGCGGGGGGTCGCAACCGAACAGGCAAAGCGTACAACTCCTGTGGTTGACGATGAACGCCCTGTCAGTCGCGTTTATCGAGCCGAACTAGATGAGCTACCAGTGATGGATGAGCGTCCTGTGACTCGCCGCATTCGTGGCTCTCGCGACACACGTTCATCTCAGACCGATGAATACACTGATGATCGTCGTCGGTCGTCGAGTCGCAACAGCGATCGCCTCCGTTCCAGTTCCAGTGATCGTCCCCGTCGTCGTCGCTCCAGTACGTCTGACGACTTTTCGGGCGATCGCTTCTCAGAGCCGACTCGCAATTTCTGGGATGATGACGTTCCCGAAGATCGCTCCCGCACCAGTTCTCGCCCTTCCCGCGATGCGGATAGCTCCTCCCGCCCACGCAAACCCAGAATTTCTGAGTCTTCCCGCCGCAAACCTTCAGAATCGGCTGACTACGTTGATTATCAACCGATTGATTATTCTGATCCCGATGCCGATAACTCTGATAACTACGATAGATATTAGTATCAACAATCAATAGGCGAACGCAGAAGCTTCCAAAGTGGGTTTCTGCGTTTTTTAGTCGCAAATAATATGACAACTGCCAGAATAGGAAACTAGAACTTTCCTGTGATTTAAGGATAGAACTGTAGAAAGGCTTAAGAGGATGAGCGGAACTCGCGATCGCCATTCAGTATCTAGTAAGTATCTACATCAAATACCCACCTTCATCTCAACCCTCTCCGCACGATTGCAACTATATAGTCCCAGCATGAACACGAGATTTTTTCGCACTGCCACCTCAGGGCTTATTGTTTTAGGAACCGCCGCTACGCTTGTCAGCCTTGATGCAATTGCCCCAGTCCATTTGTTGAGCCTCAACCGCTTCGGTCAAGCAAACTCTCACGCGGTTCTCGCCCAAGATGCAGAAGATAGCGTGAATGTGCGCGTCTATCAACAAGCTAGCCCGGCTGTAGTATCCATTGAAACCAGAGATGGTACAGGGAGTGGCAGTATCATTAGCCCTGACGGTTTGATTTTGACCAATGCTCATGTAGTGGGCGATGAACGGTCTGTTACGGTATCTCTCGCCGATGGGCGTGAGTTTCAGGGAGAGGTGATCGCTTACGGTGAACCCGGCTTAGACCTCGCTGCTGTCCGCATTCGGGGACAAAATAATCTTCCCTTTGTTCGATTGGCACGTTCAGGATCAGTACAGGTTGGTCAACGCGCATTTGCCATTGGTAACCCCTTTGGACAATTTCAGGGAACGTTGACTACTGGTATTGTGAGCCGTATTGATCGCGATCGCGGCTTGGTACAAACCGATGCGGCTATCAACCCCGGTAACTCTGGTGGTCCTCTCCTCAATAGCCAGGGTGAACTGATTGGGGTCAACACCGCCATCTTCTCTCCGAGAGGCTCTTCTGGAAATATCGGCATTGGGTTTGCCATTGGTATCGAGCGAGTTCAACCCTTTCTAACAGCGGTACGTGAAGGGCGTGCTCCCCGCACGGCGCAACAACAACCTTTGCCTGGAGTCACCCGTCCTCCTCAGGCGATCGCCCTCAATCGCCCTGTGCAGGGAAGGCTCGATCGCAACAGTAACGTTTTACCCGCTGATAATAGCTATTTTGATGCCTATACCTTTGAGGGTAGGGCAGGTCAGCAAGTAGTCATCGATATGAGCAGCGGCGAGATCGATACATACCTGATCTTGTTGACTCCTGATGGCAGTGATCTGGCTCAAGATGATGATGGGGGTGGTGGCACCAACTCTCGTATTGTTGCCACACTACCTGCAACAGGGACTTATACAGTCTTTGCTAACTCTTACGGAGCCGGAGAAGTGGGGGCATATAACCTGAGGGTTGTAACCCAGGGAGGAACTTCTGCTGGTCCTGCGCCTACTCCACCTCGGAGTGTGCCTGGGCAAACAGGGCTAATTCTGCGTGAAGAGGGGGTTTTGGGCCCGGGTGCTCAAGTTCTAGAGTCGGACGGCAGTCTGTATCGAGAGCACTCATTTCGCGGTAATGCGGGGCAAACCGTAACAATCACGATGGAGAGCAACGAGTTTGACACTTACCTGATTCTGGTGGGTCCAGATAATCAGGTAATTGACCAGAATGACGATATTGGTCCTGAAAACTTTAACTCTTCCATTACAGTAACGTTGCCAACCTCCGGAACCTATCGGGTCATCGCCAATGCCTATGATTCTCGTGGGCGCGGACGTTATCTCATTGTGGTTCGTTAAAAAATTGGCAATGCTTAGGAGTCGGAGTTCACTAAAACTCCGACTCTTGAGAAAAGCTTTGACGGGTTAACGTAGCCCCAACCAGGTAAAGAAATCTTGCCGGGTAAACAACTCCAGGATCAATAAGGCGACAAAACCAATCATGGCAAAGCGACCATTGATTTGTTCTGCATAGGGAGTCCAGCCAAACGCCGGAGCAGGTTGGTTAGGTTCTGGGGAAGGTAGATTTGGGTCTTGTGCAGTCATAATCAATACTCTTTTACAGACGGTGATCTAGTTGGTGGAAGATTCCGTTTGATTGGCTTCTGCCTGTTGCACGGCATTAATTAGCGATCGCACCTGTGCTGCCCCTTCAGAGGGTTCAAACCCAAGGGGAAACTTGCCCTTAGCGATCATTCGGAAGCCCAATGGACCGAGGCTAGACAATCCTCGTAAATCGCGGAAAGAGTTGCCAACCACCTTTAGCCCAAAGCGTCGCTCATCAATCCATCCACCATCCTTTACTAAGTCAATCAAGACCTTGCGGTGGCGTACCGATCGGTTTGTCTGATCATCCTGACGATCGAGCACTTCCTGCTTGATCTTGCCAATTTGATCCATTGGGGCAACTTCCATCGGACACACGCTATTACAGAAATAACAGCGAGTACAACCCCAAACCCCCTGGGTACCAGTGCCATAGTTCTCAATCCGGGCTTCGGTCTGGTCATCTCGGGAGTCTGCGACCATGCGATAGGCTTTTGCCAGAGCGTGAGGACCGACAAAATCGGGGTTCACCTGACGGGCATTGCACTCGGAGTAACAGGCTCCACACAGAATGCAGTTGCCTGTCTGATTTAGGCGATCGCGCTCTTCAGGAGTTTGCAAAAATTCACGTTCTGGAATATGGCGTGACTGAGTGCTGACATAGGGATCAACCGCATCCAGGTTGTCCCAAAAACTTTTCATATCAACCACTAAATCCTTAATGACAGGCATATTTCCCATCGGGGCGATCGTAATCGTGGGGATATCCTCCAGTGATTTGCCTGAATCGGGATTGGCGGCTGAAATTTGTTGCAGGCGAGCTAATTCGCTGCCGACGTTTTCTTTACAGGCCAGAGCAGACCGTCCATTAATTCGCATCCCACAGCTACCACAGATGGTATTTCGGCAGTTTTTACGAAATGCCAGCGTTCCATCCTGTTCCCATTTGATCTGGTTGAGGCAATCCAGAATGGTATTACCTGGCTCAACGTCTAGTGAGTAGGTTTGTATGTGTGGCTCAGAATTTGCGTTCTGTCGAACGACTTGAAATAAAACTTGCATACGCTGAAACTAGAGTTTTATTGCCAAATAGTGACAAGTGGCGAGGATTTTAGGTGGGGTTTAACGGACAACTACCTGTCAGCCGATTGTGATCTCAGCTATCAATTTCACGATTTTTCATAAGGCTGCTTGTTTCCCCTAAACACCTCTCTTTATAGTCTAAACCTAGATCCTTTAAAGTTTTGTAATAACAGGCTGATTTTGCCTAGGTAATAGGTTGTTCTTAAAACTTCTTTGATGTTGAGACGGTGATGCTTAACACCACCTCCCTCAATGTAGGAATCTAATTTGCAATAGATCTTTATATGTAGATGGGATAGATCTTGTGGTGAGTTCTGGTGATGCTAAGTCATCAACAATATCCTCCCCTGAGGCATAGGAATTATCTTTTTAGAGGGATCATATTCAATCCTGGGTTGAGCTACGATTCAATGGTATCCACAAGTTTCAATCTATATAGCAATCCTAAAATTGCTTACAAAAGCCTTATTCTTTAAGCAAGACGTTACTTTTATAAATAATCTATAAATAATCTAAGACGGCTATATCAGTTGACAGTAGACAAAGGTCGTGCATTCTCTTGAGGCGTTTTATCTGGAGAATTCATGGCAAGCAACTCAAGCAAGATAGACAGTCTCTTATCCTTTCTAAACCCTGGAAAAACGAGGATTTCTACACCCAAACAAGATTCCTAAATTAATAACTGCGATCGCCTCATACCAATTTTTCCAAATCTTGAATTGTCTAGACTTTGCCGCAAATGCCCCTATGTCTCCCATATTAGAAATTTCCAGTTACATCACTAATAAATAAGCTTTTTGTCACATTGGATAAGTTTGAGGCTATAGTTTTATATAGTAAAGGTTAGTATTAACCTTCCTATTACTAGCTGATGATTGCAAGGACATTTTTAAGCAATGACTGACACAGCAACGCAGCCGCTTACAGGAAAAGCACTACTGCAAAAAGTCAAAGAACTTTCACACTTACCGCGACGAGAAAAAGCCAGGCGTTGCGGGTATTACACAGTTGGAAAAAATAATCAAACCCGCGTCAATCTAGCAGATTTCTTTGAGGCATTGCTAGCAGCTAAGGGTACATCTCTGAGCGCAGAAAGCCCCAAAGATGGTAGAGGTCGAGAACCCACCTATCGGGTTAGTGTTCATAAAAATGGGCAAATCGTTATTGGTGCGACTTACACTGAAAAGATGGGGTTGAAACCGGGGGATGAATTTGAAATTAAGCTGGGCTATAAGCATATCCATCTGATTCAAGTTGATAGCGATCGCAAGAGTGACCTGAATGGCTCGGTTGATGACTTTGACGACGAAGACTTTGAGGATGATGAAGATGACGAGGATGAATAATCCCAGTGTGCTAAAAACAGGTTTGTGATTAGCTTAGCGATCGCGATTCAGCCTCAAAAAACTTCAATTAAGACTTGAATTCACTCAACGTGTCAGAAGGCAAGTATGTATCTGAATTAGTGCTCGAATCAATACTAAAGCTGTTTATAGCGTTGCTGTTAACTTGTTGATCAAGTGCTTTCAGGGTGTCTGAGAAATTGTTAATCAAACGGTCATCTAGGGTGGCTCAGTCTGGTGATTGAGCCACATGTTTGTTTAATTTTGTTTAAACGGGTAATGCTTATATATAGCCCTACGCATATGCATTAGGACATGAGGGGGTGTGGGGGCTGCGCCCCAGCCATGGGTTCCACCCCTGCACCCCGTTCTAACCTTAGTGAGTACTGCAATAGCAACTGTCGAGACAGTTCATACAAGGATCTGACTAAAGCGATATTATGCAAAATCTGAGTTTGGATCAGGATCTCGGCAGTTGAAACCGCAGCTATAGGAGCCAGACCAACCTGCGTCGATTCGGCAAATCCTTAGTTTTCCATTGTTCGTGCGTAGACCTGGCTCTGGTAGCCACGAACTGATTCGCCAGGTGCTAAACCCGAATTGACGTTTGGTATGGCAACCAGAGCGTCGGTTGGGATGAAATGTTGAAGTGGCAGCCCGCTTCAATCAAAACCGGATTTATAGCAGGAGAGCTATCGGATGAGGAGATCGTCCAACTCCGAGTAGTCTGGCAGGGTGGTATCAATCGGTTGACCAGAGCGCAAAACAACGCGATCGCTCTGAGGACGAGCAAGCAACTCGCTAAAATAACGTGCCTTAAACAGCACCAGATCCGCAGGCAACCCCACACCGATGCGCCCCACAGTCGGTAAGCCCATTAAATCCGCTGGAATGGTCGTCACAGTCCGGCACCAATCAGATAAGGGGGCATCAAAGTGAGCAATCCGAGTTGCCTGGGTAAACACCTCTAAAACATCATGGTCACCATAACCATAGAAGGGATCTCGGCAATTGTCGCTCGCGACTGCTACGGGCACGCCCGCATGTTTGAGTTCATGAATCAAAGTGATGCCGCGCCAGCGAGGGGTTTGGGTAGGAAAGCGTTTAACCGGGGGCGATAACGGAGCGAAGTGCTGGGAAGCATCCTGATTCCGATCCTGTAAATAGAGGTTGCACATGGGCAAACTCACAATCCCAATGTTGGCTTGTTTAACCGCTTCTAAGGTTTTAAACATATCATCTGACGATTGCACTGCCAGACTGCAACAGTGACCGCAGACAACTTGACTGCCAAAATTGTGCCGAAGCACAGCGTGAGCGACTCGACGCAGGGTTATGTCGTTGGGATTGCCACTCTCATCGGTGTGAAAATCCAATTTGAGTTGCCGCTCGGCTGCCAGTTGAAAAACTCGATCAATCTGGGCATCTAGATTGTCGTTCATAAAGAGAACTGCGCCTAGAATGCCACCAGTCTCAGCGACGAGATCGGCTAGCTTTTCTCCCTCTGGAGTCTGAAAGTAGTCGATCGGCACAAGACAAACTGCCTGAAGCGTCAGGCGATCGCTCCACTCTGCCTGGAGTGTCTTAAACACGCGAAAGCTAATATTTCCTTGGTTGCCCGCTGAGTCAATGTGGGTGCGAATAGCGGTTGTGCCATGGGCATAGCTGCATTTCAACCCAAACTCCATCCGCCGATAAACATCTTCGGCATCCCAATTTTTCTCGCTATCTGAGTGTATGAGTTGCAACGCCTCCTGAAAAGTGCCGCTCCGATTGGGCGATCGCTGCCAGATGTGTCCCTTGTCGAGGTGGGTATGCATATCGACAAAACCGCTCCAAACCTGACCGCGATTCAGGTTGACAGCAGGTACATCGTCTGCGATCGGGGTGCCATGCGGACGAATTTGGGTAATCGTTCCCTGCTGGATTTCCAGGTCAACATGGGCTAGTTCATGCTCCTGATGCAGGTTGTACCCCACTAGCAACGGGTAAGGAACATGGGCGTTCGTGAGCCAATAGTGATTAGTCCTCAAATGGGTGAAGTTGAGATGCATCATTTGTCGATAGAATGCGGAGAGTAGACCCGGAATGAGCCAGTGATTGATTTCACGCCACTTAAACCTTATTTAGATGAGCAAGGGCGACTTAAAGAATGGCCCTCAAAACGAAATCGCAGCAAAGTTCAAACGCTTGCTTTGTGGTATTTGGCAGAGAAATTTACCTCAGGGGTGGCTTACACAGAAAAAGAGGTCAACAGTCTGTTAAATCAGCATCACACGTTTAATGACCCTGCACTGTTGCGTCGAGAACTGTTTGAAAAGGGGTTGATTCAGCGCAAGCTGAATGGCTCTGCCTACTGGTTGCCTCCCGAAGAGCCATCCCAACTCAATTCTCTCGTCTAACAGCACTTTCATGCCAATGCCGCAACAGGAAATCAGACAGCAGAGTCAACACTACAAAAATGGCGACTCCCAACGCTGTTGTCATTAGCAGAGCCGCAAACATCCGAGGAATTTGCAGGTTAAAACTGGACATCAGAATTTGGTAAGCAATCCCAGACTGGTTCCCACCAGTGCCTGCAACAAACTCTGCCACAACTGCCCCGATTAACGCTAATCCACCGCTGATCCGTAGCCCTCCCAAAAAATAGGGCAATGCACTGGGTAACCGCAGATAGAGCAACGTTTGCCAGCGGGACGCTTTGTAGAGCTGAAACAGGTTCAGCAGATTGTGGTCGGCACTGTTTAATCCTAATGTGGTGTTAGACAGAATTGGGAAGAACGCCACGATCCAGGCGCAGATCACCAGAGACACAAAGGTTGAACTCTCTCCGGGCACAACTTGCCTGACCCAGAGAATGATCAGAGGGGCGATCGCCACAATTGGGGTGGTCTGCAAAATTACGGCGTAGGGAAAGAAACTGCGCTCAATCCATTTGCTTTGGGTAAACAACACAGAAGTTAATAAACCGGAGGCGATCGCTGCAATAAAGGCAACTACTGTGATTTTGAGTGTGATCAGCAATGAGGGAAACAGGCTACCCCACTCCTGAATGAGCGTTTGCAGCACCAGGAGCGGACCCGGCAGCAGATAGGGTGGAATGCCCGTTACCCAAACAGCAACTTGCCAAATGACCAGTACCAACAGCCCGACGCTGACAGGTGCCAGCACATCCGGTGATACCACCCACGCCATCCAGGCGAGTCTTTGCGATCGCGCTGCCCTGTTCTGTTGCCCGTCTGACAACGTTGTGTCACGGGCAAACCCTCCAAATGGATTGGCACTTTTGGGAAGAACTGAATTGGGCAAAAGCCCTTCCCACAGTTGCAAAATCAGAGTGATCAGTTTGTGCACCATAGCCGGGATAAGCCGTTTATAACACTGAGTTGAATAGGTTCTTGCCGTTTGCGGATGCCATCAAAGGTTGGTTTGCTGCCTGTGCCAGAGTATGGGAAATATCCCGGCAATATTCATTGAACAGGGGAGACGTTCGGAACTCTTCGGTACGAGGATAGGGAGCGGCGATCGCCACATCTGCAACCACCCGTCCCGGACGAGCTGCCATTACAATCACTCGATTCGACAGGTAAACCGCCTCATAAATATTGTGAGTGACAAACACAACCGTCCACTGTTTGTCGCTCCACAAATCCAGCAAATCGCTGTTGAGTTTGCTACGGGTCATCTCATCAAGGGCACCAAACGGTTCGTCCATGAGCAAAATTTCAGGCTTTGTCACCAATGCCCGTGCAATGGAAACTCGCATTTTCATCCCACCCGACAGCTCTCGGGGATAAGCCCCTTCAAAACCTCGCAGGTCCACCAGACGAATTGCCTCGGCTACCGCCGCTTCAGAGGCAGGCTTTGACATCCCTGCCAATTTCAAAGGCAACCGCACATTGTCATAAACCGATGCCCAGGGCATCAATGCCGCCTCTTGAAAGACAAACGCCAATTTGCGGGGGGAGCTACTCCCCCACTGAATTGACCCCGAACTCATGCTGCCCAGACCAGCAATCATTCGTAGAACGGTACTTTTGCCACAACCAGAGGGACCAACAAGGCTAACAAACTGACCCTCACCAACGGTTAGATTCAAGTCTCGCAGAGCAACCGTGCCGTTGGAGTAGACCTTACTGACATCTGTCAGCGTAAATGCTGGAGCAAGATTCATGCGTTAAGGGTTCCTCAAGTAGTGGCAATTCATTCAACGTTAGCTACCTTCAGAATACCCTTATGCTTTGTAAGCATCTACGCCTTTATTGACGAATTGCAGGGTATACGCCTGAGTGTAGTCAGTCTCTTTTTTGAACACGCCTTCCGCCGCCATGGTGTCAAAGAAGGACTTCCATCGCTCGTCGGTCATTGCCCCGATTCCTAATTCCAGTGCTTCACCCGATTCTGCAATGCCGTATTCCTTCATTTTCTCGATACCGTAAGCAATTTGCTCGTCGGTCATTTCTGGGTTGGCCTGTTTAATCAACGCATTGGCTGGTGCCGGATCACCATGGAGATAGCTATACCAGCCTTTGATCGACGCATCAACAAATCGCTGTACCAGATCGGGGTTCGTTTCAATCAGTTCGCGCTTGCACTCGATCGTTGTGGAGTAAGGGTTATAGCCAAAGTCTGCTAACAGAAAAACGACTGGGTCAAACCCACCTTCTTTGCGAATTGCCAGGGGCTCAGAGCTGAGATAACCTTGTTGTGCTGCCATTTTGTCAGCCAAAAAGGGACCCGGGTTGAAGTTATACGGACGTTTTTGAGCGTCTGTAAAGCCATATTTTGCTCGCAAGAAGGGCCAGTAGGTAACGTTTGCCGCTTGCGAAATGAAGATGGGTCTTTCCTTCAAGTCTTCCAAAGAGTCTGCTGTGTCAGGGTGAGCCATGAGAATCTGCGGGTCTTTTTGGAAGATGGCTGCAACGGTGACCTTGGGGATGCCTTCCTCAATGGATTTGATGGCATCGGAGGCATAGCCCATAAAAAAGTCGATCGCCCCACCCATGAGAAGTTGTGTCCCGTTGACTTGAGGACCGCCCATCTGAATGGTGACATCTAAGCCGTATTCTTCGTAAATACCTGTGGCAACCGCCTGGTAAAAGCCGCCATGTTCTGCCTGAGCGTACCAATTCGTGCCGTAGGTGATTTTAGTCAGTTCTCCAGTAGGAGACGGGCTTGCCGCAGAGCTTTCAGCCGCTGGGGACTGTTCTGCTGCTGGCTGATTTGCTGTGCAGGCAGTGGCAATCCCGGTGCCTAGAGCGATCGCCCCATATTGCAAAAACTTACGACGATTGATCCAAGAAATTCCTCGTGAATTATGTCGGTAACTCATCCAATACTCTCCTTTGATCTCCTGCTTGTCAGATTCTTATCAGAACCAAATCGTCGAAACCTTAGTCGAACCCTTAAAAGTTAAAATTACCCAAAATAACGCACCCACAAACTCAAAATTGAAACTCACGTTGAATTATCTGGAGTTGAACAGGCTATGCATTCGGCTACAAGAGTCAGTCGCAAGTTGAAATGCCTGACCTGCTTTTAGACGCTACTAAAACCCCATTTTTGGAATTGTATTTTTAGATACGAGGAAAAGAACGAAAAAAGAAGATTGAAGAGAGAAAAATGAATCCAGAAAAACTGAAACATAAGGAAATGGAAATAGAGATATGAAGCATTAACTGCTAAGCACCGACTGCTTTGCGGTTAAGCCACTTCGCCCCTTTTCTTTCGCCAATTTCCTTTTTCTCTCTTCATCTTTCATTTTTCTTGTGCTCTTGTTTTCTCAATCCACTGTACGACCTGCTGCCCCAGGCGCACACCACTAAGGCGATCGATTTCACGGATTCCGGTGGGGCTTGTGACGTTGACCTCGGTCAGGTAGCCGCCAATGATATCGATGCCGACAAAGATCAAGCCATCGCGTTTGAGAGTGGGGGCAAGTTGAGTGCAAATCTGGCGATCGCGTTCAGTAATCTCTACCTCAGCTACCCGTCCGCCAACTGCCATGTTGCCGCGAAACTCCTTTCCAGTTGGAATGCGATTCACGGCTCCGATGGGTTCTCCATCCAATAAGATCACCCGTTTATCGCCATCTTTAGCCGCAGGCAGGTAAGCCTGCACCATGATGGGATAGCGATGCTGTTGGGTGCTGATTTCAATGAGCGAATTGAAGTTGCGATCGCTCGGCTCCAAATACAAAATGCCCTCTCCTGCTTTACCACCTAGAGGTTTAAGGACTGCCGCTCCATGTTGTTCGACAAACTCGCGGATGACCTGTTTATCCTGCGTGACGATGGTTTCTGGAATTGCTCCCGTAAATTGCAGCGCATACATTTTTTCGTTGGCAGCACGCAACCCCGCAGGCGAGTTGATTACCAGAGTTTTGTTGGGGTTGACGTAATCGAGGATGTAGGTGGCGTAGAGGTAGGGAATGGTGACAGGTGGGTCAGTCCGCATGAAGACCGCATCCATCTCCTCTAGTGGCATCAACAGGCGATCGCCCACTGTATACCAGGTTGGCTCTGCGACCCAGCGACCCTCAACCAGTTGCACTGGCTTCAATTGCACAAGTTGCAACACTGCCCATGCCTTGCCTGCGATCACACTCAACTGATGGGCTTCTGTAATCCAAATCTCGTGTCCTAGTTCCTGTGCGGCTTCCATCATCGCCACACTGGTATCGTGCCCCGGATCAAGCTTGTGAATCGGGTCAATAATGAAGGCAAATTTCACAGACTACCTCAGAGAGTTGAATAGGACGAGAGGCATTAAGCCTGTAGTAGCGGATCTAGCTTTCCTTGCGCATCTAGTAAATGCAAATCGTCACACCCGCCAATGTGTTGATCGTCAATGAAGATCTGAGGGAGCGATCGCCGTCCATGTGCCCGTTCTGACATCTTGGCACGCGCCACCTCATCCCCATCAATACAATACTCTGTGAACTCGACCCCTTTTTGGTTTAGCAATGCTTTTGCTCGAATGCAAAAGGGACAGCGGCTCCAGGTGTAAATCTCAACGTTTGCGCTCATAAGCCAACCCAAAGTTTAATATTTCTTAATTTTACTATTAGTCACTCGTCATTGGTCGTTGACCCTGGTCGTCAGGCATCTCAACCATTTCAACGGATGACTAATGACCCGTGATGACTAACCCTTACCACCACAACTCCTCATCCCTCACGTCAAGATTGTTTTATCGGTCACGTTTCCTTGAGGATCGATCTCGTAGACAATTGGTACACCTGTTGCCAGTTCTAGATTGACGACCTGATCAGGAGTCAGTTGATCGAGATGCATGATGACGGCTCGGAGGGAATTGCCATGAGCAGCAACCAGCACGCTTTCTCCTGCCATCAAATGGGTCAGGATGCGATCGCGAAAGAAGGGAACAGTTCGCGCCACGGTGTCTTCCAGACTCTCACCTCCCGGTGGGCGAGTTGAGTACGATCGCCGCCACTGATGCACCTTTTCAGCCCCAACTTTCAAGGCCATTTCTTCTTTGTTAAAGCCTTGCAACTGGCCATAGTTGCGCTCATCTAACGCCTGCACTGGAAAGATTGGGATCTCCTGGCTGTGGTCGCCGTCATAGAGATCCCATCCATGCCAGTCAGGATCATCGGCATCATGCTTAAACACAGGGCTTTTGCCGCTCAGCACCCCACCTCCCTCAGTGAGACAAATGGCAGCGGTTTCCATCGCCCGCATCAATAGACTGGTAAAAGCCACTTTGACGGGGTAAACACTGATTTTTTGAGCAGCGGCGATCGCCTGTTCTCGCCCAACATGGTTTAGAGGAACATCGACCCATCCTGTGAAACGATTGGAAGCGTTCCAGGTGCTTTGACCGTGACGAACTAGAATGAGCGTTGCCATATGAAATTCACAAAATGAGTCGAGAAAAAATAATACTGATTTCGTCAATCTTGCGATGTAGAGAGTAAGTCTGCAAGAAATGTAGCTCTCACAATTTGCTCATCTCACACTTATTTAGGAGGTGATTTAGAAATGCTACAGCGGGACAGCACGATCGCCGTTTAGGCGGAAACAGAGGGGTTTTAGGTTCGTCCTAGCCTTACTCTAACCCTGCTAACCAGGGCGATATAAGTTGATAGGAACGTTACGTTTTTCAAGGTTAATCTACTCCTTAAAAAAAATACGTCATAATTGACGAGTTCTACTTCTACTTGGCGAGATATATCACATTCATGCGTAAATCCCTAATCGCTAGACTCAGCCTTCCTCTACTTGCCCCAGCGACTGCTTTAACCATTGGCATGACTAGCTTTGGAGCTGACGTACAGGCTCAAATGTATAACCCCGTTCGGTTGCCTTCGAGTAATGAAATTACCGACACCCTAACGGATAAAGATATTCCTACTGGATTTGGAGGATTTGCTCGCGACTATATCGTCAGTTTCCAGGAAGGCGACCAGGTCGTTATGGATCTTACCTCAGACCAGTTTGACACCATCATCACCCTCATTGCTCCTGATGGCTCAACTGTCGGTGAAAACGATGATGGTCCAGATGGCACGACAAACTCATTACTATTCGCTCGTATCACCACTGCTGGAAACTACATCGTGCGGGTTAGACCCTATGGTGGGCAAGGCACAGGCAGTTTTACGCTGAAAGTGACCCGCTTGCGTCCCGCTTAAGAGGTTTAGGGAAGGAGGGCATTGTGTTACAGCTAATAGACAAAGCGTTGAGGCTAGACGATGCAATGCCCTTGTAACCCTCTTAATCCTTCGTACTGGTGAGTTTGATTAACAATCTCCACAAGTTTTTAAATCAGTATCGAAAAATAGCTTGCCAAGGGTACGTAAGTTTGTTAGCTTAATTAAGCACCGAATTTCTTGCGGCTGATAGCGCGACTCCAGTAGCAGTCATTTACCAGTTCAGGAAAATCGATTCCCTCGCCGGGATAGCTCAGTCGGTAGAGCAGAGGACTGAAAATCCTCGTGTCGGCGGTTCAAGTCCGCCTCCTGGCATGTTTGCCCCTTCTATATAAGAATTAGGAACTTGTAAGTTTACGCTTGCTTCTTTCAAATGGGATGTCAAGATCAAGATAAGAAGCAGCCTGTTTTGAGATGCTATGCCTGAACTTCAAAGTTCCATTGCTTACCACTACCACGAGCGCACTAAGTACGATCCGGAGACGCTCGCAGGAAAAGCATACGCGCCAGATTGGAATAATCCACCGGTGCCATTTAAGGAATACAAACTGGGGATTCCCTTTGACCTGAAGCCTTATATGACAGGCAGTGCTGATATTTCAGGGGTAGAGGGGCAATATTGGAGGCGTTTATCTCGCTTTTTATTTTGTAGCTACGGGCTGACTCTGAGAATGATGACTCTGAGCGGAGAGCCAATCTATTTGAGGTCGGCTCCATCGGCGGGTGGGCTTTATCCGGCTGAAATTTATTTAATCTCTCGTGGCACTCCTCTACTCCCTGCTGGGTTGTATCACTATCAACCGCAAACTCACTCATTACTTTATTTTTGGGAAAGTGAAGTGTGGGAGAGTTTGCAAAATGCTTGCTTTTGGAATTCCACCCTGGATAACACGCAAATTGCAGTGGTTGTGACAGCCATTTTCTTTCGTTCAGCATGGCGGTATCAAGATCGGGCTTATCGCCGAATTTTTCTAGACTCTGGGCATTTGTTAGGGAATATTGAACTGGCAGCAGCAATCAACGACTATCGACCTCACTTAATTGGTGGGTTTGCTGATGAAGCAGTGAATGAGTTGCTGTATTTGGATTCTGAGCAGGAGGGGGCGATCGCCGTGATTCCCCTTGCTGATCGCCTGCAAATCCGAGAGAACCTGCCGCTAGCAGCAACGGCTCTGCCCTCAGCGACTCAAACAACCTACCCCCGGATTGCCGATGGAGAACTGCTGCTCTATTTGCATCAAGCCACTCAAATTCCCAAAAATCGGTCTTTCTCTAAACAGGATTTGCTTAAGTTAGCCCCACCGGATGAGCAATTGGTTGAGGATAAATACAATTTCCCGTTTTGTTTGAAGGTGCCGACGAGCAGTAAGGCGATTCGGTGGGGAGACGATCTGACCGACCTGGAGAAAACGATTCTCAAGCGGCGATCGACTCGTGCTTACACTGGAGATAACTTGACGCTGGATGAACTCCGGTTCTTACTCGACTTTACCTATCATCCCCATCATTACGTTGATCAGGGACTAGATCCTACCCCTGACTACTTTGACCTTAATCTGATTCAAACGTTTATTGCGATTTCGGGAGTTGAGGGGTTGGAGGAAGGTTGTTATTACTACGCGCCTAAAGCTCAAGAGCTAAGACAAATTCGCTTTAAAAACTTTCGGCGAGAGTTACATCGCCTCTGCCTGGGGCAAAATTTGGGACGCGATGCCGGAGCAGTTGTGTTTCATACGGCTGACTTGAAATTGGCAGTTGAGCAGTATGGCGATCGCGTCTACCGCTATCTCCATATGGATGCTGGGCATTTGGGGCAACGGTTAAACCTGGCAGCGATTCACCTGGAATTGGGAGTCAGTGGCATTGGGGGCTTCTTCGATGACCAGGTCAACGAAGTGTTGGGCATTCCGGCTGATGAAGCGGTGCTGTATATCACGACGTTGGGAAGACCGGGATAAGTCAGAAAGGATAAATGATGAAGGCTAAAGGATAAAACCAGAGAAAATTATGAAGGTTAAAGGATAGAGGCTAAAACTTGGAACGTAATCAACCTTAGAGCTATTTATCCTTAATCTTCTATCCTTTAGCCCTTATCTTTTAATCTTCTCCCTACGCAACTCCTGCGGTTGCAAACAATGCCATCTCGATTTGCTCTAGAGCTTTGTCGAGATCGTCGTTGACGATTTGAATGTCAAATTCATCAGCGGCAGCAATTTCAGCTTTAGCATGATTGAGCCGACGGGCGATCGCTTCTTCAGAATCCTGTCCTCGCCCCCGCAGGCGAAACTCTAACTCGGTCAAGGAGGGAGGCAGGATGAAGATCTGGAATGCTTCTGGAAAGTTTTGCCGGATTTGGCGTGCCCCTTGTAGTTCGATCTCCAAAACGACCCATTCGCCTTTGCGAATATGCTGTTCAACGGCTTGACGGGGAGTGCCATAGCAGTTGCCTGCAAACTCTGCCCACTCTAGCAACTCTCCCTGAGCGACCATGCGTTCAAAGTCTTCTCGACTGGTGAAGTAGTAGTGTTTGCCGTTGATTTCACCCGGGCGGGGCGATCGTGTGGTGACGGAGACTGAGAAATATAGCTCAGGATGACGACGTAGAAGCGATCGCATCAATGTGCCTTTTCCAACTCCGCTAGGTCCAGTTAATACAATCAGCCTACCGAGTCCCATGCGCCTCCACTGGTTTGTTTTCAGAAATAGGTACTCTATTGTACAAACGGATGACAAAGAAAGGGGATATTCACCAAGAGAGAGTGGATCAGTTAAGGAATGGTTAGCTTGGCTAAGGAACGCGAATTGAATAAGTTCAATATTCGGCAGGGGCGGGTTTTGTCATCAAACCCATTGCAGGGCATAGATAGGTCTGCTAAACCCGCCCGTACAGTTTGCGGATTTAGTAAATCACAGTCCTAAGCCATCAAACGCGAGGTAGAGAGTGAATCACCCCATCCGCTCATCTACCCATCTCCCTTGCCTCTCTTACTCTTCTGCTGTCTCTCGACTGGACATAAAGCGATTAGCGACGGTTTCGGGTTGAATGGCGGAGAGAATGACATGCCCTGAGTCTGTGATAATGACGGCTCTGGTACGACGACCATAGGTCGCATCAACTAGCTGGGCGCGATCGCGAGCATCACTGATAATTCGTTTAATCGGCGCAGATTCTGGGCTAACGATGGCAATGACTCGGTTAGCAGAGACAATGTTGCCAAAACCAATATTGATCAGCTTGATGTCCATAACGGTAAGTAGCCCATGCAAATTGGGAGAGGGTGAATGGCTATGCTGGCTGAAAACAAAACGTTGGGCAACCGTTTCGGGTTGAATCGCTGATAAGATAATTTGCGCTACTTGGCTATCGGCAGTTGATGTGAAGGGTTGAGCATGTCTCCCTCCTGACCAAAACTGCCGGATACTATGGATGATGATCACTGCTCGTGCCAGACGACCCTCCGTAGCGTCTTTGACTATGCCCTGATGTTGAGCGTGAGCAATCATGGACTGAGCAGATTCTGGACTGAGCACCGCAACCACCTCATCGGCAGGTAAGGTGTTACCAAAGCCGAAGTCGATTCGCTGAAAGCCCATGATAAGGTGAGAGCTAAGGAGAGCATTAGAAATGAATTAGCTTTAATAGTATCTGCAAAAATTTTGCTCAACAAGATTTATCCCCTACGGGAATTTGACTAAATCGTTAAGGTTTTTACCGTGCAGCCCGTTGATTTCACGACTCTCACAGCGATTTGTGTTGAACTGCGGGCAAATTGGTTGCCTGCCCGATTAGAACAGGTTTATCAACGCGATCGCTTTACCATTGCCCTGAGTTTACGCACGTTGAACCAGCGAGGATGGTTGACCCTGTGCTGGCATCCTCAAGCCGCACGAATTTGTATCAGCGATCCCCCCCCTCGCACACCGGATACGTTTACCTTTAGTCAGCAACTCCGCCATCAGCTAAACGGACTGGCACTAACCGCGATTGAGGCGATCGCCCCTTGGGAACGTGCATTGGATTTGCAGTTTGCTCGGCGTCCCGGTGATCCGCCCCTGTGGCACCTCTACGTCGAGGTAATGAACAAATACAGCAATGTCATTCTGACGACAGCAGATCAGACGATCGTCACAGCCGCTCATCAGGTGAGCAGTCAACAGTCGAGCGTACGCCCGATTCAAACGGGGCAACCCTATGAGTTTCCGCCAAGGCTCACCGATCCTGCGCCATCGTTGAGTGAAACGCAGGAACACTGGCAAGAACGGGTGAGCTTGATTCCTGGCAGTCTCAAACGCAATCTGGTGAAAAATTATCGCGGACTGAGTACTGTTCTTGTGACTTCAATGGTGCAAGCCGCAGATCTTGATCCAGAGCGATCGACCGATAGCCTCACCGATGCCGAGTGGCAACGCCTGTTTAGTCGCTGGCAGGAGTGGCTAACAGCCCTGGAACAGGAGAAGTTTAATCCTGGTTGGTTGTCACACGGCTACACCGTTATGGGATGGGGAGCAACTACCTCTGCTGAATCTGTTCAAGATCTGATCAACCGCTACTACAGTGATCAACTTAATCAGCAAGACTTTACACAACTGCGACATCAGATCAGTCAACGTTTAGCAAATCTGCTCAAGAAGCTGTATCTCAAGGCAAAAGATTTTCAGACACGGTTGCAACAATCAGATGAGGCAGACCAATATCGGGCTCAAGCTGATTTGCTAATGGCACATTTGCACGAGTGGCAACCTGGAATGAAAGCCATTCCGCTAAAAGATTTTGAAACCGAACAGCCCGTCACCATTCCGCTTGACCCTGAAAAAAATGCGGTACAAAACGCTCAGGCGTTATATAAGCGACATCAAAAGTTGAAGCGATCGCGCCTTGCTCTGGAGCCTTTGTTAGCCGAAGTGCAGACTGAGATTGATTACCTGGAACAGGTGGAAGTGGCGATCGCTCAACTCAACACTTATCAAACCTCAAACGATTTAGCCTCTCTAGAAGAAATTCGCGACGAACTGATTCAGCAGCAGTATTTGGTTGATCCTGAAGGGCGAAACCGTAACAGCAACACCAGTGAAACCGAGTTTCGACGATATCAAACTCCCAGTGGGTTTGAAGTGCTAGTGGGACGCAACAACCGTCAAAACGACCAACTCACATTTCGTCTTGCAGGCGATTATGATCTCTGGTTTCATGCCCAAGAGATTCCCGGTAGCCATGTGCTGCTGCGCCTGTCTGCCGGAGCCGCTCCTGATGAAGCTGATTTGCAATTCACAGCAGATTTGGCAGCTTACTACAGTCGTGCCCAGCAGAGCGATCAGGTGCCTGTCATCTACACGGAACCAAAACACGTTTACAAACCCAAAGGAGCCAAACCAGGGATCGCCATTTATAAACAGGAACAGGTAATTTGGGGGCAACCTCAACGACTTGCAGCCATTCTTCCCACCCTCCAGTAGGACTTGGAAAGCGTTCCAAACATGCTAGGCTGCTATCCTGAGTTGCTGCATGGGAGGGGAGTAATGACATTTTTCGCAGGTTGGCTGACGGTGTTCCTGATTAGTGTAGTAGTAGTCATCACGCCAGGTCCTGACTTTGCGCTGACCCTGCGTAACAGCTTGGCATTTTCTCGTCGTGCAGGAGTCTACACCGCGATCGGGCTGGGGTTTGGCAATCTAGTTCATGCAACCTATTCGATTCTGGGGATTGCAGCGATTATTTCTCGCTCAATTTTATTCTTCAACCTGTTGAAATGGGTTGGAGCCGCATACCTGATCTATCTCGGCATTAAGTCCCTGCGGACAAAAAAAGCAGGTTCTGCGTCACAGATCGTTCAACGAAGGAAGGACATTAGTCGATGGGCAGCCTTTCGCATCGGTTTCCTCGGGAACGTCCTCAATCCTAAAGCCCCTCCATTTTTCTTCATGTTGTTCACTCAAATCATTCAGCCAACAACACCGATCGCCGCCCAAGTTGTTTATGGCTCAACCGTTGCCGTTGTTGCTCTCGTTTGGTTTGTTTTGGTTGCAGTGCTAATTTCGCAACGAGCTGTAAGAGAGCGCATCTTGTCTTTTTCGCATTGGTTGGAGCGATTAATGGGTGCTTTTTTGGTTGGTTTGGGATTGCGGTTAGCTGTTGCTGAACCGGGCTAAGCTGAACCGAGCTAATCAGGCTCACCTGCTAATTGCCGACGCAACTCTCGAATCGCAATTCCAGTTCCTTGCTGAGATGCCACTTGAAAGACCTGATTAATCAGCGTTGAAAGGTTTGTTTCTGGAAAGTAGCGACTCAAGGATTGCTGTTGATAGCTTGCTTCTTGAAGGCTGTAAATCTTGAGTTCACCGTCTTTAAATAGCCACACCTCTGGGACATTGTACGGCGCGTAATCTTCAGCAGCAGTATAGGTGGTGACGTCAATTTCGATCGCCAGATCGGGAGGCGGGTCAACCTGCCAATCGATGCGGTCTCTTCCAACGACGGCTTGCCAGTTGTCGATGTAAAAACAGTAGTCTGGCTCAATCCCTCTCTCTTCTGGGATATCCATCGTGATCGGGGTGAACGCCTCGTAATTGCGGGCTTTACTGTCTAGAAGCGTTTCGACAATTCTGGCAAGTAAATGTGCTTCACATCCATGACGAGGAAGGGGACTCATCAGGAGAACTTCACCATTGCGGTATTTGATGCGAGGAATAGAGCCATCCCCCCGGCTATCGCGTAGGATGCAGTAGTCATTCCAAGTTGCGGGCATCCTGACTAACGTTCCGGGTGGCAGTTCAGTTTTGTCGCGAGAAATCACAGCGTACATGAGCAAACCTACGGTGAATCCTATGCATTAACCCTAGCTCAGATATGGATGTAGAGGCATTTCGAGCACCATCCCTATCTACGAAATATAGCTTTGGCGAGAAAGCTTAAGGCAACGGCAATGGCTCAAACCCTGATGCTGGGAAAGCTTCCTGACTCGCCTCCGACCCATCGAGTGGGGCTACGGCTATATCTCTGTCACAGACTAATTCTCAACTCCAAAACAATAGGGGCAACCCCTGAAGGCAAATTAGGTTTAACCTAACTCTGCGCTCATGGTTTGCCCCTCAAGCAAAACCCAATGTCGATTCCACTCTAAGGAAGAGGATGGAACAATAAATCGGGGAAAAAGCGATTGAACTCAATTAAAATTCCAGCGGTAACAAACAGCAATGCTGTTGCCAATACTGGAGCGGTGGAAAGGTATTTCAAGAAATCTTGCATGGTTATGCTCCAAAAAAAGATAGAGGAGATGAAGAATCAATCAGGCTTTAAACTAGCGAGGTGAAACTGGAATCTCCTCGTCTTTTGCTGTCAGATCACCAGTGGTGAATTCTTTGAGGGCAGCAAGAGGCCACAAAAAGCCAGACAGCATCAACGAAACCGCCCGTGGAACATCGATAATGATTTCACTCATTTCGGGTTCTTTGTCATTTTTGACCGAGCGGATGTAGGAACGACCAACCCAACCAATCCAACCTGCAATGAAGAGGAACAGAATGCTAGGAATGATAAATTCACCAGCATGGTTGAGGCTGCCATCCACGATTAGGTGGGGCAATCCTTCGGGTCCACATTGCAGAGCAGAGTAATTTTCAAATCGCAGTTTTGCCTGTTCAGTACGAGCTTTGGCAGCACGTTGCTGGAAAGCTGGAGATTCACTGCAAGGGGTCAGCAAGTCAGCCGAAGCTGGGGGAGCGAAACCAACCCACAGGAAGAGAACTAGCACTAGAGCAAACAATCGACGCATGAAATTGTTTCCCTTTATTACAAAAAGCGAAGAGTTTTGTACAAAGTATTAAGTTATTTGTACAAACAGAATTTGAACTTCAGAGCAATCATACTCCTCAAGGGAATCTGCGTAAAGTTAAGCTTTTAAAAGAAGTTGAATTTTCAAAAGTTGATGTTATCCATTGATAATTCACTGGCATATCTTTTTATTAAGAACAATTTGCTAAAACGCTTGTATTCCAGTCTGGATAGGAGTTTTGAGCAATGCGATCGCCCCATTTTCAACACTAAAATTCTTGTAAGTTACTGCACGATCGTTTCTTGCTCGTTAACTTTTTGAAATACTTCTTTACGGTTTAAAATTGAATAGTTGGAGAGTGGGAGCGATCGCTGAAGAACATCGTTCTATCTCAAAATTTTTTCACTGCGATTTCTCTTCGACGATCGCCCTTATTAAAAAACCTACTCCACTTCATCCCTTACGTTTATTGTCGGTATGTCAACGGTTCTAGCCCTGGAAACAAGTTGTGATGAAACCGCCGTGGCGATTGTGCGCGATCGCCAGGTGTTGAGTAATGTGGTGTCGTCTCAGATTGCGGCTCATCAGCCCTATGGTGGTGTGGTGCCAGAGGTGGCGTCTCGGCAGCATGTGGAGATTTTGAATGAGGCGATCGCTCAGGCATTTCAACAAGCTACCCTGTCCTGGCAGGACATTGATGGCGTTGCAGCGACTTGTGCTCCCGGATTGGTAGGGGCATTGTTGGTGGGGTTAACGGCAGGTAAAACCCTGGCAATGGTTCAGAACAAGCCATTTATTGGCGTTCACCATCTAGAAGGTCATATTTACGCCTCTTACCTCAGTTCTCCAGATTTGCAGCCTCCCTTTCTCTGCCTGTTGGTTTCCGGAGGCCACACGAGCCTGATTTATGTCAAAGACTGTGGTCACTATGAGACTCTGGGACAGACCCGTGACGATGCGGCAGGTGAGGCGTTTGACAAAGTGGCTCGACTGATGAACCTGGGCTATCCCGGTGGACCCGTAATCGATCGCCTCGCGAAGGAGGGCAATCCCCAGGCGTTTAACCTGCCAGAAGGGCAAGTGTCATTGCCTCAAGGGGGCTATCATCGCTATGATTCCAGCTTTAGTGGGTTAAAAACTGCTGTGCTGCGATTAACTCAAAAACTGCAAGATGCAGGGGAACTGCCTGTTGCGGATTTAGCTGCTAGTTTTCAGGATGCGGTAGCACGAGCACTCACGAAACGAGCGATCGCCTGTGCGTTGGACTATGGGTTGAGTGCAATCGCCGTCGGAGGAGGAGTTGCCGCTAACAGTGGCTTACGGCAACACTTGCAAGCCGCAGCCGAACAACATAATCTGCGCGTGCTCTTTCCACCGCTCAAGTTTTGCACCGATAATGCCGCTATGATTGCCTGTGCCGCTGCTGATCACCTGAATCGGGGACATGTCTCCCCGTTAACGTTGGGTGCTCAGTCTCGTATGGCGATCGCTGATGTGATGCAGCTTTACCAGAAATAAACGAAGAGACGCGATTAATCGCGTCTCTTCCTGTTGTCTATTGTGTCAACCCCTAAGTTTCCAGGTAGGTGTAACGGTTTAGCGATCGCTCGTAGTTTTGCAATAACAACTGCGACTCTTGGATCGTGATGCGCTTTTCCTGGAGGGCTTGCTCAGACTGCCGACGAATGCTTTCTAGCAAGTCCTCGGAGTCATACTGTACGTAACCCAACACCTCTCGCATGGTGTCGCCTTTCACGACATGCTCAATCTGATAGCCTTTGGGCGTCAGTTTGATGTGAACGGCGTTGGTATCGCCAAACAGATTGTGCAGGTTACCCATAATTTCCTGGTAAGCTCCACCGAGAAACAAGCCTAAGTAGTAGGGCTTGTGCGACGAAGTTGGAGTTGTCTGGGCATCTTGCTTTTGCGTACCGTCTGTTTTGCTTTCCAGGGCATGAAGCTCCAGCACGTACTTGACATCGCGCAGGTCGATGAACTGGTCAATTTTTCCGTCACTGTCGCAGGTCAAGTCAGCCAACGTAGCCCGTTTTGTAGGTTCCTCATCCAACCGATGGATCGGCATGATCGGGAACAGTTGGTCGATCGCCCAACTATCGGGAGCCGATTGAAAAACTGACAGGTTGACGTAGTAGATCGATGCCATGATCTTTTCCAGGTCTTCCAGGTCATCGGGGACGTATTCCTGTTGACGTGCGATGCTGAGAATCTTGCCGCAACAAGCCCAGTACAACTGCTCTGCCCGTGCCCGTTCCGTCAAGCTGAGATAACCAAAGTTAAACAGGCTGGTGGACTCTTCTTTAAACTGAGTCGCGTCGTGAAACGCCTCCTGATAGTTATCAGCCGTGATAGATTGATACGTTTCGTAGAGATTACGAATGATTAGATGCTCTTTCTCTTCGATCGCCTCTGGTGGCTGAGTCATCACATCACTGGTGCCCAATACATCAAACACCAGGACAGATTGGTGAGAGGCGATCGCCCGCCCACTTTCGCTCACGAGCGTCGGTACAGCCAGGTTACGCTCTTCACAAGCCTCTTTAATCTCAGCTACGACATCATTGGCGTAGTTCTGCATGTTGTAGTTTTTAGAGGCGTAGAAGTTGGTTTTAGAGCCATCGTAGTCAACGCCCAAACCACCACCCACATCTAGATACTTCATGTCAGCCCCTAAACCAGCTAACTCGACGTAGATCTGGCTAGCCTCCCGAATGGCATCCTTGATCACCGCGATCGCCGAGATTTGGGAGCCAATGTGATAGTGCAACAACTGCAACGAATTCAGCATGTCTACTCGACGCAGTTGCTCGACAGCACGGATAATCTCAGGAACGGTTAAGCCAAACTTGGCGCGATCGCCCGCTGAGGTGCCCCAACGCCCGACGCCTTTGCTGCTCAATTTGGCGCGTACCCCCAAAATGGGTTTGATGCCTAGCTTACGGCTCGCCTCAATCACCAAATCGACTTCTTCGATCTGCTCCAGCACAATGATGGGCGTATGTCCGAGCCGCTGCGCCAGCATCGCTGTCTCGATATATTCCCGGTCTTTGTAACCGTTGCAAATCAGCAGTGCTCCGGGGGTACTGAGTGTCGCCAGAGCAATCATCAATTCTGGTTTTGATCCGGCTTCTAAGCCAAACTGGTGGGGTTTGCCAAAGCGCACCAAATCTTCGACCAGGTGTCGCTGTTGGTTACACTTCACAGGAAATACGCCCCGATAGACCCCAGGATAGCTATAGCGGGTAATTGCTCTTGCAAAACAGGCATTTAATCGCTCAATGCGATCTTCCAAAATGTCTGAAAATCGGATCAGCAAGGGCAACCCTAAATTCCGTTGTTTCAGCGCGTTGACCAACTCAAATAGATCTAACGAACCACCGCGATCGCCTTGTGGAGAGACGGTTACATGACCTATTGCATTAATGGAAAAATAAGGCTCTCCCCAGCCGTTGATGCGATATAACTCTTCACTGTCCTCGATCGTCCACTTTTTTGTGGAACTTGCCTCTCGTGGCTTGTGACCGTTTGGCACGGCATCTTTGGTTTCCGCAAGCACTTTTCCAACGTCAACAGGTAACATCTTTGATTGAATTCCCATTTAGGATGACCTCAGTACAAGAATCGAAACAATAGTCGAATAGACAAGTCTATCTTATTTCTTCTTCATGTGCCGCGCTGTATCCATAGCAGGAGTTTGGATTAATAAGAGGTTAAAATCTGGCTAAGAATAGCCAATGCCCACTTTACAACGGTTCACATTTTTCTGAGCATAGAGAAGGTCTAAACCCGTTAGGAGCAGAAATTAGTGGAACGGACATTTATCGCAATCAAACCCGATGGCGTTCAGCGCGGGCTAGTGGGTGAAGTTATTCGCCGTTTTGAGTCAAAAGGTTTTACTCTGATTGGCTTAAAACTGATGAACGTGAGCCGAGAATTGGCGGAGCAGCACTATGGTGTTCACAAAGAGCGACCCTTCTTCCCTGGGTTGGTTAGCTTCATCACCTCTGGTCCTGTAGTCGCCATGGTTTGGGAAGGGGATGGGGTCATTGCGACGAGCCGCAAGATGATTGGTGCAACCAATCCCCTTAATGCTGAGTTAGGAACCATTCGTGGAGACTTTGGCGTGAGTGTTGGGCGCAACCTGATCCATGGCTCAGACGCCCCTGAAACCGCTCAAAGCGAAATTAGCCTCTGGTTTAAAGAGGAAGAGTTGATGGATTGGAAACCAACCATCACGCCCTGGTTGTACGAGTAAAGTAATTGGGTTTGGTCATTAGTCCTGGGTTATTCATTAATGAGTTCCAAGTTGATGGCTGATTGCCAGAAACTTAGATGAATGACTGAGGACTAATGACCGTATACCCTTTACTCTCTACTCCGGCATTGCTGAATGTGGGTATGATGCTCAAAACCTTACCCCTGCTGTAGGGAAGGTTCGCGAAATTCCCCTACAAAATTCATGTTTGGATGAGCAACACCTCTAATCCGATTTGCCTAATCTGCTGAGACTTCTTGTGCTGTTTTCTCGGGTTCAACCAGAGTTGTTTCATTGATTGACGATGTGTTGCTCATTGAACCGGGCAAGGAGCCATCAATTGAATTGTCGATCGCCTCAGATTGTTCGTTGCGCTTGGAGAAGCCCCAGATAAATAGCAGGGCGATCGCACTGATCATCACCCACTCTGGAGGTACAAGATTTTCGTTAATGACCTTGAGCAACAGGCGTAGTCCGACCAGGGCAACGGTAATATAACCCGCGTCTTCCAAATGCTCGTACTCGCTGAGCCAGCGAATAAATAGCCCTGCCATTAGCCGCAAGGTCATGATTCCAATGGTTCCGCCTGCCAAAACAATCCAAGTTTCCTGAGAAACGGCGATCGCCGTTGTCACACTATCCAGCGAGAATGCCACATCTGTCAGGGCAATCATGGGAATGGCTTGCCACAGAGAGGTAAACCGGGGACCATGATGCTCATGCCCGTCTTCGCTTTTCTCGGATGTGAAGTATTGGAACACCAACCAGAGTAGATAGGCAGCACCCAACAATTCAAACTGCCAAAATTGAATTACCCACGTTGCAGTCAAGATCAGCGTGACGCGTAAGACAAAGGCAACGATTAAGCCCAAATTGAGAGCTTGACGTTGCATCTTGCTGTCACTCATGCCTTGGGCTAAGGCTGCCAGGGCGATCGCATTATCGGCGGATAAGACTGCTTCCAGGGCTACCAGCACCAGGAGCAACAGTAATGTATCCAGTCCAAAATTGGGGGAAAGGTCTAGCAGTTTATCCAGCATCAGTCAGCAGTTCTCTACAATCGTTAACAAATCTTAATATCTAAAGACCGATAAAAGCTCACACAGAATAAACTTGTTGTTCTACCCTTGCATTTTTAACTGTAGCCGTAGCCACATTCGATGGGGCGAAGGCGAGTCAGAAAGCTCTCCCAGAATCAGGGTTGGAGCCATTAGCTTGGTCCTAAGTTTTCTGACAAAGCTTTATTATTACGGCATTTCCGGCATCAAGGCATAATTGACTTGGCCGAGGAAACAACGAGATAGGTGTCTTGTGTCTCTCCTTCAGCTTAACGCTTGCCAGCCCTAAAGAAATAATGCCCCAGAAGAACTTAGTGATAGCTGCGTGATAGCTGCCGTCACAGGACTAAAAGTTCCAATGGCTGAAACAACCTTATACTAATCATTTAGCTTCTGCCTTCACCCTTGCTACCCTTCACACTTTGAATACGGTCACGATTCATTCATCGCTTATACCTTCTGCTTTTTCTGGAGTTGCCATTGTCTTTGAGTTCTTCTACGCTGCAAACCTTGTTTGCCCAATTTCAAACTCGCTATCCAATGGCGAGCCTGGTGTCAGAATTTTTGACCGTCCATGATGGGATGTATGCTGTGCGGGCGATCGCCCAGATTGGCAATACGATCCTGGCAACCGGGATGGCAGCTCATCCCGATCTAGAAGCCGCAGAAGATCGGGCGAAAGTGCGGGCATTGGAGGCTCTGGCGATGTCGAATGCAGCAACCTCCCCGACTTCAGAACCCTCTCCCCGTCAATCAACCTGGGCTTCTCCTCAATTTGAGTCTGTGTCTCAGTCATCTCTGCCGCAGCCGTCACCCGAAGCGACGACAACAGATTTGAGCAACGATCCAATCACTCAAGATTTGATTGCGAAAGGGTTAATCAGCAAGGGATTTAAAGCTGGTGCATCCTTGAATGCCGCTTCCACTCCAAATCCTTCCAGTGGGGATGTTGCTGTGCCAGGTGTCACTCCTCTTCCTTCCTGGACTCCTCCTGCCCAACCCGTTCCTCCAGTGACCCCAGGAACAGGGACAACCTCAACCGGGGTTACCCCCGTGGTTGCTGATTTCTATTCCCACATTAATGCCGATGCTGATGAGATGCCTGTGATCCCTACAGGTGGGGCGATCGCTGACACCGCTCCAGAGACTCCAGATCCTACAGCAGCAGGGATTCCTGGTTCCTCCCCGCTCTCCGATAACGGCAAACCCCGCCGTAAAACCGCCGCTCCTGAGCCACCTCCTCCCAGCCCCGCATCGGTTGACCTGTCCGATGTTATCGCCCAAACCGATGTGGAACTGGCACGTTTGGGCTGGAATAAAGTGCAGGGTCGAGAGCACCTGAAACGCACCTACGGAAAGCGATCGCGCCAGGAACTCAACGAGACTGAGTTATACGATTTTTTGCACTATTTACAAGCACAATAAAAAATAGAAGGCTAAAGGATAAACGATAAGGGATGAAAGTTGCTTTTCAAGCTCCATCCTTCTTATCCTTTATCCTTCAGCCCTTATCTTTGCTTATTTCACAACCGCAGGACGTGCGCCGATCGCTTGGCGATTAATCACCTGATCAATCAACCCGTAATCTGCCGCTTCCTGTGCTGACATAAAGAAGTCGCGGTCAGTATCCCGCTCAATTCTCTCCAAAGGTTGTCCTGTATTTTTAGCAAGAGCCTCGTTAAGTTTCTGTTTGAGATACAAGATTTCTTTGGCTTGAATCTCAATATCCGTTGCCTGACCCTGAGCACCACCCAGGGGTTGGTGAATCATGATGCGAGAATGAGGCAAGCTCATTCGCTTACCCTGTGCTCCTGCGGCTAGCAGGAAAGCCCCCATACTGGCAGCCAACCCGACACAAATCGTGCAGACATCAGGGCGAATGTGATTCATTGTGTCAAAAATGCCCAACCCTGCACTCACCGAACCACCTGGCGAGTTGATGTAGAGATAGATGTCTTTTTCAGGGTCTTCTGCTTCTAAAAAGAGCAGTTGAGCCACGACCAGGTTGGCAACATCGGCGTCAATGGGCTGACCCAGAAACACAATTCGCTCGCGCAAAAGTCGAGAGTAAATGTCAAAGGCGCGTTCGCCACGTCCGGATTGTTCAATAACGGTAGGAATCATGTGTCTGCTATCTCGACAAATTCTTTTCTAAATTCTACTGATTGATAGAACTCTCGTGTTCGGCGGAGTTCTCGCCATCGGCAAGTTCGGTCAACAATTGCTGCATGAACGACTGTAGTTTCATGCGATGGATGTAAGGCCATCCACCAGAGGCTTCCATGTCCCTTAACATACTGTAAAGTGCTTGCCGATTGTCTGGTAGGCACTCCTGAAATAATCCATCGCGAATTTCTCGATGGAGTTTTTCTAATTGGCGCAATAATGCCAACAATGCCAACCCGTCCCCCTGTCGAGATTGAGCAGATTGCCAGACTACAGCTGCGATCGCCTCCAAATCAGCGGAATTGGGCGATCGCTTCACCTCATTTTCATCTTGATGATTCATGCGACCTCTCGTTTCTGCATAACCAACCTACCCGAAGCCTCAATAAACCTATGTACAGCTTTAACATCTTTTTCCATCAGTTCAGAATAAAGGCTACAAGGTCTTGTAAAATTCTGAGATGAGATCTTGAGACAATTCTTTTGAGATACAGCAGTCGAACAGATTGTTGGGACAGGGTTCAGGGTTACAACCCCTGTCTTGGGGGCAAAGCTCCCACTCCCCCCTGGTTCTAATCGTCTTGACGATTGTGATAACACTGGCAGGGACTTTTGACATTGATATTGAGGTTGACCATGAGGTATCGCGCTCTAATCATCGCATTCCTGGCAATTTGCGTGGGTTTTTTGACCGCTTGCAGCGACGCTCCTTCTGCTGCAACTGGTCCGCTAACCTATGAGCAAATTCGGGGTACTGGTCTTGCAAACACCTGTCCCCAACTGGGTGAGACTAGCCGGGGTTCAATTCCAATTGATCCGAGTAAGACTTACACCATCAAAGGCCTATGTTTGGAACCAACAAGCTACTTCATCAAAGAAGAGCCAACTAACAAACGCCAAGTTGCAAGCTTCGTTCCAGCTAAAGCTCTGACTCGCTACACATCATCTATTGATCAGGTCATGGGAACATTGAAGGCTAACGCCAAAGGTGGCTTAACCTTCGTTGAAGAAGATGGCTTTGATTTTCAGGCTACTACTGTACAGTTGCCTGGTGGTGAACGGGTTCCTTTCCTGTTTACAATTAAAAATTTGGTTGCTACAACGCAATCCGCAGATAGCATCAATACCTCCACTGACTTTGAAGGTGATTTCAAAGTCCCCTCCTATCGGACTTCTAACTTCTTAGATCCAAAGGGACGGGGTTTAACAACGGGGTATGACAACGCAGTAGCTCTGCCAGCCCAGGCTGATAGTGAGGAGCTGGAGCGGGAGAACTTCAAAACGTTTGATATTGGACAAGGCAAGATTTCTCTCCAGGTTGCCAAAGTTGACAACACAACTGGCGAAATTGCAGGCACCTTTGAAAGCGTTCAGCCCTCTGATACAGATATGGGTGGTAAAGAACCTGTAGATGTCAAGATTCGTGGCATTTTCTATGCTCGTGTTGAACCTGCCTAAGCCCGAATAGACCTTCAACTGGGTTTTAAGACCTTAATCAAGGCATTTATTGAAGAGCAGCATTTTCCTGATGGATAGTGCTGCTTTTGTTTTGCAGTGCTCAGGGTCGTTTCCCATCTCTGGGAAAGCCAAAAGAGCCCTATAAAAAGGCTCTTCTTTAACTCAACCTTAAAAAATAGTTTTTTCATATTTTTTTTCTGTAAACGTACGGAGAAACTCTAACCGGAACTGGTTGGGCTATGTCACTCTTGATTTAACAAACTCTCAGGGTTACTGCGAAGGTCACTGACTCAGTCGGAACCGCAGCTCTCTACCAAAACCTTGCTGAACCGAATCGTTGCACTGGCGATCGCCCTAATTAATAGATGAAGGCAATCTAAAGCAACTAGCAGGTTTACGGATGCAACTGCCAACCCTCCCTTACAGTGATCAACCCCAATTAGGAGAGAAAAAATGAAGGAAAAGCGGCTTCAGATGACCGTAACCCGTGAAGCGTCCGTCATCAGCTTAGCCTTTGCGACTCCCCAAGCCGACCTACCTAGTAGCGATTTAGTAGGGGCAGACTTACACAATGCTGATTTGAGTGGTGCTGACTTAAGCGGAGTTGACTTGAGAAATGCCAACCTGCGGGGAGCGAACCTCCGAGGGGCTAACCTTGTGGGTGCCGACCTCCGAGGGGCTGCCCTGACAAATGCCAATCTGAGAGGGGCTACCCTCAGTCGTGCCATGCTTAGTGGTGCAACCCTAAGCTGCACTGATTTAAGGGGAGCCGATCTGAGCAATACCATTCTTAGTGGTGCCAACCTGTGGGATGCGAATTTAAGCGGTGCGGCTCTCGATCACGCCAATCTGTGGGACGCGAATCTGAGTGGGGCTGACCTCAGTGGAGCCAACCTGAGAGGGGCAATTCTCAGTAGTTGCGATTTACGAAGTGCTAATCTGAGCCGCAGTAGCCTCTGGGGAGTAAACCTCAATGGAGCTAATTTGAGTCGTGCCAAACTCTCGAATGTTGATTTCAGCAGTGCTGACCTGAGTGCCTCTAACCTCTGGAATGCTGACCTGACCAGTGCTGACTTGAGTTCCGCTCTTGTGGAAGATACTCGATTTGGTCAAAATCAAGGATTGACGGAGGCAACACGACTCGATTTGAAACAGCGTGGGGCAATTTTTGTGAACACCCTGGCGGATCGCAAACCTGCAACAGGTTCCCAGTTTGAAAGCAAGAACGCCTTAAGCCAGGTTTTGCCTTCAGCAGAGTTAGCCGCAAGTGAACCACCAACACAGATTTTATTGCCGAGTGAAGCTGTCTCAGCTCTCCCAGTAGTGCAAGACTCCCAGCCATCAACTCCAGTTATCAACCCACTTGAACCTGCGATAAGGAATGATGCTGCTGTTGCTCAGCAACGCCTTGAGAGAGAAATCGACAGTTTTCTTGACTCATTTACCGATGTGACAGCTGATACTACAGGTACAGCTAATGCTACAGCCAAGGTTACAGCCGATGTGACAGCTGAGTTGAGCTATGCATCAACTCAGGGAGTTCAGCCAACAGGATACGGTGAGCCCAGTTGGATACCTGAATACGATGACTTGGGTGGCGAGACAACCGAAGGTAGTTCATGGACAACTACAACGGAGCCTGAAACCACTGGACGGTATCTTTCACCCATTGCCCGGACAGCCGCTGAAATTCGCAATCGTCGCGCCCGATTACAGGCAAAGAATGTTAAGCAAAACCATAAGATTGACCAATCTATGATGAATCTTAGTTATCGGATTTAGTAGGTTGGGCACATAGACTTGTATACTGTCGAGTCGAATTGATATTGAGTTGAACCCCAAATGAATCAGTCTCAATCATGAAGCAATGCTTTGATATTGCGGCTGTATGAGGTGCAATTTTTACCCAATTTGTGGTGAACCAGATGTGATGCGCGTCAATGGCATAGAGGTCAAAAGATGTAATTGTTATGAATGTTGAGTTTTGAGAAGAAACAGTTCGGTGTTTGTGCGTAGATGTGCGATCGCCCTTTGAAGTACATCAATGACTGGATAAGTTTTCGCAATGACCTGTCTTTAAGTGTGTTGATTTGATGAAGTGAAATAGTTGCGAGCCAGTGAGGCGACAAGTTTTCGGTATAGTTTCAGTAAAAATGCCGTTGTTACTGACCTCATATAACGAATAAGTTGAATTTGCGAATTTAGAGGACTGATTGAGTAGGATTTTCTCTACGAAAGCATCCCTAAATAGCTCCCTAAAATAATCCTGTCCCTGTTAATTCCAATCACACTTTAATGAACCTTAGCTCCTTACTATTGATTGACTAATTTGGTCTTTGATGCCTGAGATTGATTCAAGAGCTAATTTGTTTCTCCATTCAAGTCACTTCCTTTACCTGAATTTCGTCATGTATACCCCGATTGCCAGTGAACTCAAAAGTGAAAGCTTACAGTTGTTGCGGGAATATCAAAAAACTCCCTCTGCTGAGATTCGGAATCAATTAGTTCAACTCAATTTTGGGTTGGTTCGTAAAGAGGCTCATCATTGGGTCAATCAGTGCACTGAGAGTTATGAAGACCTGCTGCAAGTGGGCAGTTTGGGCTTAATTCGAGCGATCGAGCGGTTTGATATGTCGAAGGGACACGCCTTTAGTTCTTTCGCGATTCCCTACATTCGAGGGGAGATTCAACACTATCTACGCGATAAGGGTGCTCCTGTCCGGATTCCTCGTCGCTGGCAAGCGTTACGTCATCAAGCAACAGGAGTGATTCGAGAGTTACAAGTTGAGCTAAACCGTCCACCCAGTGATACCGAAATTGCAGCGGCTCTCGAAATTTCGCTGGAAGAATGGCAGGAGATCAAATTAGCTTGTCGCAATCGGGCTCCTCTTAGCTTGGATGCTCCCATGCGTGATGAAGAAGAAGGATCGACATCCTTGGGCGATCTGTTGCCAGACACTCAATATCGGAGTTTTCAGTTGGCTCAAGAAGACCAGATTCGCCTTCAGCAAGCGTTAGTGCAACTCGAACAACGCACCCGTGACGTGTTGGAATTTGTCTTTCTGCACGACCTGACTCAAAAGGAAACGGCTGAGCGTTTGGGCATCAGTGCAGTTACTGTTTCACGGCGAGTCAAGAAAGGCTTAAAGCTGCTTAAGAAATCGATGCTCGGAGCCTAGATTTAAGACAATTGCTCCTTCATGAGCGCATTCATTCAGCATCCCCGGTTTCCTCAAGAAGCTGGGGATTTGTGTTATGTCTATGGGCAATTCAATTAGGGTATTGGATCTGAGTCCTGCCTAAAGAGATGCGATCAATCGCGTCTGTCCTGTTGAGTGCCCTTTGCCTTCTAAATAAAAGGTAATTCTCTAAGATAGAGGTAGCTTTCATCCATTACACGGTTAGCTTGCCCCAATGTCAGAATCCCCTTCACTGCGCGATCGCTACTTAGACTTGATTGACCAGATTGTGCAAATGACGCTCAAGGGTCAAATTCGCTCGAAAGAGCAGGTTTTTCAGATGTTGTCCGATGGTGTTGCTGTGGGTACTGGGGAGGTTTTTGAGCGATGTCTGGGCGATCGCCTCGAAACCTTTGAACAACAGAGCAAAACCAAGGATGAGCTAAAACAGGCAAAAGCGACTCGCAGCCTGCGGGCACTGCAAACCGTTCGGGGCGAGTGGGAGCGATGGCAACAGCAAAACCAGGCGAGTGCTGCCTTGATGACAGCCGTGCAGGAGGTGTTGGGAGCAGGAACGGGGGATGATGCTCCTGGTGGACGCCTGCAAGCGTTGTTGCGAGTACTAGACCCGAATCGTCCGCACCCTTTGAACTTGTCGCAATGGCAACAGCTTGCCAAACTGCTGCCTCAAAAGGTTCAGCAGCTTGAGGTGGCAACCCCAGAGTTGCAAGTTGAGATTCAAGACATGGCGCAGGGACTGACGCAAGGCTTAGACAACTGGCATCGCTTAGAAAATCATCTGGTGAGTTGGATTTATGAGCAGGGGCAGGGGCAACTGGGATTTGGTGGAGTTCCGGGCGATCGCGGCCCCTGGGCAGTCTGGGCAAAGCAGGTAAATAGCCCTTTGTTAAAGGCATTCTTTCAACAATTAGCGTTGGAACAATCGGTTTCCGACTGGATTAGCCATACGTCTGACTTTGGTGTAGCTGCGCTGGTCGAGTGGGTCGTGGTTTTGCGTTGTTTGCAGCAGGGGTTGGTCGCCTGGTTTGACAAGTTGGTGTATGACTCAAAGGTAGGAGCGAAGCTTTCTATCTCGACTTTTCTGGGTTTTGCGGTGATCTGGTCGCAGTTGGGTAATGGGCTGAGTCGCTCAACCAGCTTAAATGCAACAAACCGCAGTCGTCTGGCAGATGGATGTCTACAGGTGACGTTGCAAATTTTGCGGACGTTTGCTCAGCGAGACTATTTTCCTCTTTATGGGGGGATTTTCGCTTCCTTCTCAGGACAATCTCTTCGAGACGCTCTGAACTACCTGGATGAACCCCTCAAACGAGCCGAGAAAACTCAGGAAAAAGCCCGAATTCTAACGCTGTTGGGCTACTCCCAACGAGCACAGGGACGCATCGAACAGGCGATCGCCTTTCATCAACAAGCGTTAGTCATTGCGAGAGAGGCAGGTGATTCCGTTTGTGAAATTGCCAGCCTCAACCACCTCAGCCGCACCTATGTGGCACAGTCCAACTATAGTGAGGCGATTAACTACAGCCAAAGAGCTTTGATTTTGAGTCGTCAGAGTGGCGATCGCCCCGGTGAAGCTAATGCCCTGGCAAATTTGGGCTACAGCGAAGTGTTTCAGGCGCAGCAGCTTGAGGCAGAGCCGGAGGTCTACGAAATGGCGGTGAACTACTTACAACAAGGCTTGCAACTGTCAGAACGGTTGGGCGATCGCCAGAGCCTAGCCCTTTGCCTCAGCAGTTTGGGGATTGCTTATGTCGTGTTAGAGCAACTACCAGAGGCGATCGCGTGTTTAGAAAAAGGCGTTCAAGCGGCTCAGTTTTCAGGCGATTTATACCTTCAAGGTGTGAGCTTGGCATACCTGGCAGAGGCTCACTATCGTCTGCAACACCACCCTCAGGCGATCGCCTTTGGCTGCATTGGCATGTACTTGCTGGAACAAATCGTTTCTAATAGCTGGCGACAACCTGCCGGATTGCTGACGGTGTTGCGAGGTCAACTAGGGGATGAAGCATTTCGATCGATTTTAGGACAGCAGCGATCGCAAATTATCGCTGTGATTGGAGTCGATGGCTATGACTATTTGCCAGAACTCCTAAAGCGATACCAACAGGAAGGGTGAGAGAAGCAAGGATAAAGGATGAAGGATGAGAAGAAGAGAGAAGAAGGAAAAAAGAAGAAAGAAGGGAAAAGAATGACGGCTCGTGAGCCTCGCCGAACGAGGGCTGAGGGATAAAAGTCAAGATTGGATAGAAGGAGAGATGGGTTGTGGTTTCTGCTAAAGCCAAATGGTAGACGGTTTTAAGGTGAGTCCTCGCCACCCAATTCAAACCCGACATCACAATCCGATCTTTTCTAATTTTCTCAGACTGCCAAGCCAAACCCAAATCTCTATTCTGAATATGTAGGTGATGAACCTGCCGAATTAAGAGAAGCGATCGAATCTATTTCTCGTAATTTGCAACTCAGGACTCATCAACTTTTCATATTTAAGGAGAAACTCATGGCTGAAGAAAATCTTGGCCTCATTCGGTTGAATAGACCAGCAATAACGAGAAATGGCGTTCTTCCAGGTATTTCTCAAACCCGACAAGACACTTATGCGTTCAGGACAGGCACCGACACTGCAAACGTGAATGTATCAGTATCGTTTTCCAACGGAGGCAGTACTTCGCTCGCGCTCTTTCGAGACAACAATTCCAACGGTCGGCTCGACAGCGTTGATAGCTTTCTGTCACCAGGAACCACTGGTACCACCTTTCTCTCATTAAATAAGTCACTTAGTCAGGGTAACTTTATCGCCAGGGTTCAAGGCATTAGCAGTAGTAATATGCCCTACACCTTTCGGATTAGCCGTTCCTCTTCGGGTCGTGCCAATTCCCTAACTACGCCAGAGATTCAACTGGGTACGATCGCGCAGGATTTGCGACGGGCTAATCATGTTAACGACAACGACACAGCTGACAATTTTGCCTTCACGCTAGATAGCAACTCCAGCCTCGATATTAACGTTAGAGAACGGGGCAATAAAAAAGGCGATGTCAACATCCGTGTGGTGCAAGACCTCAATAGTGACGGTGTTGTTAACCGAGGCGATCGCGTTGTTCAGGGTGTCAGCCCTAACGATGGCAACACTGACACCATCAGTGGACTCAAGGGGGCAGGTGATTACATTCTCCAAGTTTGTCAAAGCCAGGGGAATACGCGGTTTCTAGCTACCTTTGATCACTCGGTTGCTTAACTGAGGGGTGGGGCGATCGCCCCATCAGCAAAGCCCATCAATAAAGCTCACTAAAAAGCCGGACTTCTTGGAAAAGTTCCAGCTTCCTCGCCCTAGTGCAGCGTCAAATTCAAAATAGCGAGTCAAGCGACACGGGGTATGGGAGACACGGTGAAAGGCAGGCGATGCTTAATCTCCATGTCTTTCCCTCCCTGTGTCTCCGGGTCAGATTGACCCAAAAATTCAGCACTGATAAACCCCTAGTTTGAGCAACTCAAGAACTTGAAAGAGAAGCTAAATACTGTAGAGCAGCAATCCAGCAACTTGAGGCAGATAATAGGTGAGCTAACTCCTGCTCGTGGGTGAAGCGACTGTGCAGCCATAGTCTGAGAGAGCTTGAGATACCTGTGGTACAAGCGATTCGGGTAGCTCAGCGGGCAATGCTGGTGGTGATATTGCTGCGACCGTGCGAGTGGTGCCCTGATCGTCCATGATACTCATAAATAGGACTGGATAAGCTTCACCCACGCCATATCGCGCCAATGCTGTGGCTGACCCCACCGATCGCACCTGACTACTCCGCAAATGCCCGTCTTGCACTGTGGCGATCGAAACCGAGAGGATCTGCTCACTAATCATATCCTTGCCATATTCACCCGTAGCCTCATTCAAAATCTGGAGGCTCCATTCGGGTTTAAACTCCAACACGCAAACTTGCCCTGGGGTGTTGGAGGGAAAAATAGTCACAGAATACGGGTAAGCTTCATCGTTTTGCCAAAACCCCACAAATGTAGCGATATCAGGGTTGATCGCCCCCCACTGCTCCCGATAAGCCTGAAGTGCCTCTGAGAAGGGGGGTGGAGCGGGTGTTTTATCGAGCCCAGCCAAGCCAAACCAGGTGTCAATACCCACTGTAAGTTGGGTCTGTAGCGTTTCAATCTCAGACTCGGACAAGCGGGGCAACACGGGTTCGGTAACAATGGGCAGCGGAGATGGATCTGCCACTGTTTCTAGCTCTTGTGTTGAGTTTGAGGGATCTGAGGCATAGCTCAGGTCACACGCCAGGAAACTGATGGAAAGTAGGCTGAGACTGATAGCAACTCGTAACATATTGACTTTTATAGAATGAGATTTATCGTTGAAGGCAGAAAGCAGAAGTCGAAGATGGGTATTTCTCTTCTCCCCTTTTATCCTTTATCTTTTAGCCTTTGGCTTTTCCCGTTCCCTCTCATGACGCTCCGGGAAGTGGCACAGATGCACATCTTTCTAAAATTGGCAACGATAGTATATTAAGTAACAAAGATTATTTAAGAGATGGAGAGTATGAAGTCTCGTCGTTTTTGGGCTATTATTCCTGCTGCGCTGACAATGGCATTGGCGATCGCCACTTCTGCTCATGCCGATACAGTGCAAACCCCTCTCCAGTCTGCGGTTGTCGTCACTGGAAACTCTGGTGGTTCTCAATCGAGTTCCTGTGGATTTATCTCTGGTACGCCTAGTCAGGTTGTCGTCGTTAGCCAACCCACTCCGCTGCGTTTTGTGGTTGAAAGTCAGGGGCAACCTACACTGCTGATCACAGGGGCAGGTCAAAACCGTTGTGCAATGGCTGATGCTTATTCAGGGGGTATGGTTCAAATCCCTGGTGTGCTGAATCCGGGGACTTATTCTGTGTTCGTGGGCGATCGCGCTCAGGGTAGCCATCCCTACACGTTGCGTATCACGCAAGGTAACTAGTCCTCAATTTGTTGGGCTGACACTTCTACCGCTTCAACATCCACAGTACCAGGTGGAGTGAGGCGGTGGAGGTGTCCTTTTTCGACTTTGAGCGGTTCGCTGCAATTGGGGCAGCGAAGCTGAGTGCCGTTGATGCCTGCCAACTCAAAGTGGCAAACGGGACAGGGTTGTTCAACCAGGTTGCGCTTAAGCCACCAGCGAAAGCCTAAGAAGCCGAGAATCGGCGCAATGATGATGAAACCAATCACAATAAAAAAGGACTTGACCAGCCATCCTAAGCCGATCGAACCGAGGAGCCATGCGATCGCCATTAGAGTGAGCCAAAAGCTTAAACCTGACAGGTTCAATTGCCAGTTTCTGTAACTGTTTTGGTTCATAGCAATCTCCTACACGGTTCAAGGAAGCAAAGTCTTAAGGACCATCCATTACTGGGATCATACCAATTAGATCGGCTTCTGTGCTGACCTGGTATAAACACTAACAATCCTAAGACATAAATAGCTGTTTCAACTGGTTCATAAAGGCATCTCGACCAAAGGATGCTATGGCTTGTTGACGTAGCCAGATGCCATTACTTCGGCAGGGGTTTGTCTGGTCAGAAGGATCGGCAACAGCAGCAGTGCTTAATTCCTGCAAGATTTCAATACATGCCTGAGCTACTGCATCGGGGTCACGACGGGGCACACGCCAGCCTAATTTCCCATCCTGTAGGGGTTCGGCTGATCCGTCGGCATCTCCTGCCAGGACAGGCTTGCCACACGCCATCGCCTCCAAATAAACGATACCAAATCCCTCCTGAGAAGGCATAACGTAAACATCTGCCAGACGGTAGTGCTCAACTAAATCATCGGTTGCCACAAAACCCGCAAATACGACGCGATCGCTCACACCCAGATCCGCTGCCAGTTTTGCCAATCGTGGTTGATCGTCGCCTCGACCGATGATCAGATATTTCACCTTTGGAAAGACTTGGGCGATCGCAGGAAGAGCTTGAATGGTGACATCGACCCCTTTGTAAGCATCTCCTGACCACAACCGAGCCACCGTCATGAGAACGGTCGCCCCAGCCAACCCATATTTCGCAATCCAGCCCTCAGACTTTGTCCCAGGGGTAAAGCGATCGCCATCCACCATGCAAGGCATGACACGAAATAATTGCGGGTCAAGCTGGTTTGCTACGCAGGCTTGGTCGCGACTATAGCGGCTAATAGTCCAAATGGCCTTTGCCTGTTGTAGAGCACGACGAGTGGCTGATGGGAGTGGTGCCCATACTTCTTTGCCATAGGTGAAGACGGTGTAGGGAATCCCCGATGGTTGACACAGCATTTGCACCAGAGGGGCAAGCTTGACGTGACCACAGAAGACCTGCTGGGGACGATGTTTGAGCAAGTGTAGGAACAGGGCGATCGCCAACCGAATTCGATCTAGCTTGGCTGACTTTCCCCTGAGGTAATGAAATTGAAAGATGGGTGATGACTCAAACGGGTTGTCGCAATCCTGGCTATCTCGCAGCAAAAAAACATCAACTGGGGGTTGATGCTTCAGGGCGGTATATCCCTGCAACACATCCTTGACATAGGACTGGATGCCGCCTTCACTACTAAAAATTTCTAGAAATACAAAGACGTAGCGCGACTGAGTAGAGGGATGGCTTTCAGAATGTGACATTAGGGTTGCTGAGGAACAGCGGGGGCGATGAGTCCTGATCTCAAACGGTCTAAATCGGTTAACACCATTTCTTCAATCAACTTAGCAAAGGTCATTTGAGGCTGCCACCCTAAATCACGCTTTGCTTTGGCTGGATTAGCAACCAATTGAAAGTGCTCGTCTGAACGGATGAATTTTGAGTCAATTGAGACATATCGAGTCCAGTCTAGATCTAAACAGCCAAATGCAGTTTCAACTAAATTCTGGACGCTGTGCAATTGACCTGTGCCAATAACGTAATCCTCTGGTGTATTGGTCTGCAACATCCGCCATATGGCTTCTACATAATCGCCAGCGTACCCCCAATCGCGTTTTGCCTGGAGGTTGCCCATTTCCAGGCGATCGCTCAACCCTAGCTTAATCGACGCCGCGGCGAGGGACACCTTACGAGTGACAAAGTTGGGGAGGCGTAAGGGTGATTCATGGTTATATAAAATGCCACTGCAAGCAAATAAGCCATACCGTTGCCGATGATGCACCATCATCCAGTGGGCGTGGAGTTTGGCAGCGGCGTAGGGATTCATCGGACGAAAAGGGGTGTTTTCATCCTGCGGAGCGTGATCGACCTGCCCAAACATTTCAGAGCTACTCGCTTCAAACACGCGAGTTGTCAGCCCCAACTGGTGAATGGCCGCCAGCAGACGGGTCGCACTGCCCGTAATCAAGTCGAGGGTGCCAAGGGGGTCATTCCACGAGTCAGGTACGAAACTGGGAGCCGCCAGGTTATAGATTTCGTCAGGGCGGAACTGCTCTACCACCTCTAACAGGGCTACTGCATCGGTTAACGCAACTGGATAAATTTCGATCTGCTCAATCAAGTTACCCAGCTTGACGATATTATTTCGGCGTTGAGGAGCAACTAAGCCAATAACGCGATATCCCTTCTCCAATAGCAAACGACTCAAATAATATCCATCTTGTCCCGTAATCCCTGTAATTAAAGCCGTTCTGATCATGATTAAGCTCTAGGTCCATTACTCCTGTAACTGCCTGCTCTTCAACGTTTTACTGATTCAACGTTTTACTGGGGAATGGTAGAAGCTCCGAGAAAAGCCTACGGTCTTTGAAAAAACTTTTCTAAATGGTCTGCCAGTCGTTGCTTAAAGCGATCGCGCCCATAGACGTCAATCATCTTTTGGCGCAACGCTTCGGGTTGATACATTAAAGGATTGGGATACTGTTTCTGCAAAATTTGGGTGATGGTTTGAGCGATCGCCTTCGCGTCATCCGGGTCTACCAGTGCGCCCAACTCACCGTGACACAGTGCATCAATTGCGCCATCCTGATTTCCTCCCAATACGGGTTTGCCACACGCCATTGCCTCTAAATAGACGATTCCAAATCCCTCCAGTTTACTGGGCATCGCAAAGATGTCGCAGAGATTGTAGTAGTCGCCCAGTTCCTCATCGGGGACAAATCCCGCGAGAGTGACACAATCCTGAAGTTGCTGTTGGGCGATCGATTGCTCTAACCGGGGGCGATCGTCTCCTTTGCCAACGATGAGGAACCGTACATCCGGTAATGTCTGGCGAATCAGCGGCATTGCCTCCAAGACCTTGTCGTAACCACGATAGGTTTCGCTAGCGGAGAGCCGATTGACTGTCAGAATCACGGGTTGATCAGGCTTGAGGTGATAGCGTTCCAGCAGGTGAGCGGGTTTTGGTTTGATAGCAAAGCGACTGGTATCAAAGGTATTGGGTTGCAGTGTTACTTTTGCTGAGTCAAGATTTTGCTCCTTTAAAAGGCGATCGCGCGTGTAGTTGCTCACCGACAAAATCTGATCGGCTGCATGTAGAGCCGCTTTCATAGACGATTTCTGGATGTTCCAGGCTTCTACTCCATGAGCGATCGCCCAGTAGGGAATGCCCGTTAACCGCTTCAGCAAATGTGCTGCTGGCAGGTAGTTGAGGTGAGTCGTGATCACCAAGTCTGGACGTTGCAACACGCCACTGGCGACCAACTGTGCGGCAAATAGAGGAGTGCGCACCGACGCAGGATATTTCCCAGCGAAATGCAACCTGGTGTGAGGAGAAAAGGTGCGATCGCGGGGATAGCGGGTATCGTTCTTAAGAAAAACGTTGTAATGAAGATTGGGATAAAGTGCCTGAATTGTCTCTAACAAAAAGCCTGAATAAACTTGGATTCCACCCTTAAACTCAAAAATATCGGGAACCCAGAGATGAATTTGGGCAGCTTTAGAAGCAGATGGCATAGGGAGTGATCAAGCTAAGGTTGGCGCAGAGTCAATCGATGATGCGAAGCAGTCTCCCAAGAGGTAATCGCAATCAATGAATCCATCTTGCCCCTAGCCGCGCAGATTAGAACTTGCGCCAGCTTAACTTAATATTTTTGAGGTGTCGAGTCTTTGAGTGGGAACAGAGAGTCAAGAGGTGACTTGAGGTTGACAGGGTTGCTTGACTCGATGTTTGACAATCAGCAAGCAATTTCGACCATCCGCACTGCGATCATAGACAACTTGATCCGCCAAACGTCTCAACAAAAACCAACCATATCCCCCTTTTCGTAATGTTCCTGGCTTTGGCTCTTCGAGTAGATCAGGGTTAAAGGGCTGACCTTGATCCCAAATACGGATCTCAATGCGTTCCTCCCACAATGCCAAATCAATATCAATTGTTGTTTCTGAGGGAAGCTCATGATGAGCATGGCGCACTGCATTCGTAAAGCCTTCTGCTAGTGCCAGGTTAAGAGGATAGAGTTGACTCTGCAACCAAAGGAGTTGGGAACTATTTTTTAAACAAAACAGCTTAAACCACTCCTGTACCTGATTGAGGACAGTCAAGTCACTCCTAACAGTTAAGTAGGCTCGCTCTAACATACACGTCGCCAGGATTTGACCCAACTGAAGGTACGTAAGATTAATACAAACATATGAGACGGGCAATCGTTATGCCTTGCTCAAAACCTTCGTCAATCGTAACGAGTAGTTGCCCCAGTGTCGTCAAAATTTAACCAATAAAAATTAACGCCCCTGTCGATATTCCAATGATGCACCAGCATACCTGGAAAACCAACACGGGCGTCGGCAAAGCAATCTAGAACAATCCTAACGTCAGAGACTTATCAATCGGGAAGGTTGCGCCGATTCCAAGCCAAAGCGTTGCTGCGGTTCCAATCAAGAAGACGGTAGTAGCAACAGGGCGACGGAAGGGATTCTGGAACTTGTTAACGTTCTCAATGAAGGGAACCAACATTAAACCCAGAGGAATAGCCGTTTGTAATGCAATCCCTAACAACTTGTTGGGAACGATCCGAAGAATCTGGAAAGCAGGGTACAAATACCACTCTGGCAGAATCTCTAGCGGAGTTGCAAAGGGGTTAGCAGGCTCACCAACCAGGGCAGGATCAAGAACTGCAAGCGATACGCAGCAGGCGATCGTGCCTAAGATAACAACTGGGAAGATATAGAGCAAGTCGTTGGGCCATGCGGGTTCACCGTAGTAGTTGTGTCCCATGCCCTTTTTGAGCTTTTCGCGTAAAACTGGATCGCTCAGATCCGGCTTTTTAATAGTTGCCATAATGTGCAGGTGTTCTCCTTAGCAACAGAAATCAAGATGGCGTTCAGGCTAGTGCTAGGTAGTAATTAAGCTAGTGTAGCGGGAATTAAACTATCCCGCACCTAGTCAAGGAACGAATTTTGGCGATCGCTTACAGGGGACCAGAGATGCCCTGCTTACGAATCATCAAGAAGTGCAACAGCATGAAGACGGCAATCAGCCAGGGCAACACAAAGGTGTGCAGGCTGTAGAAACGGGTCAGTGTAGATTGACCCACGCTTTGACCACCGCGCAACAGCTCTACCATGAAAGAACCGACAACGGGAATCGCTTCAGGTACACCGGAAACGATTTTGACCGCCCAATAGCCAACCTGATCCCAGGGCAGCGAATAGCCGGTTACACCAAACGACACAGTGATGACTGCCAGAATGACACCCGTCACCCAGGTCAACTCACGGGGCTTCTTGAAGCCGCCAGTGAGGTAAACCCGGAAAACGTGCAGAATCATCATCAACACCATCATGCTGGCAGACCAGCGGTGGATGGAGCGAATCAACCAACCGAAGTTGACGCTAGTCATCAAATACTGCACTGATTCAAATGCCTCAGTCACAGTGGGTTTGTAATAAAAAGTCATTGCAAACCCAGTGGCAAATTGGATGAGGAAGCAGGTCAGTGTGATCCCACCTAAACAGTAAAAAATGTTTACGTGAGGGGGAACATACTTGCTGGAGATATCATCAGCGAGTGCTTGAATCTCCAACCGCTCCTGGAACCACTGGTATGCTTTTGAATCAGTTACCTGCTTAGTAAACATGAAGCGAGAGTTCCAAAAAAATGTATTGCTGTCAATAAAAAATGTAACATAGCCTTTATCCACATTTCATAGTGAAGAACGTTAATTCATGGGCTGTTCGTATTCGGTTAGCTGCCCTGATCGATAGCGATCGCTCTATAGTCTCTGTTGGCTGACGATTTTAGTCTTAGCGGAACAATCTTGGATGCCTTGTGAGAAGGGCACTGTCAGGAAATGCCCCTCTTACAGCTAACTCATTTCACCCCTAATTTAGAAATGCTATAGATAATGTTTTAAAGCCGGAAATGAAGATTGGTGATGGCATTTAGTCTTTGCCGAAGTTTAAGATATGTAACATGACAAAGCGTTTTTTTCAGGTTGGGTTGTTGCTAATTGTGTCTGTGGTGTTGGTGCTGAACAGTTGGGTATCGGCAGCACACGCATTTACTGAGGAGCAAAAGCTGCTGAGTGAAGTTTGGCGAATTGTCGATCGCGCCTACATTGATGACACGTTTAACCACCAGAACTGGTGGTTTGTACGACAAAAGGCATTGCAGCAGAACTTGCAGAACCGAGAGCAGACTTACACTGCCATTCAAAAAATGTTGGCGAGTTTGGAGGATCCGTTTACTCGATTACTCAAGCCAGACCAATATCGCAGTTTGCAAACCAACACCTCTGGAGAACTCACGGGCGTTGGTTTACAGATTACGCAAGATCCGGAGACGGGTGAATTGCGAGTGATTGCACCGATCGATCACTCTCCGGCAGATGAAGCGGGAATTCAACCCCGCGATCGCATTCTTAAAATCAACGGCGTTTCAACCTTTGAATTTAGCTTAGATGAGGCTGCGGAGCGGATGCGTGGTCCCATTGGCAGTCAGGTGACACTCACCATCGCCCATGACGATGAAGCCCCTCAGGATGTCTTGTTAGTTCGCAACCGCATTACGCTCAATCCAGTTTACGCAGAGTTGCGTCCCCAGGCAGAAGGGGGTCGTGTAGGCTATATTCGGTTGACCCAATTTAACGCGAATGCGGCTCAGGAAGTGGCTCATGCTATCAGTCACCTTGAGGATGAGGGAGCTACAGCGTATGTGCTCGACCTCCGCAACAATCCGGGAGGGTTACTACAGGCTGGAATTGAGATTGCCCGCTTGTGGTTGGATGAAGGTACGGTGGTTTACACCGTTAACCGGGAAGGCATTCAGGATAGTTTTGTCGCCAATGGGCAAGCCCTCACCGACGATCCATTGGTTGTGTTGGTCAATCAAGGAACCGCCAGTGCCAGCGAAATTTTGGCGGGTGCTTTGCAGGATAACGACCGTGCTCAGCTAGTTGGCGAGAGAACCTTTGGTAAAGGGTTGATTCAATCGCTGTTTAACCTGTCTGATGGGTCGGGGTTGGCAGTGACGATCGCTAAGTATGAAACGCCCGACCACCATGACATTAATCGTCAAGGCATCATGCCCGATATTGTTATCCCGACAGAACCGATCAGTCGTGAGCAAATGGGAACGGCGATCGACTCACAGTATCAAGCAGCGTTGGCGGTGTTAACTCATCCAACAGTGGTGGCGTTAGAAAAGGACGAAAGATAAGGGCTAAAGGCTAAAGGATGAAGGATAAATCTACTGGTTTTTACCCTTCATCCTTTATCCTTATCCCTTTAATCTTCTCTCAACGTCTCTGGAGCATCTGGCTTGACTAAATCACTGGGGGGGCGATCGCTACTCCATGCCCACCAGACAGTACCACACTGGCATTCATAAAATTCTTGCCATTTGCGACGGTGATCCTCGGTGAAGACGGGCGATCGCCGATTAATCCAGACGCGATGTGACTCGGTGCAAAGCGAACGACAGGCGGGACAGCAAAACTCCCAGGCATGAACTGCCGATTGAGTCCAGGCGGGAGGAGTTGGATCAAATGCATCCATGCAGTAAGACTGAATGATGGCGGCTAATCACTATCCTACCTTCCAAAATTAGTGGATTGGGGGAATCTTGAGTTTTTCAGATGATTAGTACGTTAAGTTCTGGTAAAAGATAGGATTTTTAATCTAAATTCATGCGTTTAGTTGCACTAAACCCGTTATTTTTAGGTACTGTCTTGTATAAAATCCCGAATCAATATCCCCGGTCTGTCAGGGAGGACTGAATCTAATGCCATTGAACATCATTTCTTTTGTAGGCATTTTTGCGTTGTGCGCGATCGCCTGGTTCTTTTCAGAGAAGCGCGATTTGAGATATTTTCCCTGGCGTGTGGTGATCTGGGGAATTGTGTTGCAGTTAATCTTGGGGTTTCTGGTCTTCTGGTTTCCCCCGACCAAATTTATCCTGAATGGATTTAGTCAACTGCTCAACAGTGTTTTTGCTGCAACCGATGTGGGGGCAAATTTTGTATTTGGGCATGTGTTGGTTCCCACGCCGTTGAATCCTCCACGTAATCCGATTGATCCTGTTTTAGGACCACTAGCCGGAATATTTGCCTTTCGAGTATTGCCTGCGGTCATTTTCTTTGGCGGACTGATGGCACTGCTTTACAACATCGGAGTGATTCAGCCTGTTGTTAATTTCTTTGCAAAAATCTTTTACTCATTCATGCGTCTGAGTGGAGCGGAATCTCTCAGCGGTGCAGCCAACATTTTTGTTGGTATTGAAGCCGCGATCGTTGTCAAACCTTTTCTGCCCAAAATGACGCGCAGTGAATTATGCGCCATTTTAGCCTGCTGTTTTGGGACGGCTGCTTCCTCCACGCTAGCGATTTATGTGGGTGCGCTGAGGGATGTTTTTCCAAATATCCTGGTGCATCTTGTATCCGCATCGATCATTGCAATTCCTGCCTGTTTTGTCCTGTCCAAGATTCTCGTGCCAGAAACGGAGATTCCGCTGACGGCGGGTGGCATTCCCGCAGAAGAGGAAGCCGTTGTGGAGCGTGACGAACAGGGGGTGTCTAAGGAAACCGTTGGTGGAGAAGTGATTGAGCGCGTTAGCCCAGTGGATGCAGCGATTTTGGGCACCATCGACGGGATGAAAATGGCGGTAACGATCGCCGCTGTCCTAATTTTCATTGTGGGCTTTGTCTCTCTGATCAACCAACTCTTTCTAGCATTAGCAGGGCTGCAAAATTCAGGTGTCATGGTTTTGCAAGCGGTTGGGCGATTCTTTAGCATCGTTACGCTGGAAAACATCTTGGGAGCCTTGTTCTTGCCGCTGACGGTGCTGACCGGGGTTTCATTAGATTGGAACGAGTTGTGGCAATCGTCGGTGTTGATTGGTAGTCGTCTACTGAAAACGGCAATTCCCTCCTACATCCAGTTGGGGCAACTGGCAGGACAGGGAGCTATGAGCGATCGCGCCATTTTGATCAACAGCTATGCCCTTTCTGGGTTTGCTCACCTGGCATCGGTTGGTATTTTTGTCGGTGGCACGATCGCCCTGATTCCTTCGCGCCGCAAGGATATTTCGGAACTCGGATGGAAGGCTCTGTTTATCGGTACGCTTGCCACGATCATGATTGCCTGTGTGGCAGGGGTGTTTGACACGGGCGACCCCAGTATCTTGGGCGAGCCTCCCGCACAGACAACTCCGGCGAATCCTCCCAGTGCTGCTCCTGCCAGTCCGGGTGCTGCTCCTGCCAGTCCGGGTGCTGCTCCTGTTGGCCCAGGTGCGCCTCCGGTGAGTCCTACGCCAGCAGCCACGACAACTCCTTAGGGAAGGTTCAACGAATTTTTTTGCAAAATTGTCTAACTGCCCGCACCCTAAATTCCTCTCCCAGAGTGGACTATCGTGTTTACGCATCTCTGTTTGTTCAATGAGACGCTTGGTTGCTTCAGCGAGTTTGGAAAACCAGGCATTGGGGGATTCTCCCCCAAACCCCCGTTTGGGGGACGCCACTGCCTCCCCCAAACCCCCTAGCAGAAGGTGTTTCGGTGAATCCAAAGGCGCGCTTCGCATCAGTTCCAAGTACGGGTGCTTCTGCTCTGGCTAGTGAAATGTAGGCAAAGCTAAAGGTGAAAAGTAGCAGTAGCCGGCAAATCTATCTTTTATCCTTTATCCCTTATCTTTTATCCTTTATCCTTTATCCTTTATCCTTTTATCCCAGTGCCTCCTGCAATCGCTTTATGCCTAGCTCAATTTGGCTGGGTGCCAGGTTGCTGTAGCCCAGGATGATTTTATGGTGATGCTTTTCGGGGGCGATCGCGTGGATTGAGACGGGATAGACGCGGACGCGATGCTGCTCGATGGTGTGTAGCCGTGACTCTGAAAATTGGAAGTCCGGAAATTCGGCAACCAGGTGCAGTCCGGTGGAGTCGCCTAAAATGTTGACCTGAGTTGAGAAGCGATCGCGCAGGGCTTGTCTGAGGGTGTTGCGGCGATCGCGATAGAGTTTTTTCATGCGGTTGATGTGTCGTTCCAAGTGTCCCAGTTGAATGAAGCGAGCCAGGGTAAATTGCTCAAACAACGGGGTGTGGAGGTCGTTCAACCGCTTGAGCCAGCGGCAGGGCTGAATCAGGGATGGAGGCAACACCAAATAGCCCAGACGCAGGGCAGGAGCGAGAATTTTGCTGAAGGTGCCGACATAAATGACCCGCTCTGGGTCAAGCTCTTGCAGGGAGTTGATCGGTGTGCCTTCGTAGCGAAACTCGCTGTCGTAGTCATCCTCAACAATAAAGCTGCTAGTTTGCTGGGCAAATTTCAACAATTCGATACGATTTTGAATTGATAGGATGCTGCCCAACGGAAACTGGTGAGACGGAGTGACGTGGGTTAGCTTAGGGGGTGGATCGGTTGGCAAAAAAGCGGGCTGAATACCGCGATCGCCCACTGGAACGGGATAAAGCAATGCCTCAACCGAGTTGTAGATATCCCACAGTTCACGAGCGATCGGATCTTCGATGGCGACGCGATCGCCCGGAGCTAGCAACAACTTGGCTACTAGGGCAAACGCTTGAGCCGCACCAGAGGTCATAACAATTTGCTCTGCGTCGCATTGCAAGCCTCGTGTTTTGCGGAGATAGGCAGCGAGGACAGAACGTAACTCCAGGCTTCCTTCAGCCGTGCCATAACCCATGACAGTAGGTGGCAACTCGGCATATACCTCACGAGACAGTTGCCCCCAGAGTTTTTTAGGAAAGTGATCCAGGGCTGGAACCCCAGAGCGAAAGTCGATCAGATCGGTTGGATTTGTCGAGGGTGAGGGCTGGGGCAACGATCTGTTAGTGGGATTGAAAGATTCCTGTAGCGGTTGCCATTGTGCTCCTTCAGCAACATAGGTGCCCGATCCTTGTTGCCCTGTGATGTAGCCCTCTGCGGTTAGCTGGTCGTATGCCTCTAAAATGACGTTGCGCGACACGCCCCATTCTGCCGCCAGTTCACGGGTTGCAGGGAGGCGATCGCCAGCCGCCAGTTCCCCTGTCAAAATCTTGTCGCGCAACCCCAAATAGATTTGCCGAATCAGAGGAATGTCAGAATTGCGATCGAGCGATAACCAGAGCATGGTAACGGATAGAGAAGAACTCAGGGAAATTGGTACCACCAAAATTCAACAGAATTGGTACTACCGTCAACCAATTTAACTGGATACCTTGTGAAACAGTACCGATGAGAAATCTATGAATTATCATCTCGCTGAAATTAACATTGCTCGCTTGCGAGCCCCGTTACATGATCCGATGATCGCCGATTTTGTGGCTCAGTTAGACACCATTAATGCTCTGGCAGATGTCAGCCCAGGATTTGTTTGGCGATTGCAGAGTGACGGTGAGGAAGATGCCACCAGCATTCGTGCCTTTGAAGATGAGCAAATCATTGTTAACTTATCGGTGTGGGAGTCGTTGGAAGCACTGTCAGGCTACGTTTACCACAGCCAACATGGTAAGGCAATGGGCGATCGCCATCGTTGGTTTGAGAAACTCAGTCACCCTTCAATGGCGTTGTGGTGGGTTCCGGCGGGGTATATTCCCACAGTTGAGGAGGGCAAACAGCGACTCCAGCATTTGCAGCAACACGGCTCAACGGCTCATGCGTTTACGTTTCGACAACCGTTTGCTGCCCCTGATTTAGTGGAGGTTAAATGCCAATGACGCTTCTCACAGAGTGGCTCACCGTTTTGGGGGTTGGGTGCATTGCGGTAATGAGTCCCGGTCCCAACTTTGTGATGACACTGCGAAACAGTTTGTCCCATTCCAGGCGGGCAGGCATTTACACCGCGATCGGTCTAGCGGTTGGGGACTTGATTCATATTGCTTACTGTCTCGTAGGGATTGGTGTGCTCATTGCCCAATCCATTCTGCTGTTTAACATCATCAAATGGTTAGGCGCGATTTACCTGATTTATCTCGGTGTGCAATCCCTACAGGCAAACCCTAACACGGCGTTTTCACAGGTTTCTACAACCTCGGCTCTACATCCGATCGCCGCATTTCGAGTTGGCTTATTAACCTGTATCCTCAACCCCAAAGTTACTCTCTTTTTTCTCGCATTTTTTACACAGTTGATCCATCCCTCCACGCCATTAGCAATGCAAATATTCTACGGATTGACTGTAGCTGTGATTGAGTTAGTGTGGTTCAGTATTGTTGCTTTGGTGGTGTCGCAACAAGTTATTAAAGATCGGTTTTTAGCCATATCTCATTGGATCGAACGGGTTACCGGAGTTGTATTGATTGGTTTAGGAATTCGAGTGGCAATTGCTCAAGACTCTTGAGCAGGCTATCTCAGTTTCTTTAGCAATGAAGAAGGGGAAGCTCCTAGAATGGCAATGAACCGGATAGAATGGTTGGTTCGACCCGATATAACCGATCCTCTCTGTTGAGCCATGAATCAAACGACTGAGTCCCTTGCCGCTCTGGATGATAAGCTGTCCAAGCGATTTATCGAACTCGACCCCCAGGGCTACTTCATTATCTACATCGACCGAGACGCAAAGCTGATTTGCGCCAAGCATTACAGCAACATCATCAACGATAAGGGGTTGGCGTGTGATCCGGAAACAGGAGAGGTGTTGTCGGTGCGTCGTCCGGTCGAGCGCATTCCCACCGCTATCTTTACAGGCAGAACGGCAAAAGAACTGTGTATCAAAATCTTTGAGGAAACCAAGCCCTGCCCGATTAGCTATCTCGATCACGCGGCATACCTGGGGCGCGAGTTTGTCAGAGCGGAGATGGCGTTAGTGCAGGGGCATGAATATGTTCAAGACTAAAGGGCTTTTCTCGATGCACCCGATGCGGTACGTAGTGGCGATCGCCGCAACTTTGCCGCTGTTAACCACTGCCTGCACCTCCACTGAGACAACGGAGTATGAAGCTACAGCATTGACCGTCTATACCTGGCAGGTCGATTACACCACAACGGTGGGGGGAGGAGGCGATCGCCCTCCCCGGGTAGAGGAGTTTGAGTCTACGTCGCTGCTTAACCGGAATGGACAGGAACCCGATGAAGCCGTAACGGGACCGGATGACCGGGGCTTGTGGTGGGCTGAATTGCCACCTCGTCCCACGCTAGAAGAGATGGAAGCCCGACAGCAAGCCTCAGAGAGCTTTGGCACGCCTCGATTGAATCAAACTGTGGAGTATTCCTTTACCTTTGACAAGGAAGGAGAAACGGTGACACTCCCCACCAACTACTCGGTCTATCGTCAGGTTGCCCGACTGTATCCTGACCAACCCCCGTTGGAGGTGACGTTGGGCGTGAATGAATCCTCTGTTGAGAAGGTAGAGCCAAGGTAATTAACGTGAATTCGAGATCAGGATTGTGGCGGTTAAAACCGCCGCTACAAGAGCAAAACCGACCTGCGTCGGTTCGTCAAATCCTGCATTTTTTGGAGTCTGTGTCGGTGGACTTAGCTCTGATAACTGCGAACTTATTCGTCGGCTGTTTAACCCGAACTGACGTTAATTAACGGCGGTTTTTCATTTTTTCATGATTGAGTGCAGAGTGGATAAAGCTCTGCCGATTTGTCATGATTTTCTTCAAGAAAAAGGAATCTTATTAATACACGCTCCTCCGTATTTCTCAGGATTTCCTTTATTATGCGGCTCCGCACATTTGGGTTATTGGCACCTGCCAGTATGCTTATATTGCTCATGACTGGCACCCTTTATTCGGCGATCGCCACACCCTCCAATGAGTCTTCTGAAGCGGTTTTAACCATCAGGACAAATGATTCCGCTGCGGTCATAGAGACAGAGATTTTAGCAGAGATGAATCGAGCCCGAACCAATCCACAAGGCTATGCCGCCTGGTTAGAAACGCTACGTCCCCATTACAGTGGCACTGTCCTACAGTTACCTAATGAGGTTGCATTGCGAACTCGGGAAGGCACCGCTGCACTGGACGATGCGATCGCTTTTCTTCAACTGATTCCAGCCCTCCCACCGCTACAGCAATCGGCGGGAATGTCTCAAGCAGCCCAGGATCTGGTGGACGATTTAGGGCAGACTGGCGTCATTGGTAGCCGAGGCAGTGATGGCAGTACCGCGAGCGATCGCATCGGTCGTTATGGCAGTTGGAGTGGTTCGCTCACTGAGATGACTAGCTATGGCAACCGGACAGCGATCGCTACAGTAGTTCTCTTGATTCTCAATGATGGCGATGTTGAGCGAAACCTTCGCCGCACCTTGTTTGATCCGGCCTTTCAAGTCGTGGGTATCGGTTGCGGCATCCATACGGCGCAACAAACTATGTGTGTCATGAATTACGCAACTGCGTATGCTGATGCTGAACCCATGGTAGCCAATCCTGAAATGGGGGATGCTGTTTCAGTGAGCGATGCTGAGATTGAGGATGTTGCGGTTCAGCCTGCTGAAGTTGAGTCTATCGAGCCTGAGCCTACTGAGGTCGAGACTGTTGAAGTGCCTGAAGCGATCGCCACAGTGCCTTCTCCATCTGAATCTGACGCTGCTATCAATACAGAGGTAACGGAAGTTATCTCAAGCGCAGACTTCCTCCCAAGTACGGAACCAACTTCTGGCAAAGTGAACACCGATCAAGCCACTCGTTCCACGGATGAACTCATTCCTTCTGGCAACACTTCCACATCGATTGCAACCCTGATCGGCAGTTATGATTCCCTACTGCAACCCGTTAGCTATCTCTCGCCCTTTGAGCAGGCGATTGTTGCTGAAACCAATCGGCTCAGGGCAGACCCATCTGCCTATGCTGAGCAGTTAGCCAATTTGCGGCAATATTACCGCGATCGCATCCTGCACCTGCCGGGGTTGCCACCACTCGAAACCGTTGAAGGTATTACAGCACTGGATGAGGCGATCGCCGTCTTGCGTGAAACAGACCCTCTGCCACTGTTGGAGCCCTCTAGAGGGTTGTCTTTGGGGGCGCGTGATCATGTGAATGATTTAGGGGTGATTGGTGCAACAGGGCACTACGGCTCCGATGGCAGCACCTACCGCGATCGCATTCATCGCTACGGCACTGTTCCCGCCGATACCCTGTCGGGAGAAAACATTAGCTATAGTCCATTGAGTGATGCTCAATGGCACGTCATCCAACTTGTCATTGATGATGGGGTGCCTAGCCGAGGACATCGGGAGGCACTCCTGAGAGCGGAATATCGTCTGACTGGAGTCGCCTGTGGCACTCACGCGGCTTACCAGGAGATGTGTGCCATCATCTACGCTGGCGACTTTGTAGAGCTTGATTAATTGCTGCTCTGATGCTTTTGCCCGACCTGTGGCTCTGTCCCTGCCAGTAGACGTTGAATGTTGGCGCGATGGGTAATGGAAATGTAGATTGCCGCTGCTGTGGCTAGCAACACATAGGGTAAGGGTTGCTGAAACAGCAGCATGAGCAGTGGGGAAGCGATCGCCGCCAGAATAGACCCCAACGAGACAATGCGAGATAGGGCTAGCACAATGCCAAACACGCCCAGGGTCGATAGACCCACCTGCCAGGACATAGCTAGTAGCACGCCTAACCCAGTTGCAACGGATTTGCCACCTTTAAAGCCAATCCACACGGAGCGACTGTGACCGACAATCGCGGTTAACCCAGCCATAATCACTGCCCAGGGCACCCACGCCTGTAAATCAGCATTGGCAGGAATAGTTGCAACTACCGCAGAAAGGGAGTAGAGCCACCGCGCCAGGGCGATCGCCGCTACTCCCTTCAACACATCAATTAACAAAACGGTCAGGGCAGGACCCTTACCCAGAGTCCGCAACACATTGGTTGCCCCGATTGACTTAGAGCCATGTTCTCGGATATCGATGCCCTTGAGCAATCGACCTGCCAAATAGCCTGTAGGGATTGATCCTAGTAGATAGGCTGCTAGCAACAATAACAGCCCCCAGATAATCGAGAACATGGCGCACGATCCTTAGTAAACGCTGCATCAGAGCAGTATCAGTTTACCGTGTTGCTTGCGCGATTGAACCCGCAGGATGGTTCTTAAGCGTAATAGCGTTGCTCAATCCATTGCCGCATATCGTTTTCAGAGCCAGTGAAGTAGCGATCGCTGATGGGGTCATATGCCCGCCAAAGCGTTTCGCCATGTTGGTTGGACTCTTGCCAGATATGGGGTTCAGCATATCCTGCGATCGCATTCAAGAAATTCTGCCAGCGGTGTTTCCAAGTGTTCGTTAGGGCAGACTTTGCAGGAGAGCGATGGTTGACGCCGAAATTGGGTTGAAATGGTGCTGAATAGCTCTTCATAAATCCACCTTCCTCACATGCACATCTTGTGCATCTTTCAGTAATTCTCAATACATTTTCATTATAAAGCTTAATCAACCGATCTGGCATATAGAATTAAATGAGTTGAGCCAGTTCAGCTTTTAATTTTAATGGAATAAGTGGTTATGACTTTAGAATCCGAATCTTTGCTTGATCCCGTAGGTTGGGAGATTTTGCGCGCTTTACAGGAGAATGCCCGCATCTCCTACAGTGAACTCGGACGACAGATTGGGCTTTCATCTCCGGCGATCGCCGACCGGGTGCGGCGGTTAGAGGAAGCAGGAATCATCACCGGATATCGTGCCGAACTCAACCTGGAGAAATTGGGTCTGCCGATTATGGCGTTTATGCGGGTAGTGTCTCCACCGGGACAGTTTACCAACATCGGTAGCTCGTTTACTCAGGTTCCCGAAGTTTTGGAGTGTCATCGAGTCACTGGCAGTGATGACTACATTCTCAAAGTGGCGGTTTCCTCAGTGACCCATCTGGAATCCTTGATTGATCAATTTCCTCACAGTCAGGTCATCACCCTGATTGTGTTGTCATCGCCTGTTAAGCGGCGTACGGTCGATTCACGTATCAAAAATTAAAACGCTTACAGTTCTTTCGTATACAGGCATTAAGCTGAGATGGTTATTCAGAATTACATGTCAGTCAGCAGCGAATGAGCAGAAATATCAAGCCATTGGGAATAACTGCCGCAATTGTTGGTGGTGTTTTGTTGAGCCTGGGTGTTGCCACTTTGCTCTATCAACGCCATGCACCCAGACAACAATTTAAACAGGCTCAACAAACCTGGAGTACACAGAAACCTGACCGCTACCGCATGACCGTTGAGTATCGCATTTTGACTGATTCACCTGGCTGTCAACAAGAGATTGAAGTGCAGAATGAGGCGATCGCCCGTGTTGTACGAGATACTTGTCAGAATCAGTTGAACCTCGTGACTCCCATGACAGTTTCTGATATTTTTGCGCGGTTTCAAACCCCTGCAACTGAATCAACTTGCGGCCCCAATGGGTGTCAGTGCGATGGAGCCATTCGCATCCATGCAACCTATGATGCTCAGTTAGGTTATCCCCGTCAAATTGAGAGTCGTTTAGAACGGGATTGGCTCAATCCGTCGCACTGGGGATTCAATACTCCCTGTACGATGATTGGATTTATTGGAGAGCATGTTGGGGTTGTGTCGTTGGAACCTCTACCGTAAGCAAAACCATTTCACACTCGTGGCGTAAATCACTACTGAAATAGGGGTGAAACCCGCTCTGTTAAACGCTTCTAGCTCTCTGTGGAAGCTCTTATGATGAAACATAGAGACATAGTGAGCAACAGCATTCATGAAAATTCAATCATCCGTTCTGGTGCATTTGGGTTTTGGCAAATACGTCCGCTCAGATCAAGTGACGGCTTTGCTGCCTGTGGAGGAGGAGCGTGGGCCGGGACGACGCACGTTTGTTTATTTAGCAGGACAATCTGATCCGGTTGTTGCTTCTCGCGCTGAAGACACGATTGTTCGCGATCTGGTGCAAGAGCCGCGTGAAGTGATTCAATCGCGCCAGCAACAGGAGATTTTGACTGACCTATTGCAGGATCTAGATAAAGTGAATTCCACTGTTCGACGCATTAGCCGTGACGAAGGTGGATTGGATCTGGATCAATTAGAGCGTCGTATCCGTCGAGTGTTAGAGGATTAGATTTCCGGTTTGAATCGTTGTGTGGTTTAGCTCATACGACGATTCACACCTTTAAAGTAGGACTTCGGTTTTAAGGAACGTCAGTTCGGTTCAAGAGCCCGGCGAATGAATTCGCGGCTACTAGTGTTGCGAACACAAAGTTCTGCAATGTAGGGGGGTTGGGGGCTTCGCCCTCAAGAAGGGGTAAAACCCCTTCACCCCTTTCAAAACTTATTTTTTGCTGTACTAGAACGAAGTCCGCCGACGCGGACTCCGGAAAATACAGGATTTGACGAACCGACGCAGATCGGTTTTGCTCCGATAGCGGTGGTTTTAACCGCCGAAATCCTTCTACAGTTTGAGTGTTTAATTGGTGAATTGAAACGTTGAGACAACTTGCTCAAAGGCTTGTTGATTGGCTCCATCCAACTCAGGTACATTCATTTTGCCAAGGCTGATGACAATTACTTCGCCTCCCGTTGGACTGGATAGAACCACATTGTCGTAACCGTATAGCCCCTCTGATGGAAAGGTTAGTGCCTCTTGACCTGCGATCGCCTGTGTCTGAAACTCACCTGGCACGACAAAGCGATTGTTTTGGGCAATCCAGTCTTCTAAGGGGAGGCGATCGCCATTCTGATAAATCGCCACCTGTACATTGGGAGGCAGTTCTGTTCCGCCTTCATATTGTCCGGCTTCAATGTCTTGATATTGCTCACGTTCCCAGAGATCCAAGGCCAGTTGTAGATCGTCTTCTGTAGGGGCAGACGGATCATCTTCTGAGCTATCCACAACAAAATCATCGGGATAGGTAAACGTAAAGCCAATTTGTTGATTAACGTAGCTCGGTTGCTCGGTTGGAGTGGCTTCCGGAGAAGCTACTTCTTCCGGAGAAACACTTGCTGTGGGAGTTGCCTCTACTGAAGGGGCAGATGCTGATCCGGAGGGAGGAGAAGATTGGCAGGCGATCGCCAATGTTGCGAGTGCGCTAATAAAACCAACCCTTTTAAGCATCATAAAACGGTGCTTGCTTTGACTCTTAGCTGCATTTGAAGGGATGGCATTTGAGTTGTAGTAAACCGACATTGCTGAATTTCTCGTGATAGTCTCTATCAAAGATAGATCCCACTCCAAGCAAATGGTTTCCGCAATAGGTAAGGCTTTACCTGATTGATTGACAAGGGATGAAGTCTTTATAGTCCCTGTTTACAAATGCTGTAGCAAAGTGCTGAGGACTGAGTGCTGAGGACTGAGGCTAAGAGGTAGACCGTACATCACGTTCAAAATTGAGAGATGTCCTAACAAACTGTTCAGTTGCTATAGCCATCCTATTTGATTCACGAAGAAGTCTGAGATATGGTCAATGGTCAATCGTCAATGGTCAATCGTTGCTGGTCATACACAAATTGACAAAGGACGAAGGACGAATGAAAGAGTAGGTTTCACGATCGATTTAGGACTGCTAGATATGGCGTTTTAGGTTGCAGGAAGTAAAATATAAATGCGAGTACATCTGCGAATGATTTATCAGGTGATTCATCCGAATTGACGTTCATTCGCATCTTGTACCCGTGACTCTGCTTTGCGTTTTGACCCCAAGGACACGATACAAGAGCTCAGGATTGTGGATTAAATAACCTGCATAACGGATTTACTGGAAGGGCATGGCAATGCCATGACCCTACCTCCAAAATCACACCTGATTAAATTTGCAAAGGTACGACAGAACTCATGAAGTAGTGAGGTAAAGATGCAAGAGCAAAATTGTCCTAAATGTGACGGAGAGATGGATACGGGTAAGTTGGGTATCGAAAATGTGATGTATTTTTCAAATTGGCAAAAGAACTTTTTCAAAGCTGGCACACTGATTGACAAGGCGCGTGCCTGTACGAACTGCGGCTTTGTTGAGTTGTATCTCGATCCAGAGGTGTTAAAGCAAAAGATTCAAGCCAATCAGTAGGTAGCTTTCCCCGGTTGGGCAGTACGTTGGTTGATTTCTCTACTCATGATGGGAGGAGCGATCGCCAGTACGGAATAAGGATTGTGCTGTCGATTTGATGGCATTGCCTGCATCTGCTAAAGCTTGAGAGACGGGGTGTTGAGTTTGCAGAATCACCCGCGCACAGTTGCGACCCGGCATTCCTGAAATAGACCCGCCTGGATGGGTGCCTGCGCCTGTGAGAAACAGCCCTTCGATGGGGGTTTTGTAGTTAGCAAGTTCTGGCAGGGGGCGGAAAAACATCATCTGGTCAAAGGTCATGTCCAGGTGATAGTAATTGCCTTTAGAAACGCCAATTCGACGTTCGAGTTCAGGTGGGCTTTCGATGTGACGGGCAATGATAGAGGAGTCGAGATTCGGGGCATAGTCTGCCAGTTTACTGAGGACGCGATCGGCAACCGTGTTTTTCAACTCCTCTGTCCATCCGGTTCCATTGAATCCAGTACCCTCCGCGCCAGCGATTTGATAGGGAACAAAGTATTCAATCCACAATGTATGCTTGCCCTCTGGAGCCAATGATGGGTCGCGCAGACTGGGCACCACGACATACATCGAGGGGTCATCCAGAGGAATTCTACCGATGTTTGGATCGGTATGAGCCAATTCCACTTGAGCGACAGAATCGGCAATCAGAACTGAGCCAATCATGTATTCATCGCGGTGATCGTGATTGACAAAGCGGGGTAACTCTGACAGAGCGCAATCGATTTTGAGAATGGCTTCATTGTGGTTGGTGATGCGACGGGCGACCCGTTCGCGCAAATGGGCGTCGGCTGTGTCTACATCATCCTCATCCATCAACTGCAAAAACAAGCGTTGAGCATCCAGACTCGATATGACTCCTGCCGTTGCTCGATATTCCTGCCCATTCGTGAGCCGCACACCGACGACTCGTCCCTCATCCACCAATACTCGTTGTACGGGTTGCTCAGTACGGATGACACCACCCAACGCCTGAACACACCGAACTAAGGCTTCTACGAGTGCCCCCGTTCCGCCTTTGGGACGAGCCATCCCCGGATTGTGACGCAGTGCCATCATAATGGAACCCACGGCCATATTTTTTTGAGAGGGGGGCGTACTCAGTTCTGCGGCGAGACGTGCTAGGGGAGCTTTGAGAAATTCGGAGTCAAAATATTCGTCGATGATGTCCATCGGGCTAGTGAACATGGAGCGGACGAAATCCAATGTTTTGTTGGCTGACCCCATCAACGAAAACAAATCCTTGAGTTTGCTGATGTCGTAGTTGCCTGCCATGTCTACGAGTGACTTGGGCGGAGCGTTAAACATTGGTGTGAGCATTCCAATCACCCGCTGCCAGAAGTCGATGAATTCAGCATACTTGCGAGCATCACGAGGGCTATATCGCTCAATCTCGGCACAGGTTTTTTCTACTGATCGATGGGCGAAGAAATACTTCCCGTCGGGGTGAGGACAAAAAACAACAGGGTCACAGAAAAGATATTCCAGCCCGTACTTGTCTAGCTCTAACTCTTGAACAACGGGACCCAGATGGATGAAGATGTGGTCGATCGCACAAGGATTGAACTTAAAGCCCGGAGCCTCTTCTGGCATTAATTCCTCGGTAGTTGATGCCCCACCGGGAATGGGATTTTTCTCTAACAACAGGACGCTATATCCGGCTTTAAGCAAGTATGCGGCGCAGACCAGGGCATTGTGACCTGCCCCGATCAGAATGAAATCGTATCGTTCCATCAGGCTCTAATCGCGAAGGTTCGTTTCAGCATTAATTGGTAATTTCATTTGGTCGGTATCAGGCAAATCTGCCTGGGGAGTGTCGTTGCGATCGCCCGGAATATCGGGGTTGTTCTGAAGATTGATCGATCCTTTCTCTGCTGATGATGCATCGGTTGAAAAGGCTCCCATTTCACCGGATGCTGCTGCTGTTTTGGGATCCCCTGTTGTCGTTGCACCCGAAAAATTGGTGGCGATCGGAGCGTTGACGGGTTCCCCTTCAGGTTGGTTGCCACCTACTTCAGCGTGTGCGTCTAGCATGGCACTACCCTGCACGTTTTGTGAGGTGAGCGGTTGAGCTTGCTCGGATGCAACGACGGGGCGATCGGGATTTTTGGCTTGATCAGATAGGGATGGGTCACTCATAGGTTTTTCCTTTTTAACCGCTGTGGAGCGAGATCCCCCTGCCTCTGGCATCTCCCTCAAAAAGGGGGACTGAGGGGGATCTCTTCTCAGGATGTCTAGCATTCATTTCCGAAATGGTGTGGGCACCTTGCCCGCGAGCGAGACGCTCATAGAGTGTGGGTATGTTACCCGCGAGCGAGACGCTCGCACTTATTTTGTTACCGGATTAATTCTTTAACGTTCATCAATAGGCTTTAATCAAATAGCCCGTAATTGTTTGTAGGCAATTATTTCAACGGGTGAAACTGAGTTACCTACCAGTGAATCTTGTTTTGAGCGTTACCTCGTCTCTCTGGAGATGTATCCTGTAGTACAAGTGTTAGTGCGGAATTTGATTGCATTCCCGTAAATAGCAGGCTATCGCCCGGTCTAAATCTGGCAACAAAACTCCCCGTTCACTGCCCAAAACGCTGTAGATGGGGCGAGGGGCAGCCAATCCCAATGTTTTGATGGAACAGGGTTGAATGGCAGAGGCATCAACTCCAGCCAATTGAGCCGTCCACCGGGCTAAATCTACCCAGGCGATCGCTCCAGGATTAGCTAGATGCCACAAGCCGCATTCACCGTCAATCAATAGATCCAGACTTGAGTTGACCAAATCGGGCACATAGGTGGGGGAAATGATCGCATCTTCAACGGCAATAAACGGTTGTCCGGCTTTGAGGGTGCGGAGGGCGATCGTCAGGAAGTTGTATTCATCCCAAGGACCAAAAAATGCGCTGGTGCGAATCATTAAGGAGCAAGGATGGTGATGCAGCACCCATTCTTCAGCTTGGGCTTTGCTATGTCCGTAGACGTTTAACGGGGCAACTCCATCACTCTCCAGATAGGGCTGATTGCGATCGCCATTAAACACCAGATCAGAAGAAAAGTTAATTAGCCCTATATTTCGTTGAGCACAAGCCTCTGCTAAAATCGCGGCTCCATCGGCATTCACGCGATAACACAGGTGGGGCTCCCGTTCAGCGTCATCAACCCGCACGTAGCCAGTCGCATTCACGACTGCCCAGGGTCGTAACTCATCCAACACCTGCTGAACATTAGAGGGATTGGTGATGTCCATATCCTGACGAGAGAGCAGGTAATAGGGAATACCGCGAATCTCGCAGATGCGGGCATAGGCTTGACCCAAGGTGCCTGTTGCGCCTGTAATCAGCAACGGTGAAGTCGCGCAGGTTGTGTTTCGCTTTTGCCGCATTTCTGGCGTTTGAGGAGCGGTTGCATCTGCCCACCCGCCCAGATCCTGCGCGTAGCTGACCGGGGGATAGAGGAGGCGTTGCGATCGCTGCCACCATCCCGGTAGATCGAGCAATGGATGATCATAGGTGCGCCCTTCAGCTAACGACTGCACCATTGTGGCGATCGCGGTAGAGCGAGGCGATGGAGAGCGGACATCAAACACACCGGGTTCGTAAAAGTTGTCATCCCGTGTGACCAGATTGTTCCAGTCGTAGGTGCCCAAGAGTGACCAAACCGTGATAGCGCGAATGTTCACATTTTCCTGGCGTAGGGTTTGTACGGCTTGCCAAACTTCCTTTAACCAGCGCAATTGCTCCTCACGGGTGCAGCCCATGTGTGCCTCGGTGATGGCAATGGGTTGTTGATAGCGTTGCCAGACTTCCTTGAGCAGCGCGACATGATCGTAAAGGCTCTCGGAACAGACCCAAACCGCTTCTACATCGGCGTATTGATGGACACTGTTGCCGCCGTGGGTATGCGGGGGATAGCGATCGAGTCGCTCATCAATAAAGCGATCGGCACAGACATAACGATTGATGCCAACAATATCGGGGATACAGGGATTGTCCTGGAACCACAGCAGTTCCTCCGTTGTAATGCCCGATCGCAGGATGTAGCCCCACAGGGGATGCGAAGCATCGACACGACCACAGAGCAAATCGAAGGAGAGCCAGCGGCGATGATTTTCGAATTCTGCCTGGTATGCCAACAACGGAGTGCTAAAGGTTTTACCTAAATCCTCAGTCTGCACCAGTTGAGCATGGGGATTGATCTGGCGGATCGCTTGCATCGAGAGAACTGTGGCGCGAGATTGATGCAGTAAGGCTTTGAGGAAACTCAAGTCATCTCGACCATGGGGATACCAGTGTCCATACAACCCACTAAAGCGGGCTGTGGTGAGTGGCTCATTTACAGGAGTGTAATAGCTGACCCAGGGATAACGTTGAGCAACGGCACGCGCATATTCGGCTAGTTTTTCTGGAAAAGCAGAATCAATCAGGCTTGTGTGACGAGGACCGCTGCCATGATGGACTAGCCCCACAATGGGACGAATCCCCAGATCATCCAGGTAGGTTAATCGTTCGTCTGCCCAAGACCAATCAGCATTTTCTAATCCATTCGGTGCAGTCCGTTCCCACAAGATGGGATAGCGAATAGCTTGAATCCCTAAGGCTGCGAAGCGATCGAGATCTTCGAGACGAGTGGCATGACCGTTGCGATCGAGCTGATCAAAATAGCGATCGCCCACCCGATTGACTGTGCATTCAATACCGCCCCACAATTCCAATGGCGAAACTTGATTTGAAGTCATAACCCTCTCACATCTCGATACACAGTACTTTTAAAAGCAGACAATACAATAAGGATTTCTGGCTCCCCCTTCTCTCAGAAGAAGAGAAGGTGAGAAGTTAAGTTTTCCGGTGTGTGTAATTTTGATAATGGTGAATGGCGAACTCCTACCTGCTGGAACCTGATCCCCAGTTCATCGCTGGATTAACGTGAGTTCTAGATAAGAGTTTGGCGGTTAAAACCGCAGCTATAGAAGTAAAACCGACCTGATGCAGTTGCAGTTAATTTGCTGTGCGTCAATCCAATTCACCCTCACCCTAAATCTCCTCCCAAAATGGGGAGAGGGACTTCAAGCCACTCTGACTCCCCTTCTCCCACTTGGGAGAAGGGGTTGGGGGATGAGGTTGAGTGAAGCTAACTCAGATGAGTAAGATGCAAGACCTAAACTGATCTATTGGAGATAACCGCACTATTACTTGGAGACTGGCGTCTTTCCGTTTGACGGTTCAGATTTACCTGAAGCCGCCGTGGTCGTTAAGGGGCGATCGCCTGCATTCATAGGAGTTTTGCCAGTGCGAGGAACGGCAGTTTTGGGGCTTCTTGCTTTAGCAGCGGCAGTTTCCTCATCGGGATGCCAGCTTGACCGTTCTGCCAATTGGGCATAGAGTGCCAATGCTTGAGCCACAACCTGATCCATGTTGTAGTACTTATACGTTGCCAACCGTCCGACAAAATGAACGTTGGGTGTTGCGTCTGCTAATGCTTTGTATTGCTTATACAGTTCAGCGTTTTCAGGACGCGGTACAGGATAGTAGGGATCGCCTTCGGCTCTGGGATACTCGTACACGATGCTGGTTTTGGGATGCTCCTGTCCGGTCAAATATTTGAACTCGGTGACACGGGTGTAGAGGTGCTCGTTGGGATAGTTGATCACCGCTTGAGGCTGATGCACTGGCTCGTTGAGGGTTTCGTGTTTGAATTCGAGCGATCGATAGGGCAGCTTGCCATAGCGGTAATCAAAGAAGCTATCTACTGGGCCCGTGTAAATCATTTGCTTGTAGGGAATGAAGTTTTGGATCTCACGGTAATCGGTGTTAAGCATGACTTTGATGTTGGGATGATCTAACATCCGCTCAAACATCCGAGTGTAGCCATGGAGCGGCATCGCCTGATAGGTATCGGTAAAGTAGCGATCGTCGCGATTGGTGCGGGTGGGAACTCGTGCTGTTACCGATTTATCTAACTCAGAGGGGTCGATGTCCCACTGTTTGCGAGTGTAGTTGCGGAAAAATTTTTCGTACAATTCCCGTCCTACTTTGCTGACCACTACATCTTCAGAGGTACGAATATATTCCTTGGATTCTGCAACAGAAGCAAAAAATTCAGCAACTTCAAACGATGTGAGATTCAACCCATATAGTTTGTTGATTGTGTCCAGGTTGATGGGGATCGGTACTAATTGTCCATCAACACTAGCAAGGACACGGTGTTCATAACGTCGCCATTCTGTAAAGTTAGATAAATATTCAAACACATCTCGCGAGTTGGTATGAAAGATGTGTGGACCGTATTTATGAACTAAAATTCCAGATTCGTTGTAATGGTCGTAAGCATTACCAGCAATGTGATTGCGGATATCCACAACTAAAACTTTTTTGTCGCTTTGGTTTGCCAATCGCTCTGCTAAAACACTGCCAGCGAATCCTGCACCGACAATTAGATAATCGAACATAACGGTATTCCTTAAGGATGTATGTGTTAAATTGCCAGTTGACGATCATTGGGGTGAATCACCCCAGAGAGGAACTGAATTGCATCGCTATGATTTGCGATGAGGTTTGTGATGGTTGGGTTTGTAATGGTGTCGTTGTTTAAACACTCTTTAAGCCACTACAGGCTGCTGCTGAGAGGAGCGATGAGAAGCTTGAGTATTGGCGGCGATCGCGCCTTCAATCAATTCGTTCATAGCCTGCCAGGTTTTATCCCAGGAGGTTTGTGCGAGAAATGCATCAACCCGATTGAGCCAGCCTGGTTGGGTTTGTTTTTGCTCCAGAGCTGAGGCGATCGCCGCTACAAACTCTGGAACGGTGTCCGCAATATGGACTAACTTCTCCTCACCATAGGGGCGCACCACATCCCGAATCGACGTTGAGACAACGGGCTTGCCCGCCGCCAGATATTCGGGAGTTTTCGTTGGGCTAATGAAACGAGTGGATTCATTGCGGGCAAAAGGTAGCAATGCTACATCCCACCCTGCCAAATAGATTGGCAATTCTTGGTAGGATTTACCACCCAAATAATGGATGTTGGGATGACGGGGCACAATGGCTGGATCAATTTTGACGATGGGACCAACAATCACTAAGTGCCAATCGGGACGGGCTTCAGCGATCCCAGCGAGCAAATCGAGATCCATTCGTTCGTCAACCACACCATAGAAGCCCATGCGAGGATGGGGAATGTCAGCTTGATCAGCAGGATCGGTTAACTTGCCTCTTGCCTGGGCAAAGTGAGCGGCATCAATGCTGCTGGGAAAAGCATAAACGTTAGGGTGCTGATGTTGTTTTGCCTCATACAGGCTACGACCTCCTGTAAACACCAGATCAGCCAGTTTAAACAGATGGGCTTCACGGGCTTGCAACTGAGGGTGGGCTCCTTTGAAGGCGGATAGCTCATCCATACAGTCATACACAACGGCTGATGATGGTAGGTGATGGGTAAAGGGTACTGCCATGGGGGTGTAGTACCACAAAATAGGAGCTTGAATCTGAGCTTCTGCAAATAATTCGTTTAACAACTGTTGTTGGAGGCTGATGGACTGTTCTTCACTTAATCCTTCAGGAAGATATGGTATAACTACCCAAACACCACACTCGCGCCTGCTAACGTCTAGCCAGAAGGAATCATCTGGGCTGGCGAGCGGTTCTTCTACAACAAAAACTCTGCGAGTTTTGGCACAACGGCTGAGTAGATGTTGTGGACGTTGATAGACAAAATCCCATCGGAGATGAGAGAAACAAACTAAATCAGGGATATTCAGATTTGGCTCTAAAACTAGCTTTTCAGACCACCGTAAATGGGTTAATGAGGTGTTGTCTTGTGAAGTGGTGTTGTTTTGAATGTGCTCGAGTGATGACCCTATTAATCCATCTTCTTTACTGATGTGGTTACTGTTTATGGACATTTGTTACCCCTGAAGCGATGAACTTAATTAGTAATTAGATTGGTTGAGCTATCGACTTTAGAATCGACTTGAAAATGATTAGGCTGTGAATGCAGCATCTTCATCGCTGAGATCTCACGAATAATACTTGTAATTAAGCTTGTGATTCACCGTTCTAACAACGCTCAGTCTTGTAAGTCTGCTGTCTAATTTTTCTTGTTTCTCATTCATGTTTTTCAATAAAACTTGTGCTTCTAGAAGGAATAACAGCTTTAAACCTTGTTATACGTCTTCTTAAAGATGGGTTTTTACAAATCAGAAGCAAGAGTTTTTATGTCAAGCTCAAGTGCCTTTAAAAAACAGTAAACTTTTCCAAAGAAAAACTTTTTTTGTATCGTTTTAGGTGCGATCGCCTGTGTTTATCCATACATTTAAACTTCATTTGACGAAGCTTCTGTATCTCTGCTTCAACGGTCTGGGCAGGATCGATCTGCTCAAGAGCTTGTGGCTCGTTATCTCGCCGCAGATAGGTTACAAATTCTACTGATTGATTAGTGTTAAAAGGCAGGAGAATGCCGATAAGCAGATTTAGCAGAGGTTAGTAAGGTGTCTGATCGATCGATGATTTTAGTGACTGGCGGAGCGGGATATATTGGCTCTCATGCGGTGTTAGCCCTGCAACAAGCGGGATATGATGTCCTGGTGCTCGACAACCTGTCTAATGGACACCGAGAACTGGTAGAGCAGGGATTAAAGGTGAAGTTGATTGTGGGTGATATTAGCGATCGCCCCCTCCTGGATAACCTCTTTGCTACTTACCCGATCGCGGCTGTGATGCACTTTGCCGCGTATATTGCGGTAGGTGAATCGGTGACTGATCCCGGCAAATACTATCGCAATAATGTGACGGGAACGCTGACCCTGCTGGAGGCAATGGTTGCAGCATCAATCAAACACTTTGTGTTTTCTTCGACCTGTGCGCTCTACGGCAATCCTAAGTTTGTACCCATTACAGAAGACCATCCTCAAGACCCAATCAGCCCTTACGCCAGCAGTAAGCAGATGGTCGAGCGCATCCTGGCGGACTTTGATGTTGCTTACGGGTTGAAGTCTGTCCGATTCCGTTACTTTAATGCTGCCGGGGCTGATCCGGGTGGGTTGCTGGGCGAAGACCATGAACCTGAAACTCACCTCATTCCGCTGGTGCTGCTGGCTGCCCTGGGCAAGCGAGACAGTATTTCGATCTTGGGCACAGACTATCCCACAGAAGATGGAACCTGCGTCCGAGATTACATTCACGTCAATGACTTAGCTCAGGCGCATGTGTTGGGGCTAAAGTATCTGCAAAACGGTGGTGATAGTGATGTGTTTAATTTGGGCAATGGCAGTGGTTTCTCGGTGCGGGATGTGATTGAAGCGGCTCAAAAGGTAGCACAGCGAGAGATCAACGTGATAGAGCGCGATCGCCGACCTGGTGATCCGCCCGTTTTGGTGGGCAGCAGTGATAAGGCTCGCACTGTATTAGGGTGGCAACCCCAATACGCCGACCTGACCCAAATTCTCACCCATGCGTGGCAATGGCACCAGAAGCGACATCAGTAGTATTCTGACCAGAGCGATCATTTCACGACGACTGAGAAGGCCATCTCACTGTCAACACAACAGAAGCTTCTTCGGCGTGCCAGGAGTGAGTCACACCCGGAAGCCACAGCACATAGTCTCCCTGGGATGAGAGGACAATTTCACCATCTGGAAACTGAAGACAAAATCGACCGCTAATCAGAATTGAGATGGTTGTCACTGTTGCAGGTTCTGTCCAGTCCGATCGCTTATCACCTGCGGCATGAATGCCCCACTTCACCTCGATATCTGAGGTCGAACGAGGATCATCGGGTGGGGTAATAAAGTCGCCAATAAACCATCCCCGTCGCTCGCCCCCCTCCCGCTGAGCGTTGCCAGTGACAACCCCTGCAATTAGATTTGTGTTCATGCATCTAGATCAATCATCAGTTGCAATCTTGCGCGAAGAAAATGAAGCTATCTTCTATCTAGCGGCAGCTTTACGATCCTATAGCACCTGTCGAGCAATTGAGATAGGGGGTGTGGGACTGCACCCCTATCCAGAGAAGAGATTTCACGTGATTTGATATTACGCTTTTGCATTCAGTGTTTGGGGTGTCCAGGTTGGTCCCTGACAACGAGGGCCATTGGGAGTCCAGAGCAGCACATCAATGCACATACGACGGGCTACCATTCCGGTGTCCCAGGCATGGTACACCACGTATTCGGCTTGACCATCAGGACTCAAGGCGATCGAGTTGTGACCGGGACCTAACACATAACCCGGATGCGATCGCAGCACACGCGGTCCTGATTCATTCCCAGCATCCGAATAGGGACCCATCACGTTGTTAGCAATCCCATAATCAACGCCATAGCTGTCTGTTTCCCAGCGTCCACCACTATAGAAACAGTAATAACGATTGTTGTGTTTGCGAACACAAGGACCCTCTAAGGTATGCCAATCGTAGATGCCACCATACATCGGGCGATTCGCTAAAAACCGTTGCCAGTCGTGACGCGCTCGCAGCACCATCTTGGTTTCCCCGGCTAACGTTGTCATGGTTAACAGGCGATCGACCACTAAGGCGGTTCCTGCCCGAACCCCATTCTCGGCATCTAAAAAATCTTGAGCGTAAAAGAGATACCACTGACCATCATCGTCACGAAAAGGACTGGGATCGATCGCAAAAGCACAGGTGTTTAGGTCAACGAGGGGTTTCCCAGAATCTTGATAGGGTCCTAATGGATCAGGGCTAGTCGCAACCCGTAACTGATGATGTTTGTCCTCGTGCCCAACGGAGTAGTAGAGATAGAAAGTGCCCTCGTGGTATGCCACTTCTGGTGCCCAAAAGTTATCGCCCAATGCAGGGTCAGGACGTTGTAGTGCGTTTCCGGCAAACTGCCAGTTCACTAAATCGGGCGATCGCAACAGGGGAAAAACCCGCTGTTTGTGAAGTTCATCCACTTGCCCTGCGGCTTCAGCTGGACCTGTACCGATCGCATAGTAGATGCCTTGATGTCGCCAAACGAATGGATCGGCGAAATAGTTGGGATAAATGGGGTTGGTGTAGGTTGTCATTAGTTAATCGTCAACCGTGATTGGTCAATCGTCAGTTGTCATTGGTCAGTTGTTATTGGTCAATTGTTATTGGTCAATCGTCAGTTGTTATTGGTCAATTGTTAATGGTCAATCGTCAGTTGTTATTGGTCAATTGTTAATGGTCAATCGTCAGTTGTTATTGGTCAGTTGTTATTGGTCAATCGTCAGTTGTCAATCGTCAATTGTTAATGGTCAATCGTCAGTTGTTAATGGTCAATCGTCAGTTGTCAATCGTCAACCGTGATTGGTCAATCGTCAGTTGTCATTGGTCAATTGTTATTGGTCAGTGGTATGCGCTGACGCTACCAGCACTCTAAATGGCTACTTACAGCGATTCTGGTAGGGTGGGCACTGCCCACCTTTATCAAAAGCTGACTTAGAAATCCCCCTTAAAAGGGGGATGCTGTAGGTAAGGGGGATCTCTGGCGGATTGTTAATACGCGAAGTTGATGTAGGTTTCTGTCGCGTTTTCTGACAATCGTTCTACGGTTTGACACCGCAGTAACTCCTGAAGTTGTGGCGACAAGTTATTGTAATAATCCTGTTCCAGGGTTAAATCTACCTTGTGGGTGTGGAGCCAGTGCATTACGTAACCCATCACGATCATGGGACGAGGTTCTGGTGTCAGATTAGGCGTGCCGCGATGCAGTGCTAGAGGCGATCGCACCATGACATCTCCGGGTTGTAAATAAAACTGCTCCATCGAAATCTCACCCGCTCGAACTTTGACCAATCCTTCTTCTCGTGGCAAGACGTGGGTTCCCCGTGCCATTTCAAAAGGACCGTTGTCGGCTGTCACTTCTACAAGCGAAAAATTGACTGCAACGGCATATAAAGGAGTGACGATTTGATCGGTGAAGAGGGGACGAAAATCGCGGTGAACTTCTTGATATTCAGACCCCTGCATGGGAATGTCAGCGGCTAACTGCACCAGCTTATATTCCTGATAAAAGATGCGATCGAGTAAACCTAAGATTGTTGGATTTGCAAACACCTCAGGATTTGCAAAGGGAGCCACCCACGGCAATGTAATGTAACCCCGTGCTTTTCCTCTGGGAGCCACTCCACCGGGTTGCTGTTGTCGCTGTTGAAATAGTGCATCAAAAGCATCTTTCCACTCTGCAATCAACTCGCGATCGAATAATCCACGAAGAATACAAATTCCATCTCGGTTTAAATCTTCTGCTAATTGATCTAAATCAGTTGCACTAAATTTAGCTGTATTGATACTCTGAACCATGTTACTGTCCGCTTCACTTTGAGACGTTGGGGCTAACTCTCGCGTGCTGTCAAACTTGCCGACAGAGCAAAATGTAACCCTCTATACGATCCCTATTCTCCCCATGGGTAGAGGCGGAATGGCAGTAGCATCGCTAATTCTTCAAAAATCTCAATTTCTTTGTGCAAGTAAAGATCAAATCAGGGATTTAAGGAATCGAGGTAGTCCTATTTAGGAAAGGATGGGAACTAAGAGAGCGAGAGTGAGACGGTGTGAGCGTAGGCATTTCGCACTCTCTCACCCTCTCACCATTCGGCGTTGCTGAAATGACAAATGATACGTAAATTCCCAACGTGAGCGAGACGCTCACCCTATCGGGATCATCACAAGGGAGTGCGAGCATCTTGCTCGCGATTTCATATCCTCAATCAGCAACGCCCACCATTCTTCCCTCCAGGGCACTATCAATGCACAATCCTAAGTCAGCGTGGACCAAGAGCCGTTTTGAGAACGACCGTTGTTCCATTCACCACATATTGCACCGCTAATGCTGCCAGTAGCACTCCCAACACTCGTGTGATCACATTAATTCCTGTTTTGCCAAAGGCAAAGGCTAACCGTTTTGAGAGACGAAACAAAAGATAGGCGATCGCCAATACCACCACTACAATCGCCATAATTGCCACCAAACTAGAACCGTGACCATCTGCTTCACTCGTTAGAATCAGCAGACTTGCCAGGGTTCCTGGTCCTGCAATTAGCGGAATTGCCAGCGGAAAGGTGCTGATATCCTCTCGCAATTGTGCTTCTTGCTCTTCCTCGGCGGTTTCTCGTTCTCGATGCGCAAACACCATATCAACGGCGATTTTTAACAGCAGTAGCCCACCAGCAACTTGAAACGCTTCAATGCTGATTCCCAGATAGCGCAGCAGCCAATTACCAATCAGGGCAAAAATCAGCAGAATGCTACCTGCTATTAAAACAGCTTGGCGGGCAATGCGCTCTTGCTGAGCGGATGTATACTTGCCAGCTAAGGTGATGAAGATCGGTACTAGTCCAACGGGGTCAATGACCACCAGGAGTGTCAGGAATGCTCTGGCGAGAAAAGACATAGCGTTCGATTGAGTAAATTAACGTCAGTTCGTTTAAGAGCCCGGCGAATGAATTCGCGGCTACTAAAGCGAAGTCCGCCGACGCAGACTCCGGAAAATGCAGGATTTGACGAACCGACGCAGGTCGGTTTTGCTTCTATAGCGGCGGTTTTAACCGCCGAAATCTGATCCCGAATTCACGTTAAATTACTTTGAGAGCAGCAATAGACCAACCGATTTGAACTGCTGCACTCCTGTGACGACTGCGGGGGAACTGCTATAGAAACAGGGCTACCCCACACCTTGCAGCAAGCTTAATGTAGAGTGCTGCAAGACATGAGGTATTGTGCGGTTGATTGAATGTGGAGCTTTCAATTAGAGATGATCAGCTAGACATCTGTGTACCAAATCTTAGTCTTATCGGATAGAGGTGGCTTGTTTGCTGGCGTTGTCTTCGCGCAGTTCTGCCAGATCAGGAGTAGCGATAAACCCAAAGTAAGTGGCGATCGCGGCTGTGATGGCGTGCAACCAGATGTCGTTACCAAAGATAGGGATTAAACCAAACGTGGATTGTGTTGGGGGAAATAACCCAAAGAGCACGAGTGCTCCATAGAAGAGTGCCAATCCACCGCTAAAGAGGCGAGCACTGCCTAAGGAAATGGAGGCAAAGATGCCCGCAAGCCCCACGCTTAGGTGAATAATATTGTGTAAAAAGTTGATGGGAAATAACCCCATGAGATAGCCATATCCGGTTGTGAAGCTTAGATTGACTGAATCTGGATCAGCGACGGGGGGAGTGACCAGACCCGGAATAAATCCTGATACGCCAACGAGCACGTACATAATTCCAATAATCAACGCAAAGTATTGTCCTGGTTTCATAGTTGTCCTCCTGGAGGTTTAGTTAAATATCGGATTGCCGTTAAATGTAGGGTGGATGTGGCGTAACCCATACAGGATTGAGGTTTCACCATCTGCCCAACGCTATAGTTCATGGCAGAAGTTCATGAGATATAGCGGTAGCTACTAAGACTGAAATGGGTTGCAGAGTTCTATCCCCGACTAGGGCACACCTCTTAACTTAGATGGCGATCGCCACAGATTCGCCATGCATTAGACATACTTGGTCTGGGTCAGAAGGGGTAGTTGAGCTACTTCAAAGGACGGATTATAGCGGTAGCGACATGTGATGGGGCGGAGGTAGGTCAGAATCAAATCAATTCAAGAATTGCTCTATCCCATCGGGCGAGATGAGGTTATGGGAGCAGCACCTGCCAGTTGCACTAATCGTTGTCGCAAGGTTTCTAAGCCAAGCCGTTCAACGGCGGAAATAAAGACTGCATTGGGGTAGGTTTGCTGCGCTTGAGCCAGGGTTTCGCTGTCGGTTTGGTCGATTTTGTTGAATACCAGCAGGGCATCGGGTGGCATGGCAGGCAGATCAGACAAAACCTCTTCGACGGATTGGATGTGCCGTTCCCAAGCGGGATGAGACAAATCCACGACATGCAACAGCGCATCGGCTTCGGTGACTTCTTCTAACGTGGCACGGAAGGCATCCATCAACGCAGGTGGTAGATGGTGGATAAAACCAACGGTATCGGTGAGTAGGAGATCGTAGCGATCGCCCATCTCAGGATTCGTAATCGTCAGTTTGCGAGTGGTCGGATCAAGCGTGGCGAACAGTTGATCCGCTGTGTAGATATCTGATTGTGTTAACACATTCAGCAGAGTTGATTTTCCGGCGTTGGTATAGCCGACTAAGGCGATCGCGGGTAGATCCTGGCGATCGCGCTGGTGGCGTAGACGGGCGCGGTGCGCTTGAAGCTGATCCACTTCATGTTGGAGTTGGGCAATGCGGCGTTGAATGGTGCGGCGTTCAGTTTCCAACTTGGTTTCACCCGGACCCCGAGTTCCGATTCCGGCACCCAGGCGAGACATTTCTTGTCCACGTCCGCGCAACCGGGGCAGCATGTATTCCAACTGGGCTAACTCTACTTGCAGTTTGCCTGCTTGCGATCGCGCTCGTTGAGCAAAAATGTCCAAAATCACTCCGGTGCGATCGACCACCCGTAACCCAATGTGTTCTTCTAAGTTGCGGGCTTGAGTCGCAGAAATATCTTGGTTGAAGACGATTAAATTTGCTCCAGATCGCTGAGCTTCTAGCGTTGTTTCTTCTACTTTGCCGTGACCCACAACGGTTTGTGGATCAGGGCGAGAGCGTTTTTGCTGCACCAGTCCAACTACTTCGCCTTTGGCACTCTCCACCAGTCGCACTAATTCGCTAATACTGTCCTGAAATTGTTGGTCGGTCATGCCATCAACCTGTACCCCTACCAACAACACGCGATCGCGGTCGGATGGGACGGTTTGGGAAGCGGCAATATCAAATCCAGCAGCTTGAATGTCCTGTTCCCAGTCGTGGATGCGATCGCCAAAGTCTTCTTCATACAATGCTTCCAGGCTGATCGGCTCCACGACCCAGGGTTGCTCTATATCGGGGACGATGTGTGCCAGATAGACCTCTTGAACGGAGTGATCTCCGTTCTTATGTCCGTGCGCTTTGGATGCCACCTTTAGCACAACGAGTGCGTCCAATCGTTGTCGCATCATGGCAATAAAGGCACTGGTATCAGGTGGTTGGAACTGAGCTACGAGACAACGAATTCCGCTGAAGCGTTTACTGCCTGCACCGCCACTACGACGAGGCAGATCGGCCTCAGCCAGTTGGGTTTGCATCGGAGTACCGACACTAACTCGCACCACCTGCCCTCGCCGATTGACATAACAACAAATCGGTTGGTGAATAGTTTGGCTCAGGGTCGCTAGATGGTTTGTAAACTCAGGGGTAATGAAGCGTTCACTTAATGTCTCGGTTGGAGAATCGCCAGATAGCTCTGTGTCATACAACTCTTCCAGTTGCTTAATCTGACTCGACTTTATGCCCTGAAGACTACCGTAAACCGTTGCCATAATTTGTACTCGTTACACGCGGTTAAATTTTTTAAAGCCAATCTATCAGGAAAGCCCCATCTTCTAAGGTCAATGGTTGATCTTCGGGTGTCATAATCTCGATTTCAAGATCGGGTTGAGCAGTGAATAGTCCTAACCTGATTTGTTCTTCCAAAATAGAAAGTAGAGTGTCGATTTCTTCTAATGATTGATGAATCATCTCTACATTATTTTGAGGTTGTAATTCACTGCTCATAATCAATTTGCTGTTGATTTGGATACTAGACACCTGCTGGAACTTTCCGATTGCGGGGAAAGTGGATGCCCTCCCGCTTCTGAGGATGACTGAGTAATTGCTCAAAGCGACCGCTTAACCAGTTAAACCCTTTCCCTAAACACTGGGGACAGGCTTCACCAAAAGCGTCGCCTTGATCGTTACAGATGATAACTTTTGCTTCTGTCGGTTCAAAAAAATGGTTGCAAATTAAGCAAAATTGTTTTTGGGACAGAGCACGATTACACTCAATTTGAAGTTGCATAGTTTTTGAAATAGAGTCAATTTTGTTAATCTATTACTGTCTCCTCTCTTTAAGAATAAGAACTTAATGACCAATTGACTTCTGGCTTGAGGGTGAGTATTAGCAAGGTTTTTAGTCGTCTTCTATACAGAAAACAGGTTTCAAACAAAGGTTTCTGTAAAAATCCTATTTGAGTGATTACAGCCGTAACCACATTCGGTAGGGCGAAGGCGAGTCAGGAAGCTTTCCCAGCATCCGGGTTTGAGCCTGATAGCCAAAATTTATTTGTCAACTGTGTAGAACGAGCAGATTTAACCCACCAAGATCAGTCCTTTGTGTCCCAGTTGGTTGTATTGAGTGAGCCCTTTTTGGGCGATCGTTTTGCCCTCACCCAATCTGACTAACGCTACACAAGCCCCACCAAATCCGGCTCCCGTCAGACGTGCGCCAAAAACTCCCGGTGTGTTTTGTAGGATATCTACGAGCTGATCTAATGCAGGGACAGATACTTCGTAATCGTCTCGCAAACTCGCATGGGAGGCATTCATCAGTTCACCAAAGGTTTCGGCGGAGATGCCATCCAATACCTTAAGAACTCGGTTATTTTCAGTGATGACATGGCGTGCCCGTTTGCGAATTGGGTCAGGTAGAGAGTCTGTCACTTGAGGATTGCTCACATCACGCAGTGCCTTTACTCCAAATTGACGCGCCGCTTCTTCACACTCTGCCCGCCGCTGGTTATAGCCGCTACTTGCCAGCGATCGCGCCACACCGCTATCAATCACCACAATCTCTGCCCCCTCTGGAAAGGGGAGAATTTTGCGATCAAGGGTGCGAGTATCGAGAAACAGCATATGTTCGGTGTCTGCCAGGCTAGATGCCATCTGGTCGAGAATGCCACAACTTACTCCAGCATATTGAATCTCGGCTTGTTGCCCCAGTTGAGCGATTTTGACATCGTCTAAGTTGAGATTGAGGAGCGATCGCAACCCCCGCAGCGTAGCGACTTCTAACGCTGCACTGCTGGATAGCCCTGACCCAATGGGGACGGAGGAGTTAACAAATATATTGAGCGGAGGAATTTTGTGTCCGGATTGCTCCAATACACGAATGCATCCGTCAACGTAGCGGGCAAATCCAGTTGGCGTTGATTCGCTAGGACCGATATCAACCTGCTCCTCTAGATTAGCGGAGTAGAAGTGGTGGCGATCGTTGGGACTGCGACCGATCGCCACAGTCGTATGTTGGGGAATGGCAGTCGGCAATACAAAGCCGTCGTTGTAATCGGTGTGTTCGCCGAGTAGATTAACTCGTCCGGGGGCACTGGCTTCAACGTCAGGGGCAGCATTAAAAATTTGAATGTAGTCCATCATCGCTCCAGGGGCAATGGTCGTAAACGTCCTTCAATCTCAGCCGTTTGCCAGTTGGGGTCAACGGTGAGGTTTTCTAAACGACCGTCTTCCAGCAACACAAACGTATCTTCGATTTTCGCTCCTGGCAAGCTGGGGTTCCATGCCATAACGGTGTTGGCAGCCAGTACATCTGATGCGGTGGGGTTGGCGATCGCTTCCCGTGACAGATACCCAGTTGTGCCACCCTGATGGTGCTCCCGAATGGCGTTGGGATAGCCCTGCTTGTCGTAAGCCTGGGCGATCGCTTCATATACCTGGCTTAGCGGTGTGCCAACTTTGCAAGCATTTAATAGAGCCGCTTCGACTTGCCCTACAGAGTGGTGTAAGTTGGCTTCATCACTGGATAGGGAACCGAAACAAACAAATCGCGTGAGGTTGGCATATAAGCCATACCCCCGTGCGCAGAACACCAGCATGGCTTGGCGACCAATGGGTTCTTGAGTCGGTAGGGGATGGCGATAAATGGGTAAACGGCGATCGCCTGCGACTAGAGTGAGTGCCGGATGCAATCCCCTTGCCCAAAGAGCCTCTGCGCCTGCCCCTGCCAGTTGATATTCAGTCCAATCGGGTTGAGCCTTCAACATCACCTCGGTCATGGCTTCACTGGCAAGTCGCCCGACCTCTCGGTAGCGATCGAGTTCGCTGGGAAGCATGATTCGCTTTTGTTGGATCAGTGAGGGTGGTAAAGCGGATTCGTTGCTGGTGGGGCGATCGGTGAGAACTTTGCCGTCTCCTGTTGCCTCACGAACAAACGTCTCCTGTTTAGAACTGTCTGCCCAGGGATGAACAAAGAGTTTATAAGGACTGCCCTCATCGGGTAGTTCTTCATCTTTGAGCCGCTGCGCTTCAATCTCGTTGGTCAGTATCCAGGCGTCGGTTGCCGTTACCAATACCTCTGCGACCCCGGTTTCAGCTGCTAATAACACCATGTTCGATCCACCTGCGGTTGCCCAGGCAAACCAATCAATCCCACGCAGCCAAATTCCAGCCGCTTGCGTGTCTTGCAGGGCTTGCCGCATTCGCTCTAGTTTGAAGGAAATTTCTTCTGACCGATTCATGAGATTCAGTTGCTTCTTTAAGGTATAGAAGCCGGAGTTCTTTAAAAAACTCCGACTTCTTGATAGAACTATTGTTTGGCAGGTGGGTTTGGACGTTCAGTTGCCGCAGGATTCACTTCGGTTCCTTGTGCGTTAAACGGATAACCTTCTCCTTCTCCCTCTAACAAATCTTCTGGATTTGCTGTCGGGGTGGTAGCTGCATTATCAATTTCTTGTGTGTCGTGGCTTTGTTTAATTCCACCACCTTTATGACTGGCATGACCACTACTCATAAACCTTCTCCAGTGTTTATCTAGTTGTTTTTCGGTTCTGTTTCAGAACTTTTATCGTTTGTTTATTACAAATCAACTTTGATGATTCAACTTCAGTCTTAATGCTTATTCTGGGGTGTGGGAAGTGGTCTTGTTTCCAGGCTCCGCCTGGGAATACCATAGCGATTAATCCTCTTTTGTAGGCGTTGCTGATCTTGGGGGATGAATGAGTTGCGAGCAAGATGCTCGCACTGCTTGAAACGATTTGCCTGAAGGAAGTGTGAGCGTCTCGCTCACGTCTGGGTCAAGAAAATCATCCCTCTATTTAGCAACCTATTTAGCAACGCCTACACCTGAACGTTTTCTTCAATCTTGACCGTCACAGCTTGAAGGTCTTTTGCTTTTTCTTCAGGGAGGGCATCGTTGGCAAACATTCCAGCGGCAAGTTCTGTGCCTGCCAGGTATTTGAGGCGATCGCTGGTGCGATAGGGGGGGTAGAACTGCGCGTGGAGATGCCACTCGGGATGGGGTTCCCCGTTCACGGGAGCTTGAAACCATGCCATCAAGTAGGGGAAGGGGCGATTCCACAAGCCGTCATACTTAAGGGTGACGGTTTTGAGTGCTCTAGCCAGTCCCGATCGCTGTTCGGCTGTTAAGTCCAGGAATGTTGCAACAGGTTGTATCGGCGCAATCCAAACTTCGTAAGGATAACGAGCGCACACCGGAACGAAGGCGATCGCCCACTCATCCTGATACAAAATCCGTTTATTGTCGGCAATTTCGTTTTGAATTAAATCCTGAAGTAGTCCCCGTTGGTGTTGCTGATAGTACTCTCGCTGACACTCCCCCATGCGAGCCGGAACGGGGGGCACAAACGGATAAGCGTAGATTTGCCCGTGCGGGTGGTGTAGCGTTACTCCCACTTCAACGCCTTTGTTCTCAAAGGGCAGGACATATTGAATTTGCGGATGCTCACTAATGGCGCGGGTGCGATCGCCCCACACTTGAAACAGCAACTCTAAATGGTCGAGGGGCAACGAACTTAAAGAAGCCTGCGGGTTCTGGGTAAACACCACAACCTCACAGGCTCCATTGGCAGGTAACGTATCCACGATTTCTTTGGGCGCATCCGTTGCCGTGGGAATCAACGACGGAAACCGATTATCAAATACGGCAATGTCGTAGTCTCCCTGGGGCAGTTCCGTGGGAAACTGGGGATCTTTGGTGGGAGCCAGCGGGTTATATTCCGGGGGCGGCATAAACGTCCGCCCCTGGCGATGACTGGCATAGGCAACCCACTCTCCCCGCAACGGATGCCACCGCAAGTGAGGGTTTGCCCGGACGGGTTCGTTACTGGGGCTGGGCGCGACTATCCCCGCCGCAATAGGGCGTCGGCTGTACAGAGTAAGCTTGCGCGCATCGGGCTTTAATAGCGTCTGAGAATACATGTTCCATTTCTGACCAAGCGACCTTCACCGATTCTAGAAGCATAGCCTGGTCATCCTCTGCAATCCCCCTGCCTAGAGTGGCAGATGCGATCGCCTCAAGGGGAAACTTGGGAGTGCGATCGGCATACAGTAGCCCGTTTGCCTCCTGGAAGGTGTCGGTCAACTGGGTGTAACAGAAGCCGCTGAACATTTCGATCTTGTTCACGGTATGCAGCAACGCCGCGTATTGCCGTTGGAACTCTAACGCATTCTGTGAGCGAGCATAGCCCCATGTCCGCGCATCTTCTTCTGGCTTGGTGTAAGCGATGCCACCAAACTCAGTCAACATGATGGGCTGACCTTGATGGGTGTAGCCATCGAGGGTTAAGACGCGACCACCGGGACGCTGGCGATCGAACAAATCGCTCAACTTGACTTCAGGACCATAGCGTTTTGCCAAACTGTGGGGTTTGGTGTCGTAGTCATGAATTGCCAGAATGTCGGTTGTGGTGCTTTCCCAGCCATCGTTACCAATCACAGGACGAGTCGGATCGAGGGTTTTGGTCAGGTGATAAAGTGCCTGTACCCAGTGACGGTGAGCCGGAGTGGCGGTCAGGTCGGGCACACCCCAGGATTCGTTAAAGGGAACCCAAACGACGACACAAGGATGGCTGGCATCCCGTTCGATCACCTCTGTCCACTCTTTGGTCAGCCGCTCAACTGACTTGGGTGTAAAGCGGTAGGCACTGGGCATTTCTTCCCAGACCATCAGCCCCAATACATCTGCCCAATACAAGAAGCGAGGATCTTCAATTTTCTGGTGCTTCCGCACGCCGTTAAAGCCCATCTGTTTGGTTAGCTCTACGTCGCGACGCAGCGCATCATCAGAGGGAGCCGTCATCAGCGTGTCTTCCCAGTAGCCCTGGTCGAGCACCAACCGCAGATAGTAGGGTTGACCGTTGAGCATGAAGCGATCGCGCTGGATGCTGACCGTCCGCATGGCCGTGTACGATCTCACCTCATCTACCAACTGCCCGTGACACCACAGTTGAATCCGAGCATCAATCAGGGTTGGTTTTTCAGGACTCCACAACAACTCGTTGCGGTAGTCGTCAATTCCCGGATCAGACAGGGCAATGCGGCGATGAATTTCGCCATTCAGCACCTCGTAGGTGTCGTTGATGAGCAATTGATTGCCTACCATCAACCGCACCTTTAATTGCATTTCTTTTTGCACTTTGCCAGCGACAAACGCCTCAAAGCCGATTTCCCAGCGTTCAAAGTGGGGCGTCCATTTGATGCGCTCGATGTAGGTTTGAGGTACTTGCTCTAGCCAAACGGTCTGCCAGATGCCACTGGTGCGAGGATACCAGATGCTATGGGGGTGCCGCTGCCAGTCTTGTTTGCCTCTGGGTTTTGCCAGATCATGTGGATCGTCTTCTGCCCAGACGGTCACGGTTTGCAGCCCTTCTGTCCGAAGAACTGAGGTGATATCGATCGAGAAGGGGGTATGCCCGCCTTCGTGGTCAATCATCAGGTGTCCGTTGACCCAAACTCGCGCCCGGTAATCAACGGCTCCAAAATGGAGTAGCACACGATGATCGCTTGGGAGTAATTCAAAATCCCGCTCATACCAGCAGTTAGAGTGGAATCCAGTATCGTGAATCCCACTTCGGATAGATTCGGGTGCATAAGGAACCTGGATACACTTATCCCAGTTTGTAATGTCACTGGGACGGGCATACTCCCCTTCGTCGTCATAAGTGAATTTCCACGCACCGTTTAGGGAAGTCCACTCATTGCGTCGTAACTGAGGGCGGGGGTATGCTAGATCGGCCTGCAATTTGCTTGAATCTAACAAATCGCAGGGTGATTGTATGGTGAAGCTTTTACCGAAGGATTTCATTGGGAACTCAAGCCAAATTGCATCTCTTTAGAATGCCCTCTCACGCATCCCTATGTAACTCCATTCTTGCAGTTATTTAATGCAATAGCCCACAATTAATTGCTGTCCTTGGGGGCGATCGCACAGGCAGAAGGCAGAGGACAGAAGCCAGACGGGAACAGGCTGTAGCCTGCAATTCGTAACCAATGACCTTAACTCTAAACGTTAGAGGAATTAACCCTTAGAGAGTGTAATTAGGAACTCCGTTTAGAGAAAAAAGGCTTTTTATATAAGCTAGCAGGTTGCTCAAAAGCGACTCATGGTAGAAGTCTCCTGACGACGATTGAACTTCTCTGACAGATCGTTGCATGGAGTGCTGTTTTTACGTAGTTTGGACTTAATCCCAACTCCCTTAAAAACATTACTTGTTTAGTTTAAGTGCTTTCGTGACTCTTGTAATGAAAATACAAAAATAAACTGAAGAGAATCGCAAAGATCAGGTCAAGAATGCCAGATAACAAGTAAAACGGGTGCAGATGACCGATCAGGGTATGGTAAGCGAGTAATGTAAAGACGCTGAACTGAGCATAAATGCCCAGTTTGACAATGCCATGATTTTGAGAGAGGTCTTGGCTAACCCACCAGTAGCCAATGCCGATAATAAAGACGATGACGTAGAAGAGTTGGGAGTACTCGACGTTGACGAGGGGTTCGGTGTGGAGAACGTCGCGTACCCAGCGATCGCCCAGTAGCAAGATTACGGCTTCAACCCAGTTGATCACGGCTTTAGTCTGAAAGACGGTCTTCCAGGGAAGGGAGTAGTTCATAAACATGAACCAGGGCTGTGTTCTCTGGCGATGACTACTCTGGCTGGTTTGAGTTGGGGAAACGGGCTGTGAAGGGTCTTCCTGCTGCTGTTCCTGTAGCTTTAATTGCAATCTGTTTTTAGCGGCTTTGAATTCGCTTGCCATGCGCTTTTGCTGGTCGCGGCTCAGGTGCTCTCTCAGTTTAGGAAAGATATCCTGTTCTTCTTGATCGACATGATGGCGAACGGCTCGCCGCAGGTGTTCAACTTGCGTTTTGAAGTCTGGATCAGCCGGATTCAGTGGCTTCATGGCATCGAGCATCTCCAGTACCAGATCCGTTTGATCGACAATTTCCTGCATCTGGTTGTAGTAGGGACTCAACGCTGGATAGAGAATTTCTTCTTCGGCTAAACCATGAACTTTGACATCTTGATAGAGTTGAGCGAAGTATTCCTGAATTTTGTGTGGGTCTTCACTGCCCAAAATCTCTGCAAATAAAATATCTGCTTTGGTGTGATCCATCAGCAGCAGATCGCGGATGCTCATTTCGTCGTCGGTGCGGGTCACGACACTGCCAACCACACCCGTCAGCGCAGCCACAGCATCTTCCACTCGTGCCCACACGCCCTGATCGGGTTCCTGTCCCGTTAGTTCACCCACACCCAAAATCTCGACAATGCCTTTCAGTTGCTCTTGATGGGCTCGATTTTCAAAATTAACTGTGTGTAGGGGGGCGATCGCGGCTTCAACATCGGCTCCCACGCTTTGGGCCGCTTTGTGAATCACTAGTCCTGCCATGGTTTGTTGATGCTTGAGCAATTCATGCTGTAGGACTTTCTCAGCCAACGTCAATTCAGATCCTTCCATCAAACTCTGAATCTTCTCTAAGTGGTGCTCAGTTGTTTCTTTGGGTTCACTTGGGACACCATGTTGAATCATCACGGTTTCTAACACGCCCAGGTTCTTTTGATCCTGCTCCAGCATGGTTTGTAGCCGTTGATGAATGTCGTTATCCGAAATCGCATCCATTAACCGTTGCTCATTGGTAATAAGCATCTGTTGCAAGGCTTTCATCTCTGCCAGTTGCGTGGCGATCGCCATGCGTTTTGTGTCATCCAACGTTACAGTCATGGATCAGTGTTCCCTAGTGATTAACAAGTTCTAAGTACTGCTATTCATGGATAGGGTTTGGAAATAAAACCAGGGGGGGCTTTGCCCCCAGCCAGGGGTCCACCCCTGCACCCCGAATTCCCACCCTTATTTACGACGAGTTGTACTAAGCACAGGCTCTAAACAACTGATGATGCCAACCACACCAGGATTGCGCCTACCCCAATAGCTGTAATTGTGGTGAAAACGACTACCGATCAGAGGGATATCCCCCTGGAAGCGTGGTTCCGCCGAGGTGAGCATGACTCAAATCAATGTCATAGGGGATGGCATCGGTTAACGTCGCCCATTTCAAATCGGCTCCATCCAGCTTTGCACCGGTTAAGTTGGCTTTGAGCAGAAGGGCACATCTGAGATTACTTTCGGTCAAGTCAGCACCCCGCAGATCGGCTCGGCTCAAATCGGCTCCCTGCAAATCAGCCTGACTCAAATTGGCTTTGCTGAGATTGGCTCCATTTAACCCAGCGTGGCTTAAGTTGGTTTGAGATAAGTTGACGTGCGGCAAATTGGCGTAACCCAATTTGACTCTAGTTAAATCTAAGCCACTAAAGTTGCGTTCGCCTGCCCAATATCGCTCTAAGAATTCTCTCTGGTTCATAGTTAACCTGCCAATTGCAATCCCTGGTTGTGCAAACGTTGCTCAATCTGTTGCATATCCTGCAAGGTTTCTCCTGCCACAATGCCGTAAATCTCGGTGTAAATTTTGCCGTACTTTACTTTCTCTAAGGCAGAGAGAATCAAGAAGTCTTTGCGCTCTAGATGGGGTTTTAGAGTGGTCAAAATGGAGTCGAGTGTACCTTCCATTTTGTAGTCGCTGGAGTATTTGGCGATCGCCTTGTTTAACTTCAGCAGGTTGTGTCGTTGTAGACACAGCGGAGTGGAACCGTTGATGCGGAAGTTCGCGTCGATCGCATAAAAATGACCGTCTTCATCTTCTAAAATATCAACTCCGATGACACCAAAGTAGCCCTGTTTGTGAGCGTAGTTTCCGGCAGTAGCGATGATGTCATAGAACTGATGTAAGTCATCTGTATAGTCAACCACCCCCCCTAAATAGTTGCCTTCGTCACTCACGAGTTGTTGTGTTACACCAATCAGAGAAATATCTCCTGTTTTGTTGACGTAGAACTGCACGCAGTAGTTATTGACTTCGTGTTTAACAAACTCTGAGACGATAATGGTTTCTAATAAGTGAATGTCGAGGTACTTTTTGAGTTCCTCCAGACAATAATTGAGGTCGCTGTGACTCCGAATAATATAGGTTCCCTCACCCGATAAACCGTGGGATGTTTTGATCAGGTAAGGAAATTCAGAGGGAAGTGGGATCTGATCCAGACTGACTTGATCAAGCCGATAGGTCTGATAGTTAGGGCAGGGAACTCCTAACTCAGATAGAGTTGCTTTACTCAGCAATCGATAATGGGTATCGGGATGAACGGCGTGTTTTTCGGGTTGCAATCGATCGAAGGGAAAGAGGGTAATCACCTGCTTGATGGGTGTGTCCTGGCTCAGGTCGTCTAGATAGGTGGAACAGTCCATCATTTCTAGCTGGTCGTACCGGAAGCCAAAATGCTCTCGCCAGTAATCGATCAGTAAGGTGTTGGGTTGCCTGATGACTACACCCGGTAGCTGATCCCCCAACACCGCCAGATTCTTCCAGGGTTCCTTCTGACAAATCTTGTCGAAGGATGTCTTGGTCGCTTCGCTACTGCCGTCTTGCAGAAAATATTTCTGTGTGTTGGGAAAGGCTGCCCAAGCGGCAGTTGCCGGATAGTTAAGGAGCAGCGCATAGGGTGCGTCGCCCACATCTTGAGCAAATAGATCTGAAAGCGAGTTTCCCTGGAAGAATGGAAAAGGGGTCTGGGGGGTCATAACACGATATTTAAGCGATCGCTAACGGTTGGTCTTTGCGGATGAATGTAGCAGGTTCAGTCATGTCTTCGGTCATGTAGGCTATTGCCATTTCTTGTGAGTTGTAAGCCCAGCCAATGCGCCCTTCGCGGTCGATGAGAATGCAACCCGCTTCTCCTTCCACCCGATCTTGTAACGTGGCGATCGCATGTTTGGCAGCTTCTTCGGGGTGCTTTCCATCCGCGAGGGCATCGATCGCCGTTTTGGCTAACACGACTGGAATGACGGATTCCCCATCGCCGGTGGTTGAACACGCGCCGAAACGGTTATCGGCATATAACCCGCAACCTACCAGTGCGGTATCACCGACACGACCTTGAGGTTGTCCGGTTACGCCACCTGTGGAGGTGCCAGCAACCAGATTGCCGTTGGTATCCAGAGCGACGCAACCCACGGTGTTAGAACGGTCTAAAACCTCAGCTTCCTGTTCCCATTCTTGATATTGCTCTTCGCTGACCAGATCTGCTTTAGGGCAGATGTCTAACCCATGTTCCCGGGCAAACCGCTCGCCACTGCGAGCCACCAGAAACCGGGGTTTGTCTTCCATGATGCGACGGGCAACCGAGATGGGATTACGCACCCCCTGGATAGCACCAACGGCTCCCCAAGCCAGGGTTTCACCCTCCATCATGGCGGCATCGACTTCGACTTCTCCTTCACTATTCATGGTGGAGCCGAATCCGGCGTTAAAGGTCTGATCAGACTCCAGTACACGAACGGCAGCTTCGACCGCTTCGATGGCACTGCCACCCTGACGGAGAATCTCCCAACCCGCTTCGGCAGCGGCTCGGCAGCCACTATAGTTGGCTGATTCTTTATCTTCTGAAATTGTTTTTGCACCACCGTGAACGATGATTACAGGTCTCATAGGATTTACACTTCTAATGAACGATATTGGTTAACTGGGTTAGATGAGATTGATGGTAAATTGGGGCGATCGCGGAGACAAAAGTGTTGATTGTAGATGCGGTTAGCGTTACCGTCATCCACCAAAAATTAGAAAAGGAAGCGGTTGGATAGGGTGCGATCGTAGACGTAATGCATGATATGTAGCGTAACCAGTGATTCGTTAACGCATCTCTGCCTCAGGAGTAACCCCAGGTTGGCTAATAGAATGAAGTCCGGTTAACTAGAATTGTGATTTTGTTCCAAACCCAGGTTTTGGAAGAAGCAAAGCAACCTCAACAACCTCCACAGAATCAGGACAAGACCTGCACCATCCAGTCTTTCAAGTAATCTCAACCGTCTGGCAGACGTTATATAAGCTCATTTAAGGCAGAGTTATCACAACTTAAACAAGACTTGTACTTGTTTGAACGTGAGTAACTCTGATTCAAACGATTGCAGCTAATGCTTATATCTTTCTAGCTTTTGCTTAAACGAAACTTATACTTGTTTGAATGAGAGTTACTTTCGTTTGAACGATTGCAGCTAATGCTTATATCTTTCTAGCTTTTGCTTAAACGAAACTTATATTTGTTTGAACGAGAGTTACTCTCGTTTGAACGATTGCAGCTAATGCTTATATATTTCTAGCTTTTGCTTAAACAACGCTTATACGTGTTCAAATCAGCGTTACTCCAGGTCAAATTTTTCTAACTTGCCTTCAACGATCAACAAGTCGCGATTACCCCAAAGGGGGAACTGCTTCGCATCGCCACTGCATTCCAGATCTGCGACTTCTCGAAGAAGTCGCAGATCTGAGCACACAAAAGAACTATCGCTCTAACACCGTCATAAACTTGCCCTGGGCAAATGGAGCAGGCACAATCGGCATAAAGTGAACGCGATCGCTCACCAATTGCTTCACATAAAACTCGTTGATCGTGTGCTTGACTTGCTCACGAGTTCCGATAATCCAAATCTGCACTTTTTCGGCAGGCGGAACAGGCAGCAGTTCGTTGAACTCTGTAGTCATACTATTTGCCTCACTGAAGGAGATGAACTGTAGCGAAGAAAAGCTTAAGGCGTGGTTTCCTAACCACTTGTTTTGCTTCAGTAAGGCGATTGATCCTAAAATCAACACAGCCTAACCTCCTGCCGTGAACAGGAGTTAGGTTAGCTGGTTAGGAGTGTTACCAGCACTCCTAATCAGCGATATCCTCACCTTAAGCTTGTCTACTGGAAATCCAGTGTTTCATAGAATAATCGAAAGGGTCATTGTAGACAAGCGTAGTTGAGGGAATTGTTGGGGGCGACCATTGCGGTATCTGCAAAGCAGCACGATCGGAATGGAAGGCTTTACCCATCCAGTGGACTCCGTACCCCACGTCCACCCCGGTTCAACACATGGGTGTAGATCATCGTTGTCTTAACATCCTTATGCCCCAGCAACTCTTGTACAGTACGGATGTCATAGCCGTTTTGAAGCAAGTGCGTTGCAAAACTATGGCGAAATGTATGGCAGCTCACCCGTTTACTGACTTTTGCCTGCCGTACAGCTTGCTTAATCGCTCGTTGTAAACCACTCTCATGCAAATGATGCCGACGGGTGATATGACTACGCGGATCACAAGATAGACGATCTGATGGAAAAACAAACTGCCATTCCCAACATTTAATGTGCGAATGTACAATGTTCGATGGAGCTAAGCGGACTCGAACCGCTGACCCCCTCAATGCCATTGAGGTGCGCTACCAACTGCGCTATAGCCCCGTAATGCGTATTCCATAATGCCTGACTGTTGGCACTTCGTCAAGTCTTTTGGAATCTTTAGCTTCTTCTCCAGTCTAGCGCGTCCTAGAAACAGTACAGTTGACTTAATAGGTCAACCTGCATGTTTCACGTTGGATTGTTATGACTGCTACTCCGCCGGATAATCTCAATCAACCCTCTGAAAACGACATTAACGCCGAAGAACTGCTGCGATCGCTCCGTCGTAAAGAGGGCACCTGGCACGATTGGGGTCGCGCCTGCCAGCAACTCCAAAAGGCGGGCTACAATCCTCAGCAAATTTTTGAGGCGACGGGGTTTGAGCCGATTCAGCAAAACCAGATTGTGGTTGCGGCTCAGGTGTATGAGTCGATTGATAAGGTGGGCGTGTCCACAGCTGTGCAGCAACGCTTTGAGCGGACAGGTAGCGATTCTCTGTATGAATTGCGGATTCTGAATCAGGGCGATCGCGCGGCAGCAGCTGAGTTATTGGTGGAAAAGGGGATCGATTCTGAAGGGGCGCGAGAGGTTGCCAAAGCACTCAAGGATTTCTCTCGGTTATCGACTCCCCCGGCTGAGTTTGCCAACCCTCCCGGTGATGCGGTGGCATATCACTATTGGCGGTTGGCGCGGCAGCAGTCAGATTTGCAGATGCGATCGCGCCTGATTGCGATGGCGTTGCGCTTTGCCACAAGTGAGTCAGCCCGACGACAAGTGGAGCAACTGTTAACCGACTTTACAGTGACAAAAGCGCGGAAGGCACCGAGTCTGCCTGTATATCGTCTGGAGTCAGAGTCAGAACTGGCACGAATCTTGCCTGTAGTCGGTAAGTTGCCCTTAACCGTTGCCGATTTGCAAGCGGTGCCTCTGTTGGAGGAGGAGGGCGCATTTCGTCTGGTGAAGTTTTCGGGGACGGGTGCCTGGGTGCCAGTGCCGGGGTGGCAAATTGTTTTTAGTGCCGAAGATCCGGTGGTGATCCTGGCAGATAGGGATCAGCTTCCCCACCCGCTGTCGGGAGCAACAGAAGAAGTATTAGTGATGATCGATCGCGCCCAACGCGAGTGGGATGATCTCAGCTATTTTGTGATTGACAATGACGGTGAATTGCAATTGCAGTGGTTTGCCGAACCTCCCAGCATTCCTCTGTTAGGGCGAGTTCTCGTCGTGTTACGTCCGAAAAAGGTATTAGATGAGGACTTTAACAAAGATTTGTGGCAAATCGAGGAATAGGAATACCGCGAATTCGTTCGCGCAAAGGGCACTGCCCCCGCACTCCCCAGACTGAACTGATTGGCACACGGCTGTTTAATCCATTATCCCTGGCAGCGATAAAGCTGATAGGGGAATCCCAACCGATGATATTCCTCTGGGTCAAGTGTGCAGGAGCTATCAGGATTGGCTAAGCGCAAACGGGGGGGAAAGTCTTGCCGTCTGCTTTCGGGGGATACGACCCACAGATTCAGCGGCAAGGGTAGTGGTTGTTCAATGTGAGACAGAGTGTGGCGCGGGCTACCGCTTTGAGGACGGCGGTCGAGGAAGCCAAACCGAATGGGTGAACTGGTGGCTGAGGAAGGTGTTTGCGAAATCTGGGTCAGATACGTCTCGTGAGTCTGCAATTCCAGAGCAATGCTCAATCCCAACGCGATTTCCTGTAACGAACGGTAGTTAGTAACGACAATGAGCGGCAGCGGAGGAGTAATCAGAATATCTTCAGCAATTTCATCGGGATTATAGGACTTTTGTAGAACGAATCCCTGCACTACAAAAATACTGCTGAGCAATCCTGCCACCAGCACGATCGCCCATCGTTGTGAGGGTAATTGAGGCAAATCAAACCTGTTCTTAAAGGAGGGGATACTGGGACGAAGGGAAGCCAGACACGCGCCCAGCAAAGCACACATACCGGGGTAGTAGACGAAGTTATAGCGGGGTACAGCGGTGATATCTTTGTTCAATCCGTAGGCGATCGCAAAAAACTGAGCGATCACGGTGAGGGTGAACCCTGCAATCAGCACCAACGCAGACCGAGAGGAAGCGTCCTGCCACTGTTGTTTGGCTCCCTGTAGGAGTTGCCGCAACAGCCACAGTGAAAATAGCACGATTCCCACAATGATCAGCAAAGCGATCGCCCAGGAATCGTCCTGGAGGGGCAGCGCAATCACCATCAGCACCCACCCCACTACAGTTTGATAGATCGGTGCAAGGCGAGTGAGCCAGGTCGGGTCTTGCGGGATGAGCCAATCCGTCTCAGGACGACTAAAGTGACTGATGACAGTACTCAACCAGGGCAGATAGCTTAAGCCCACGGCAGCGATCGCCAATCCCAAGGGAACCATCCGCCGTAGCGGGAGCCGTTGCCCCAACATCCAACCGCCCAGGGCAATAACCTGAGCAATCAACGCCAGAATGCAAAAGTAATGGGTATAAAGAGCCAATCCATTCACCCCAACCCAACCTATCCACACCCAGGGGCGAATCTGCTGCCGTTGCATATCCTGTTGCATCTGGACAAGGGCAACCAGTGCCAGCGTAATCAGCACCATGGGCAGGGTGTAATGTCGCGCCTCCTGTGAGAGATAGACCGCAAAGGGTGAGACTGCCATCAATGCCGCAGATAGCAAGCCTGCGGTGGGTGAAAAGGCAATGCGGTTTAACCAATACACAGCGGCGATCGCCCCCACTCCCAGCAGGGCAGGCAACGCTCGCAGTGCCCAAATCCATTCCTCAGCAGATGGATTTAGCCATCTCATCCAACCGTGCATCAAACAGAAAAATAAAGGGGGATGCACCGACTCAGTTGCTACCGTTCTGGCAATCTGAGGACAACTCACCCCCGATTGCAGGGTAAAGAGTTGCTGCAAATCGGCGATCGCAAAAAATTCTTGAGTGGGAACGTCGTCATAGCTGCGACCCAGGCTAAAGATCGCTGTCAGCACCTCATCCATCCAGAGGGGTTTGGTGTCAAGGTGCCAAAAGCGCAGGAGCGTTCCCACAACCAAGATGGCAGCGAGTCCGAGCAGGGTTTTGTTGAGGGTCAGGGATTTAAGCAAGGGAACGGAAGTGAGGGAGTAGGGGAGTGAAAGAGTGGGGGAGTGGAGGCGTGGGGGAGCAGGGACGATTAACCATTAACCATTAACCATTAACCATTGACGATTAACTATTAACCATTAACCATTGACGATTAACCATTAACCACTGACGATTAACCACTGACTATTAACCATTAACCATTAACCACTGACTATTAACCATTAACCATTAACCACCTTAACTCTCCCCTCAACTCAATCCTCGACTAAACAAATACACGTCATCGCGTTGATAGCGCAACTGAAATTGTGGATGATGTTGCAGGTGTTTTAGTAGATCGGTGGCGATCGCCTCTTGCTCAGGGTCGGGGTGCCGCATATCCAGCCACACGTAATCGATGTCCTGCAATAGGCGGCGAAAGTGTCTTCCGAGCAGTTTAACAACGGGACGCTGGCTCACCTGGGGCACGAGCCGATTGTAGGTGAGGACACCTCCCTGAGTCTGAATCAGGGCGATCGCCTCCTGGTTGGCTTGCCAGGTATCCATCGCAGCCCAATAGCGGGAACCAAAATAACCCACTTTTGCTAGCAGCATAAAGAATACCAGCGACCAGATCATCACCCAACGGGGCTGACGCAACCAACCCTGACCCGCCACAACGGTTGCAATCACCGCCAATATTAAAAATGGCAGAGCAGGCAGCGAGTATTGGTGCAGTAAATCTTTCTGCCTGCTTCCTTCACTCAGCAAATTCAACAAAATCGTTGGCAGAGCAACAATCAGGGCGGCACTGTGTCGCCACGATAACCCCCAACTCAGGGGCAGAAACAACAGCACCAGATAGCCGAGATTTGTCAGATTCAAAATTTGGGATGCGGCTAGACCCGGATTGAGCATCAGGGTTTTAGCAATCTCTAGCGGCGAACTGCCAAACTCTGCATAGCGGCTTACGGCGGCGGGAGGTGCTCCACTAAACGTAGGAATAATCCACTGAGTTGCTAGCAGGAACCAACTCACTCCTGCAACAAGGGCAATCACCCCCATCAGTCGCCGCTTTTCAAACGCCAAAAGCCAGATTCCCAGAGCCGCGACGGTCAACGACAACACCGCTTTGAGACTCAACACAAAGGCGATCGCTCCACAAAACCACCTCGTACGATGCGATCGCGCTGCCCACACTGCCGTTAATAGCCCAAGGGGGGCTAACACATCGGGGTGAAAGTCAAACAGGTTGACGTTAAAGATCAGAGGATACAGCAGATAAGCAATGGCAAGGGCGATCGCCCACCGTTCACTGGTGCCTGCCTGCCGTGCCAGTGCCCACACAGGTAGTGCCCCCAATGCCAACCCCACCGCCTGCACGAGAAACAGCCAATGCACATCGGGATAAATGGCATACAACACCGCCAGCGGATAAAAAATAAACGCGGCATGATCACCCAAAATGTGAAAACCCATCAGCGACGAAATGGGGGGCAATCCCTGGCTGATCAGATAAACGGCTTGATCAAAAATTCCCAGGTCAAACCCAGTGGAGTGCATTAACGCATGACGCACACTGCTGGCGACAAATAACACCACAGCACTGCCCACAATCCACAGGGTTAGAGAGTGTTTAGCAGTTTTGATCAGGCGATGGGAAAACATTGTGAATGTTGTGTGTAAATTGCTGAACTAGCGATCACATGGTTAATGGTCAGTGACCTGATTGACTGACAAAACTCCTAACGCTGGCAGTTAAAAACCGCACCCTAGAGAAGCAGAACCCATCTGCCACCTTCTCTCAACATACAAGGCAGACTTTGTTCTTGTAGCAGCGGTTTCAACCGCCATGAGCAGAAAAATGGTTGGTCAACCAGGGTCAGTGGTTAATAGTCCAATCCAAGATTGGAAGATCAATCCTCCAGCTAAGACTGTATCTAAAAGAATGTACCTTAACGCGAGTGAAACCAATTTTTTGTGGTGGGCACTGCCCACCTTACCCAACGTTTTAGCCTAGACGCGCTACTACGGCAGAATTAGAGGTTCAGAAGTTTTGTCGAGCACTCAGGAAAATGCATCATACGAGCAAAGCCGACCTACATCGGCTGATCAAACCCTGAATCTTGTTTAGTCCGTGCCAGACATTTGGCTAAGCCGTAGACGAAGCTCAAATACCTGCGAATTGATTCATCAGACCCTGATGTGCTCTGGACAAGTATCCAGTGAGCCAACTTATTGAAGACGTAAATAGTTGGTATAACGAGAGAAGACATCCTGCGACATAACAGATTCGCGGTGATGCGTGAATCAAAGAAATGGTAACGACCCAAACACAGGCGATCGAGCCTGTTGCTCTGATTGAAGGAATTGAACGATTGCGGCAGCAGTTGCGTCCGGGGCAACTGCGAATGGCGGATTGGGAAGGCGGTTCCCTGGCGGTGTCGGCAGTGCCGGGGTCAGGCAAGTCTACCGGGATGGCGATCGCCGCAGCTATCTTGCTTGCCAGACGACGACTCCGAGCGATTTTGCATCAGGTGCTTCCCACCGATCAACTGGTGCTGGTGACGTTCACGCGATCGGCAGCAGCTAACCTCAAAGCCAAAATTCGCGGTTATCTGCGTGAGTTGGGGTTACCCACCACCGGATTTGCCGTCTATACCTTGCATGGGTTGGCGTTGAATATCGCAACCCGTCATCCGGCTTTGTCGGGCTTGAGTCTCGATCGCCTCACGTTAGTTTCCCCAACGCAAAACAATCGGCTGATTCGCGCCTGTGTTGAACAGTGGATTGCAGCGAACCCGCATCATTATCAGCGACTTTTAGAAGGGCGACAGTTTGATGGAGAAGAGAGTGAGCGATTGCGGCGACAGTCCGTGTTGCGAACGGAAGTATTGCCAGAGTTAGCCACGACCGTCATTCACGAGGCAAAAAGTTCGGGGTTGCCCCCTGCCAAGTTGCACGAGATCAATACTGAGGTGCGATCGCGCTCCTCCCAGTTGGCTCAGTTGGACGAGGCAACCGATTATGACGTGTTGGCGATCGCCGCCGGACTGTATGAGAACTATCAGGCATTGTTGCAACAGCGTAACCTGATTGATTACGACGACATGATCCTGGCAGCATTGCGCGTGTTGGAGAATGACAGTGCCCGTCAGTTGTGGCAGGAACAGGTTTTTGCCGTATTTGAAGACGAAGCGCAAGATTCCTCCCCATTACAGACCCGACTGTTAGAAATCCTCTCCGCAACTCCTCAAAGTCCCTCAGAGGAGGATTTAAAGGGCGATCGCAACCGCCCCCCTAACCTCCCAACCTTGGGGGGGATTGAGCTTCAAAGTCCCTCAGAATTGGGGGATTTAGGGGGCAATACGAAGCCTCAAAGTCCCTCAGAGGAGGATTTAAAGGGCGATCCCCTTTCCTTAAACCTGGTACGAGTCGGCGATCCAAACCAGGCAATTAACTCTACCTTTACCCCTGCCGATCCGGTCTTTTTCCGCGACTTTTGCAACCTCTGTCAGGCTCAAGGTAGGTTGGCGGAGATGGATCAAGCCGGACGCAGCAGTCAAACAATTATCGATGCAGCGAATGCGATGTTGGATTGGGTGAACGATCGCTATGGGAGCAAAATTTCCGCTAACTCAGCCGCGATCGCAGATCCAGATCCACAACAACAAGCCCCATTTCGCCCCCAGGAGATTCACCCGGTTTCCCCCGGTGATCCACAAGCCGACGCTAATCCCAATCCCGAAGGGTGGGGTGTGGAAATTCGCTTTCCCCAGGATGTTGTACATTCGGTTGAGTTGATGGCGCAGCGGTTAGCCGATCTGTTTCACCGCTATCCAGAAGGACGAGCGGCAATTCTAGTGCGGGAAAATCGGCAGGGCAAGGCGATCGCCGAGATGTTGCAAAATCCAAAACAGTACGGGATTGGGGTGAATCTGGGTGAACTGGGCATCGAGATCTACGATGTCGGACAGCGCGATCGCCACTCCCATGTTCCTGGTGAGATCCTGGCGTTGTTGCAATTTCTTGATCGCCCCCACTCCCCCGACAATCTCAAAGCGGCTCTCAAAGTATTGGTCGATCGGCAACTGATACCGACGCAAGACCTCAATGCCCTGACCGCTGAACCCGAACAGTTTTTGTATCCGGGTCCGCTGGAAGTGCCCCAAACAGAAGCGATCGCCCTGGCTCGCCGTTACTGCACGGCTCTGTTGCGCGCCCGGTTAGAATTGCCCCAATATCAACTGATCTCATTTCTGGCATTGACTCTGAAATATGACCAGACTGAACTTGCCACCGCTGACAAATTGGCGGAGCGGATCAGTCAACAGACGAGCGATCGCCAGTCGATGAGTAATATGCTTGATGCTTTGGCAGAAGTGGTGCGATCGGAACGGTTTTCTAATGTCGAAACCGACGATGCCGAGGCGCAATATACCCGCTCGAAGCAAGTCACCATCATCACGATGCACAAAGCCAAAGGGCTGGATTGGGATTTTGTCTTTATCCCATTTCTGAATGATCAATCCATTCCGGGTCGTCGTCGCTTGCCCCCCCAGATCCAGTTTCTGGGCGATTTTGGCTTGTCAGAAGTAGCACGCGCCCAGATCCGCGCCTACATTCACAGGCAACCGATTCCGGGTGGGGAGACAGCATGGCACCAGGCAGAATATTTGCAAATGGCAGAGGAATTTCGGTTGCTCTACGTCGCGATGACCCGTGCTAAACGCCTGCTGTGGATGGCAGCAGAACGCAAAGCCCCCTTCACCTGGAGCAACCCTGAGAACCTGGAGGCAAAAAATCCCTGTCCGGTTTTGCCGTTTTTGGTGGAGCGGTTCCCCCAGGTAATGCAGAAATGAGAGTGTTGGAGTGTGCTTTCATCCCTCATCTTCAAAGGTCAGTAGTTTAAGATGACCAGGATTCTTCACCAACTCTTTTGTGAGTAAGTAGCCAGTGATTGTCCAGGTTTGAAAGCGTCGGGCTTCCTTACCAATTAGGCGACCATCAGGACCATCATAATATTCCGGCCACTGATCTAAGACAAGCCGTCGTTCAGCGATCGCGATCGCATGGAGTGCCAGTTCCCCCCGATCCATCTTTTTCGCTGCTGCTGCCAGCATCCACAGCAAGACAGGCCAACTTCCGCCATTGTGATAAGACCAGGGGCGGTTTTTCGGATCGGCTCCGGTTACGGTTTTCCAATCGGAGTCTTCCAATGCCGGAAAGCATAGCTTCATTGGCATTTGACCGATTAGATCGTTCCATCGCAGTTCAACGACATTGAGAATACAGTGCGATTGATACTCATCTGTCAGCGAGGTAATGACCGCCATCAAGTTGCCAATGGCAAAAAAGCGGGTATCAAGTTGAGATGGACCTAAATTGCCAGCAAGGTAGCCTCCTGCTTCTGGCAGCCATTTTGCCAACCGATAAAAGGGAATGGAGTCTGAGAAGATATTGAATTGGTTGAGAGCTTCTTCGCCGTATTCCTCAACGCGGTAACGGTAAATGACATTCAAGCGTTCGGGGTCGATCCAATAGTTTTCTCGTAGTTGTTTAAGCAATGGTGGAAGACGACGACGTACTGCTTGCAAAATGTTTTGATTGTCAGCATTGGGCAACAAAAGCTCAAGGCTAGCTCTCAAAGCGGTATAAAACAACGATTGAATGTCAAGGGGGTGCCCATACAAGCCCATGCGGCGATCGATCATGCTGGCAGCATCAGGCACCAGCACCATCGGATACATATCAAAGCGGACGACCAGACAGAGTTCTAGGATGAGCCGAATCCCTTCTTGAAAGTCGGCTCGATGCACAAGATCAGTGTCCTGGGTGGCGATGACATACGCTCTCAGGAGAATAATCCACCATAAGCCGGAGTCTGCTGGGGCAACCCGTCCGATCGCGTAATCTCCAAAATCTGGCTTGAGGTATTCGTATTGATCAATCGTCTGAATTTTAAAGCTAGCAGGCATCAACCCACGACTGGGCTTTGAGGAGTCGAGTTGCCCAGTTTTAGGTTGAAGTTTGAGTGTTTCTTCTAGAAAATTTCGGACGATTTCAGGTCTACCTTTGATTAAAAAGAGCAACCCCGATGAGATGAAATCTCGGATGAAACACTGGTCGTAATTGAGTGCTTCACCGTCTGGATCACGGGCGGCGATCGTGCCAATCGGTTGCCCCTGATAGTACAGAATAGAGTTTTCGAGCAACTCCCAGGCTTGCTCTTGCATCAATTCAGATCGATCGCTCAACCTCAGATCTCTCCTTGCTCATTACAAATTAAAAAATCACCATAAAGGCTGGGGTCAGACGATCGCAATACGAAAGCTGTAAATAGGTGAACATAATCGGACATAAGAGGGCGATCGTCAATAGGAATCAGGGAGGAAATTGGTAAAGGCGCAAGACATGGTTCATCCTATTCTGGATTTTGAGATTTTGGATTTTGGGTTTTGAGGGGCAGCGTCAGCAAAATTGCAACTCACGAGTGATTGACGGCAAACGGTTTCACACCGGAGGATTGACACCTGATTCAAATTCACGCTTTAGCGAAATATATAGCTATCGCCACTTCATTGAGGGCAGAGGAGGTGTGAGGGTTGCGCCCTTAGCCAGGGGTTCCACCCCTGCACCCCGTCCTAACCCAAGTGGCTTCGGCTATATCCTAAATTGCAAATCTAAAATCCAAAACCCGCATCCCTATGTCCCAGCTTCCTTCTGCATTGCAAGTCGTTTTTGACCAACATCACAAACCAGATGCTATTTTCTCAGCGTTGTTGCCGCCGCTGTGTGAGGTGTTGCAATGCGATCGCTGTTTTTTGATGCTGCGCAATCCCTCCACTCGCATAGGTAAGGTGGCATATTGTTGGCGACGCAAGCCTGATGTGCCCGATATGACGGAATATCAGTGGCGACAAGAGGATGAGTGGGAAAAAGAAGATCCCCTCTTTGCCGCTGCTCTCAATGGCAAACCCTCTGTTTACGTTGAAGATGTGGAAACTGCCGATGCCACCGTGTTGAATCGAGAGTTTGAGCGCAAATATTTTGGGCATCGGGCACTCATTCACGCCCATTTACGGCAAGACGAGCAACTGTGGGGGATTTTGCAACCCGCTGTGTTTGGAGAACCCAGAGTGTGGTCAGAGGGCGATCGCGCTGTCATTGCTGCGTTAGAGGACAAACTGGCACCTCTGGCGAAGACGTATGTGTTGGAGGGGATAAAGGATGAAGGATGAAGGATGAAGGATAAAGGATAAAGGATGAAGGATGAAGGATGAAGGATAAAGGATGAAGGATGAAGGATGAAGGATAAAGGATGAAGGATAAAGGATGAAGGATGAAGGATGAAGGATAAAGGATGAAGGATGAAGGATAAAGGATGAAGGATAAAGGATAAAGGATAAAACAAGAAAGGATTTAGACACGGCTCTGGGCGATCGCCAACTAACAGTGACCTTTACCCCATCACCCGACTCCCGACTCCCGACTCCTCATTCTCTGTCGAACCAACTCCACTGCCAGTTGCAGGGCAGACTGCATACTCGCCGCATCGGCAACTCCCCGTCCGGCGATGTCGAACGCGGTGCCGTGATCGGGGGAAGTCCGAATAAAGGGTAGACCGATAGTCGTGTTGACGGCCTGATCAAACGCCAGAAGCTTAACGGGAATTAACCCCTGATCGTGATACAAAGCCAGGTAACCATCGTGGGCGTTAACCTGTGCCGCAGAACCATGCCACGCCTGACCTGGACGCACCCACATCGTATCAGGGGGAATGGGGCCATCCAGGCGAACATTGGGAAAGCGATCGCCCATGTTTTTGATCCAGGGAATTAGCCAATCCACTTCTTCCTGTCCCAGTTGCCCCTGTTCACCGCTGTGAGGATTCAATCCGGCGATCGCAATCCGGGGGGTAGTGATGCCAAAGTCTTGAGCCAGGGTAGCTATCAGCAGTTCGAGTTTGAGGGTCATCAGGTCAGGGGTCAGAGCGTCGGGTACCTGCCGCAGGGAGATGTGAGTGGTGGCTAAAAGGGTTCGCAGAGTCCAATTGGTGTGGGGCGATCGCGCCACAAACAACATGCCAAACCGATCTATCCCGGCTCGTTCAGCCAATAGCTCCGTCTGCCCCGGATAAAAGTGTTTAGCGGCGTGCCACGCTGACTTGGCGATGGGAGCCGTGACAATACCATGAAAATCCCCATTCAATGCGCCTGCGATCGCGGTTTCTAAATAGCGGAAACTTGCCTCACCACTGGCAGCATTGCCTTTTCCGGGCATAATTCCTTGAAGCGTCTCTTCATCAACCTCAACTTCCAAAACGTGAAGCAGATCGGGTCTGGGCAGCGGATAGTGAACCAGATGGGGAATTTGCTTGAGGCGATCGTAGGTGTGTTGCAACACGCTAGAGCTACCCACGATCGTAATATCGCATTCAGAGGTCAGCGCAGGGTTAGCCAGGGCTTTGAGAATAACTTCAGGTCCAATCCCTGCCGGATCTCCAAGGGCGATTGCAATCTGTGGACGAGGCGATCGATCGAGTGCTGTGTCAGTTAAATGTTGGGTTGGTTGTTGCACAGTGGGTTGTTGCACAATAATTTCACTCAAACTCTGTCAAAGACTGGACACTAAACTGCTTTAGAATACGTTATGCAGGCTTTCCGCTTGTTTTAACATTGAATGCGGAGTAATCGCGTAATGAATACTGAACTTCTTAACGCCGCGGTTTTATCCTTTAGCCTCATTTTAGTGGGCTTAGGTTTAGGCTTCTTGCTGCTCAAGTTGCAGGGCGGTGAAGAATAGGTTAAGAAACAAAATCCCCTCCTTCTGGACTCAGAGAGAGGGGATTGTTTGTTAAGACATAAAACCTTGAGGCATGAGAATTACATCTTGCCCTTTTGCATTACTTCCTGGAGATGCTGGCGGATCTCTTGTGCTTGCTGCATTTCAGCCTGTTGCAACTTCTGGAATAGCTCCACGCAGGGTTGAGATTGCATCTCTTGAGCGTCTTGAATATAGCTTTCGTAAGCTTTGAGAGCTTCTGCTTTGTTCTGCAAAACAGTCAGCAAATCATACTCTAAGTTGCTAACAGCGCGAGTTTGCCCATTTGCTGTAGATACCATGATTGATCCTCCATTTTTTGGGGTTAGTCCCATTTGGTTTCCTGTCTACAGTGTTTTTCCTAGACTGAGAGTTCATCCGTCTTGAGAATGGGTAGAGGAGTGGAGGAGTAGAGGAGTTGATTGACTGACAAAACTTCTGAAACTCTTGGTATTCTGTGCTGTGGCTGGCGAATTAAATTCGCGCCTATCCGATCGAAGTCCGCCTGGGCGGACTAGACGCATCTGGTTTTCTGTAACCCGCGTCGGCAGGTTTTGCTCCCATAGCTGCGATTTCAAATGACGATTGACGATTGACCCCTGACGATTGACGATTGACCCCTGACGATTGACGATTGACCCCTGACAATTGACGATTGACCCCTGACAATTGACGATTGACCCCTGACGATTGACGATTGACCCCTGACCAATGACCCCTAACTCATCAACTATCGAAATCACCGTCAAACTGTTTGCAGCCTACCAAGATGCCTATGGAGTGTCTGACCTGGTGTTGCATCTTCCAGTGGGAGCAACGGTCGCTGAGGTGCGCGATCGCCTCATTGCAGAGCACCCAGCGTTAGAACAGTGGCGTGACTTGACCCGGTTTGGGGTCAATTTGCAATTTGTGGAACCCAACACCGTTTTACAAACAGGAGATGAGGTTGTTTTGATTCCACCTGTGAGTGGAGGATGAGGGAAAATCAGAGGAAAGAAGGCAGAAAAAAGAGGATAGAAGGATAAAGGATGAGACGTAGGACTACCCTTTACTCCCGACTCTCCATTCCCCATTCCCCATCTCCTAACGGATTGTGAATTTAATAAATCCGCAAACTGTACGGGCGGGTTTAGCAGACCTATCTGTGCCGTGTTATAGATTTGACAGCAAAACCCGCCCCTACCAAATACCGAACTTATTTAATTTCCATTCCTAATCATTACCTAATCAGATGTAACGGACTCCTGTTGTGCCTGTTGAGTCGGTATAGTGCCATTAAAGTAAGCCTCTAGAACCTGCCGGGCGATCGGGGCTGCCACTTTACCACCACCACCGCCGCTGTTTTCAGCGAATGCCACAACCACAATCTCAGGGTTGTTAGTGGGGGCATAGGCACCAAACCAGGCATGGGAGAGTCGGGGTGGGTCTTCAGCCGTGCCACTCTTGCCGGAAGGCTCAGGCAATGTAGTCACATTCAGGGCTTTCCCGGTGCCACTGGTGATTACCTCCCGCAGTCCTTCCTGCAAGATCCGCATGGTTTCAGGGCTAATATTAATCGGCTCCCGCCAGTTCCGCGCCTCTACGTTGTCTCGCAATAGGTGAGGTTTGACTAAGTAACCCCCGTTAGCCGTAACTGCAAACATCACAGCCACTTGCAACGGAGTTGCCTGCATATAGCCCTGACCAATCGACATATTGACCGTATCGCCGACATACCAGGGTTCATTCAAGTTCTCTAGCTTCCAGGCTTCATCGGGCACCAAGCCAGGAGATTCTTCACTGGCGATCTCAATTCCGGTTTTTTGACCAAAGCCAAAGCGTCGAGTCCATTGAATCAGGTTCTCGCCCCCCATGCGGAGAGCCGTTTGATAGAAAAAGGTATCGCTACTCCATGCCATTGCGCCTGTGAAGTCGAGGGGACCAAACCCGGCTCGGTTCCAATCCCAAAACTGAATACCCCCCACTTCAACAAAGGGGTAGGTGGGTAGGACGGTGTTGGGTGAATAGCTACCGGACTCGATCGCCGCTGCGGTAGTGACAATCTTAAATGTGCTGGCGGGAGGATAGCCCTGGAGTGCCCGGTTGACAAAGGGATAGTTAAGGCTTTGTAACTGTTGCCATTGCTCGTCGGTGATGTGGGTAGAAAACAGGTTGGGGTCAAACGCTGGACGACTGACCATGGCTAACACTGCGCCATTGCGTGGATCGATCGCGACAACGGCTCCTTTGCGATCGCCCAAGGCAATCTCTGCTGCCCGTTGGACATTCAGGTCAATGGTTAAATGTACGTCTTGCCCAGCTCTGGCAGGCTTTTCACCCAACACTCGCAGCACTCGTCCCATGCCATCCACTTCGACCTGTTGACCGCCCCACTCCCCTCGCAATTGAGGCTCAAATGCAGACTCAACCCCCATCTGACCAATTACATCTCCCAGACGATAGCCCTGATCGCGATAACGCTCCAGATCCTCGTCGCTCATTTCCCCCGTATAACCCAGCACATGAGCTGCCAAATCTCCGTTGGGATAGTTTCGCACCGCTTCTGCTTCGACCTGCACGCCCTTGAGTTCCTGACTAAACTCGGCCAGAGCCGTGACCTGTGCAGGGCTAATGCCCCTCGCGATCCGCAACAGGCTAGGAGAGGTGTATCCCGCTTGCTCCAGACGGCTACGAATGTCTTCTTCGGGGATGTTGAGAATTTTTGAGAGCCGCTGCACGATCGGTCGCCATTCTCCTTCGCGGTTGGCAATAGGCCACAAAAACACCGCATAGGAAAGACGGCTACCCGCCAGAATTCTGCCTTCTCGGTCTAAAATCTTGCCCCGTTCCGGTTGCCGAGGAATCAAGCGAATCCGATTGTTGTCTGCCAGTTGGCGGTTTTGTTCACCTTTCACCAATTGCAGATAGGCTAGACGACTGCCGATGCCGCCTCCCAGGGTCAATGTCACGATCAGCATGACGATGAGAGACTGGTACTTGCGTCCTACAGTGCGAGCGTTAGGTTGCTGGGCGATCGCCTGAGAATTCGGAGGGGAATAGTGAATTAACGCCATAAATGGTGTGTGACCAGTCCTCGCGTGTGCTAAGACAAAATACCTAATTAGTCTACAGCCAGTTTTGACATTACGAACTTTTAATGATCCCCAATCTTGATCACATCCCTCAAAGCCAGGGCTGACAACCTACTGACATAAGGATTGGGTGCATCTCGAACCCCAAACCATTACACGGATACCACGACTTGTACTAGTTGGGTTATGCTATAGGTCAAAATGCAGACCTGTATCCTGTTTGACGAAACGTTTCTAATAACTAACCAAAATGGTTAGATAGCACACAGCACTGGGAACTGATTAGGAACCGCCGATGTCTCAGACCGTTACCCAAGATCGATTAACCTCCGAGGTGGACGTCAAATTGGACGTCGAACTGCGAAAAGTATTTAAGGTGTTTAATGGTGAGACAGCCGTTAGGGGCATCGATCTCAGCATTCGTCAGGGTGAATTTTTTAGCATCTTGGGTCCCTCTGGCTGTGGTAAAACCACCACTCTGCGCCTCATTGCTGGGTTTGAAGAACCAACCGCAGGAGAGGTTTTGATTCGGGGGCAGTCCATGACGCACACACCGCCCTATCGTCGTCCGGTCAATACCGTGTTTCAGAGCTATGCCCTGTTTAACCATATGACCGTGTGGGATAACGTTGCATTTGGGCTACGAATCAAAAAATTGAGTAAAGGCGAGATTCACGATCAGGTTAAAGAGGCATTGCAGCTTGTCAAGATGGATTCGTTTGCCCGTCGCTATCCGAGTCAGCTTTCGGGTGGGCAACAACAGCGGGTTGCTCTGGCACGAGCCCTCGTCAACCGCCCAGCCGTGTTGTTGTTGGATGAGCCGTTAGGCGCGTTGGACTTAAAACTGCGGAAAGAGATGCAGGTTGAGTTGTCCAACTTACACCAGGAACTGGGGCTGACCTTTGTAATGGTGACACACGATCAAGAGGAAGCCCTGAGTCTGTCCGATCGCATTGCCGTCATGAATGAGGGGCGGTTAGAGCAGGTTGGTAGCCCCAGCGAAATTTATGAATTTCCTCAAACCCCATTTGTTGCCGATTTTATTGGGGATACCAATCTGTTTCAGGGACGCATCGAAGCGGCTGATCCGTTTGATCCATCCACGCTGTACGTCACGACTAATCAAGGACTCAAGATTTTGGTGAAAAATACAGAGTTGCTGGATGGGTCTGGTGTGCGCCAGGTCGTTGTTAGTATTCGACCAGAAAAAATTCATGTCAGCCTTGACCAGCCCAGCCATGCTGTGAACTGCTTTGAGGGACGCTTAAAGCACACGATGTATTTGGGCACTCACGTTCACTATGTTGTTGAATTGCCGTCAGGTGATTGTTTGACGGTGATGCAACCCAACCGTATAGAGAATTTGCCTGACCCCCATACACAGATTTATGTCTATTGGGCTGCAACAGATTGTCTGGCTTTGACTGCCTGAAGCTGCACGCATTTCTGTAACGTGAAGTATCGCAGTCAACAACTCTCAATGAAACATTGGCATACCATCACTGGAGGTATAGCTCCAATGATTTCCCTCAAGGCACTTCTGTGTAATGACTCAGGGTTAGCCATGAAACCCTGTCGATAGAGTAGCGACCAGGCTAGTCTTATCTATTTTTAGTGTTGTTTTTCTTTCGACGCAAGTTTTAGGAGAGAGTAATGCCCTCTATAAATCCACGAAAAACTCGATTGTCTTTGTCCGGACAATCACGCTATTGGTCTGCCAGCAGACGACGCTTTTTACAGCTATCAACGGCAGCGTTGTCAGGAACCCTTCTAGCGAATTGTGCTCGTAACATCACCGATTCAGGAGCTTCCCCTGAAGCCAGTCCTGCTGCTGCAACTGGAAGTCCTACGGGGGACAATACACTGCATGTCTACTCCTGGTCGAGTTACATTGATGATGCTTTATTAAAAGACTTTGAGAGTAAAACAGGCATTACAGTAGTCGCTGACATTTACGACTCCAACGAAACCATGCTGGCAAAGATGCAGGCGGGTGGAGGCAGTGCCTACAGCATCATCTATCCCTCTGACTACATGGTGGAGCAGATGATCGAGTTAGACCTGCTAACGGAGTTAGACAAATCTCGCCTGCCCAGCACCGATACTTTGATTGAGCAATGGCAAAGCCCACCCTATGACCCCGAAAACAGGTTCAGCTATCCCTTTGCCTGGGGAACGACGGGGTTGGTCTACAACTCGGAGGTACTCGACCCTGCCCCTGAGGATTGGGAATATCTGTGGGAAGAGCAAGAGCAACTGTCCCGCAAAATGACGATGCTCAATGATGTCCGGGAGGTATTTGGGGCGGTGCTCAAATCGTTGGGCTATTCCAACAGCACTACCGATGAGGCGGAGATTCAGGAGGCTTACGAAAGATTGGCAGAATTGAAGCCTGCGATCAATGCGTTTACAACAGATGCGTGGCGCGATCAGTTGGTCGTGGGCGATTTGGTGATGGCACATGCCTATTCGGTGGATGCGATCGACGCTATGAGTGCGAATGATAAGCTCAGGTATGTAGTGCCCGCTAGTGGTGCGACAGTCTGGGGTGATACGGTGGTGATTCCTAAGTCGGCTCCTAATGTGGATGCTGCCTATGAGTGGATGAACTATATCCTCAGCCCTGAGAACTCGACTCAAGTTGTGGAACGACTGAAATTTGCCACTCCTAACAAACAAACCTTTGATGCACTGCCGTCAGCGTTAAAAGAAGATCCCAGTCTGTTTCCACCCGATGCTACTCTGGCTAAGTGTGAGCCATTAAGTAATGTGGGAGATTCGATCGAATTGTACGATCGCCTCTGGACTCAACTCACGAGCGCATAACCTGACTGGTGAATGGCTCAATCTTGCGTGACTCAATCCGTGTCTAACCTAGCCTATGTCTACCTCTGCCCCGATCACTCCTGCTCCGATCGCCCCCCCTTCTGACTCGGTGTGGAAGCGGCGATTGTCACGCTTGATTGAGCCGACGGTGCTCTTGGGACCACCCGGAATCTGGCTCCTGTGTTTATTGGTGATTCCCACTCTGCTGATTCTTGACATTAGCCTGCATCCCGACCTGCGTCCGGGGCAACCTGTAGATGGCTACGGATTAGGAAATTATGTCAAAGCATTTGAATCGGTTTATTTGTGGGTGATCGGGCGATCGGTATTTTTTGCGATCGTCAGTACTCTCATCTGTCTGGTACTGGGCTTCCCCGTTGCCTACTGGATTGCCCTCATGGCACCCAAACGTTGGCAAAATCTCTTGCTGGTGAGTTTTGTTTTACCGCTGTGGACGTCTTCGTTGCTGCGGTCTTATGCCTGGATCACAATTCTGCGCCCCAGTGGGGTGCTTAACTCGGTTCTGACTGCGATTCACCTGCCTACGCTGGACTTGCTCAATCGTCAGGCAGCGGTGATGATTGGCTTAGCCTACAACTTTTTGCCCTACATGGTGCTGATCCTTTATGCGTCGCTAGAGAAGCTGGATAAGCGACTGTTAGAAGCGGCAGCCGATTTGGGGGCTAGCCCCCAGCAAGCCTTTTGGAAGGTGACTGTGCCCCAAACTTTATCGGGGATTGCGGCTGGGTGTTTGCTGGTGTTTATCACTAGCCTGGGAGAGTTCGTTGTGCCGGAACTGTTGGGCGGAGCTTCGAGTATGACGATGGCACGCCTGATCTACAACCAGTTTCTCGGCGCGACGCGCAACTGGGGATTTGGCTCTAGCCTCAGTATGATTTTAATTTTGGCGGTTAGTATCTCGATCGCCCTGCTGATTAAATATGGCGATCAAAAGGCAGAGGATTTTTAGTCCATGGAAGCATCCAAATCTAAAAAACTTCAACTCCGGCTCTCCTGGCAGCTCATCGTGACGCTGCTAATGTTTGTGTTTATGTATCTCCCGGTGCTGGTGTTGGCGTTTTACAGCTTCAACGACTCGCCTTTCAGTGCCGGATGGAGCGGGTTTTCGTTGCGGTGGTATCAACGCATGTTTGCTGACACGCGCATTTTGTCAGCATTGCAGGATAGTTTGTCGGTTGCCTTTTTAGCCGTTGGCATTTCAGCCGTCCTGGGGACGCTGATGGCAGTCGGTCTGGCACGCTACCGCTTTCCGGGTAAAGGTTTATATCAGGGTATGTCCTACTTGCCGCTGATTATCCCCGATATTGCAATCGCTGTTGCAACGTTGGTGTTTCTGGCGTCCGTCGCCATTCCGCTAAGTCTATGGACGGTGGTGGCAGCCCACATCGTTTTTTGTTTGTCATATATCGCGTTGGTCATCTCGACGCGACTGGCAAGCCTCAACCCCCACTTAGAAGAGGCGGCTCTTGACCTGGGGGCAAATCCAGTGCAAGCGTTTGTCAAAATTTTGTTGCCAGAGTTGATGCCTGCGATCGTCTCGGGTTGCCTATTGGCGTTTGTCTTAAGTATGGATGACCTGCTGATTTCTAGCTTTACGGCTGGAGGTGGTGTCACCACATTGCCGATGGAGATCTTTAGTCGTGTCCGTACCGGGGTCAAGCCTGACATTAATGCCCTCAGTGTTGTTTTGATCCTGGCGTCGGGTGCTCTGGCGTTTATCGCAGAATACATTCGCTATCAGGGTGAAAAGAAAAAATTGAAAAATTAGAGGCTTTGTAGGCGCAAGTTTTTGATGAATTGCAGCTGTGCAAAACTCCTACTTGTTAAACCTGTCCTTCCGTGGATTGAGTGTTTGAGCGAATAGCCCCTACACGATGGCTGTAAGATAAGAAGTCACTCCATCCTAATCATTTTCCATGTCTCGCTCAGTTGCTCTGCGCTACTACATTCTGTCTCGCCTGTTGTTAGCCCCATTGATGATTTGGGTGCTGATTACTCTGGTGTTTTTGTTGCTGCGAGCGACGCCGGGTGACCCGGTAGACATGGTGTTGGGGTCACGCGCCCCCGAAGAGGCAAAAGCCGCCATGAGAGAACGTTTGGGATTGAACGCTCCTCTCTGGCTGCAATATCTGCATTATTTAGGAGACTTGTTGCGGTTTGATTTGGGCACGTCGCTAACCACTCAGGGGCAATCGGTGTGGCACATCATTCAGCAATATTTTCCAGCAACGGTTGAGCTAACCGTTTTCAGTATGATTGTCTCAGTATTAGTGGGGGTGAGCATTGGAGCACTTGCCGCCTCAAAGCCTAACACCCCGCTGGATGCAGGAGGCAGACTGTTTGGCATCATCACCTATGCGGTGCCGACCTATTGGTTTGGCATGATTTTGCAATTAATTTTTGCAGTGCAGTTACGCTGGTTTCCCATTGGCACGCGCTTTCCCTTAACAGAAGACCCACCCATCGTGCGAACCGGACTGTATCTTGTAGATAGTTTGCTCCAGGGCAATCTCAATGCCTTTTTCACCAGTTTGTATTATCTAGCTCTTCCCAGTTTGACCCTGGGCATTCTGTTGAGTGGCATTTTTGAGCGGATTGTGCGGGTAAATTTGAAGCAAACCCTCCGTGCCGACTATGTCGAAGCAGCGCGAGCACGCGGCATTCCAGAACCCCGCATTGTGTTAGCCCACGCGCTCAAGAATGCATTGATTCCTGTCATCACCGTTTTGGGGTTGACGGTGGCTTCGCTGTTGGGTGGTGCAATCTTAACCGAGGTGACCTTCTCGTGGCCAGGATTAGCCAATCGTCTGTATGAGGCGATCTCGTTTCGCGACTATCCCGTGGTGCAGGGTATTATGGTGTTTTTTGGAATCATCGTGGCGATCGCCAGTATTGTGATCGACATCCTCAATGCCTACATCGACCCTCGAATCCGCTATTAGCGAGTGCTGGTGCAACCTGACAAATGGTTTTGACCAAGAATCTTAAGCGCATTCAACCCGCGATCGCCCCAATTAAGCTAGCGTAGACGTAACGACACGGGCAGGACGGTTCGATGACTTCTGGCAATGGTTTAAAACCTATCATGACTCGGATGGTTGAAGCGGCGATCGCTCAACTGGTTTGGGGCATTTTGCTGATTGTGACTCTAACCCTTTTCATTGCGTTTGGAGTGCCACAACTCCAGGCGCATTGGGCGAGTCAGCCTGCGGCAACCTCAGAAGTGCGATCGCTAATCATCAACGGTCTAAAAGACATGACCGAACTGACCACGGTGAATGTCTCGACTAAAGCCACGATTGTCACCCAGCAAAATCGCAAACTGTTTGGCATGAGAGTGGGCAACACAAATCTGGTTTATGAGGGAGTGGGCACTGTACGAGCAGGGATTGATTTGAAAGAGTTGCAGGTCAAAGAAGTGAGTATGGGCGATCGCCACATTCATGTGGTGTTGCCGCCTCCTTACGTCACAGATGTATCCCTCGATGTGAATCGCTCTAGCATTTTGGCGCACTATCGCCGCTGGTTTGGTCCCAATGCAGAATTAGATCTACAAGAACGTGCCCAAGCGGATGCGTTAGAGAAAATCAGAGCTGAAGCCTGTGAGAGTCACGCGCTAGAAGTCGCTAATCAAAATGCCAAACACCTGATAGAAGAGATTTTGCAGAAGGGCGGGTTTCAAGAGGTACTTGTTGAAACGCAATTGCCCACAGCGAAGACTTGTTAGGTATAGCGATCGCCCCTTTATTCAGGGCAGAGGGGGTGTGGGCTGCGCTCCAGCCAGGGTTTCCACCTCTGCACCCCGTCCTAACCCAACGTCAGTTCGGTTTAAGAGCCCGGCGAATGAATTCGCAGCTACTAGAGCAAAGTCCGCCGACGCGGACTCCGGAAAAAGCCGGATTTGACGAACCGACGCAGGTCGTTTTGTTCCGATAGCGGCGGTTTTAACCGCCGAAATCCTTATCCCGAATTGACGGGAACCCCAGTGGCTACGGCTATAAATGGTTTCTAGTGCAAATGCGGACGCTCGTAGGGGCGGGTTTAGCGATTTACTGACAACAAACCCAAGAGCTTATACCAATTTGAATTGGCTTCGCTGCCCATGATTCCGTAAGGGTATTTCACGAAACGCCCCTACCCAGTGATCTGCCACAATCAAACATTAAATCGGTATTACCTGCAAAACTCGCCCCTACCGACGTTTGTCTTGACCACAATTTAATTTGGTATGAGTTTGTTATTGGGTACAGAGCGATCGCTCCTCTTCATCTGTACTGTGTTGCAAATAGTTTTTAACCCAGTTGCAAGCGTGAGCGTAAACGCGATCGAAACCAACAGCTTCGTTGAGTTGCCACAGAACGACCGTTTTATCCTGACTGGCGGAGGCTAGAAATTGTCCGTTGGGATCAAATGCCAACCCAGTAATGCGGTTATCATGCCCACTCAGGGTGGCGATCAGTGTGCCGTCCAGGTGCCACAGTTGCACCAGCCCATTTTCTGAACCCGATGCAATCACCCTGCCATCGGAACTGAAGGCAACTGCCAATAGCGGCTCATTCTGCTGCCCTACAATGGTTTGCGTGAGCGAGCCATCCCGTCGCCACAGCTTAAGCGTTCCATCGTTGCTAGCAGATGCCAGCAGCTGACTATCAGGGCTAAAGGCGACTGAGGAAACAGTCGAGGTATGTCCTTGAAGTGTTGCGACCAGTGACCCATCTCGTCGCCATAATTTGACTGTGCTGTCACCACTGGCGGAAGCAAAGAATTGCCCATCGGGGCTAAAGGCGATAAACCAGATCGTTGTTGTGTGACCTTTTAGTGTTTTGAGCAAGGTGCCATCTGACTTCCACAATTTCACATCATTGTCCCATCCACCGGATGCCAGCAGTTGACCATCAGGACTAAAGGCAACGGCTTGCACTTCGCTCTCATGCTGATCAAATGTGAATAACAAACGCCCATCCTGGCTCCATAATCTGACCGTCGCATCGTCCGCCGCAGAGGCGATCGCTGGATTGCCAGAGCTAAAGGCAACGGTATTCACTGTGCCTGTATGCCCTTGCAAAGTATTGACGAGAGAGCCGTCGGGTCGCCAGAGTTTGATGGTGTTGTCAAACGAGGCGGAGGCAATCAGTTGACCATCGGGACTAACGCCCACACCACGCACACCGTCATCGTGATCGCGCAAGGTTGTTAACATTGGACTGTTTAGCTGCCAGGTGCGGATGGTGTGATCCCACGAGCAGGAAATGATAGTTTGTCCATCGGGGCTAAAAACAGCACTCCAAATACCTTGAGTGTGACCCACTAATGTTTTGAGGAGTACACCGTCTCGATTCCACAGCTTGATGGTTTGATCATTGCCACTCGTGACTAACCAGCGACCATCAGGGCTAAATTCGGCTGACCAGGCACCCTCCGGGTGAGCATCAATGCTTTTCAACAATGCCCCATCACGGCTCCAAAACTTAAGCGTGCCATTGTCTGCGACAGAAATAATCTGTTGATTATCGGGGCTAAAGATGGCCATGCCAACCACCTGATCAGGGTCTTCAATCGTTTTGAGAAGTGTTCCATCTACTCCCCAAATTCGGATGGTTGAGTCATTTCCAGCAGACATCAATTGTTTGCCATCTGAGCTAAAAACAACGGTGTTTACCCCTTCTGTATGTCCGTCTAAGGTTCTTAAAAGCTGACCATCGCGACTCCAAAGCTTGATGGTGCCATCGGCTGAGGCTGAGGCTAACAGTTGCCCATCGGGGCTAAAGTCGGTGTACCAGACGGTTGAGGTATGTCCGGTTAAGGTTTTGAGCAGCGTGCCATCTCGTCGCCAGAGTTTGATGGTTTGGTCTTCACTGGAAGAGGCGATCAGCTCCCCATCGGAACTAAACATGGTTGTCCAAACGGCGGCTGTATGTCCCACCAACGTTTTGAGGAGGGCTCCGTCTTGCTGCCAAAGTTTAACCGTTTTGTCAGTACTGCCAGAAACAATCAGTTCACCGTCAGGGCTGAAATCAACTCCATTGACCTCCGATTGATGTCCCAGCAGCCGATTTGACTCGGTAACCCTGTAAGCCGATTGTCGTAGTGCTAACTCAACTGTCTGACGTAGTTCTGGTGGCTGTTGGGTCAGATTTTGTAGTTTGTGCTGCGATCGCAACCCTGCCAACAGTCCCTCTAGTTCTCGCCCAGAGAGGTGAAGCGCATTAGCGGAAGTCGCGATCGCCTGAATCTCGTTTTGTAGAGCAAGCTGCTGATTTTTCATCGCCTGCTGATATTGGGAGGAGGCAAGTCCAGCAAAGGCAAGGGCGATCGCCAGCGCGAAGCTAAGCACCACTAAGAAAACTCGTTGTCGGCGAGCACTTTTTTGTTCAATGGTAAGGCGAAGTTGCACTTCTTTGAGGCGATCGACCTCAAATCGACGACGGGTTTCCTGGCGATCCAGTTCTTGACTGGCTGCTAAAAACTGATAGTCTAAATTGCTTAAACTCTTGCCGCGAGACCAATACAACGCATCGTCTAAGGCTTGCCCCCGTAACAGTCGCGACTCATCTTGTTGATCAGAGGCAAGCCAAGCCTCCAAATTTTGAGAATAGGGACGCAGTTTCGCGAGTTGTTGGTTTACCCATGCTCGATCAAACACGGCTTCGTAAATCCGGTTTTTAACAATCAAGCAATCCCGTTGTTTGACAACTAAGCCTGCCAGCAAGAGTTCTTGCTGTTCTCGACTTTCATTGAGAGGAACCTCGCCATTTTGCAGAATTTGTTGATAAACCCCCAATAGGCGGGCAGCCCGATTTCCATTGCGTTCAATGCGATCGCGAATCGTTCGCAGATGTTCGGGTTCGTCTTGAATCTCCCAGTTCTGAATAATGTGCTCCTGCACCAATCTCTCAACCCACGCAGCTTCAGTGCCAGCGGAGATGAAACAATCTTCGAATGGGCGATCGCTCAGATCTGCCACCAGTTGACACAGTTTTTGGGTCAGGAAGGGCTGTCCATTTGTCCAATCGATAATGGCACGCAACACGGCTTGTGGGTCACCCTCTGCAAGGGTTAATCCTTGAATTAAGGGTTGAGCATCTTCCAATTTCAACCCCTGCAATTCAATTGCTTTGCCGATGTTAAAGGGGGTGCGGGTGCGGTCTTGAATCAGATCAGACGGAGTTGCCACCCCAAAGATGGCAAACGTCAGGCGATTATAGGCAGGGTTAATCGCTCGTTCATTGTAGAAGTAACGGATCAGAGCAAAAAAGTCGTCTACTGAGAAGTGCAGACTGAGAATGCTATCAATCTCATCTACAAAAATGACCAGGCGATCGCTCGGAAAAATATTGAGCAACAACTCGTCAACCAGTTGACTCAGCTTTTGCACCACGGATAGATTTTCCTGATCACGCCACCAGGCTTTCAAATCCCACTTGCCATACAACTGAAAGCCTCGCCAAAGCTCGGTTGCAATGCCTTTATACCATTGCTCCGGTGTCACAGTTTCACTGCCAACCGTTGTCATATCAATGGCAGCACACCGGAATCCTTCCTGTTGCAGCCAATGGCGAGTCTGCACAAGCAAAGACGATTTGCCCATTTGCCGACAGTTCAAAACATAGCAAAGCTTGCCTTGCTGGAGTGCTAGATATAACTCAGTGTCAGCCGCTCGTTGCACATAAGAGAGAGCATCAACCTGAAGACTACCACCAACCTGATAGATCATAAAAAACAGGTGAGAGAGTTTTAGAACTTAAACGCGAGAATTGAGCTGAGCGTAACGCGATCGCGCCCCTGAGTTTTTGAACAGTACAATGCCTCATCGGCAGCTTGAATCAGTTGGGATGGTTCATTGTGAGCATGGGGAAGCATACTGGCAACTCCAAGACTCATCGTGATGATAGGAGAGATTTGAGATCCAACTTGAGTTGCAGGATGAGCGATCGCCAGTGCTCTGACTGTGTTGCGAATAGACTCTGCCACTTGCATTGCCCCCATTGCATCGGTGTTTGGCAGAATGATTGCAAACTCTTCGCCCCCATAGCGAGCGACTAAATCAGCAGACCGCTTTAAGGTTGATTGCATCGCCGATGCCACTCGTTGCAAACAGCGATCGCCTGCTTGATGTCCCTGAGTATCGTTATATAACTTGAAATAATCAATATCAGCCAGGATCAAAGCGATGGGTGATCCGTCTCGCAGCAAACGCCACCACTCTTCCCGCAGGCATTTATCAAAATAGCGGCGATTAGCCACATTCGTTAGCGCGTCAATTGTCGCCAGTGCTTGAAGTCGTTGGTTTTCTTCCTCAAGCCGAGCAATTTGCTGTTCGCTAGATTGCGATACAAGATGATGCGATTGGTTGCAGTATTGTCGATATAACTGACATGAGACTCGACATTGAATCCCATTCATCGTCACTAACCCCATGCTGTCTAGTTGATAAGCTAGTAATGGTTCTAGGACAACCCAATCGTCTGAGGTATTCGCTAGTTGAAAGGCTCTGATTAAGTCGGGGTTTTGCTGTAGGGCGATCGTTTGACTCTGGAGGTGCTCCCCATAAATTCCATGGGGTGAGGCAGCCGTTTCTAGAATTGTTTTTAAGGAGAGGTGGCGATCGCAGATATGGTAAAACGCCAGTTGAATGAGATAGGGTTGCCCTCCCGTTAATGCCAACAAAACCTCAACCTCGGCTGTTTTTGGGAAGATCTTGTACTGCTCCGCCAGTTCCATGACCTGGTTATAGGTGAAAGGTGGCAATTGCAGTGATAAGCCGACATTAAAGGGAGATTGATGCAAATTCAGAGCAACATAAATTTCGGTTGAGTGTAGAACAACCTGACGCAGTTGTTGCCAAACGGTAGCTTGACGCGCCTGCTCATACCAAAACCGCAGAAGGGGTAAAAACTCTTTGGCGATCGCAGGATATTCAAAAATTCGGCTCACCTCGTTTAAAAAGAGAACGAGGGGACAGTTGATCTGGGGTAAGATGTAGCCTTCTAAATACAACGTACAGCTAACCTTGCTACCCACGCCTTCATCCCAATAGTGATCCAGTTGCAAAGGCAGCTTTAATTGTCGAGTCACCAACGTGCAGAGCCAGCGAAAGAACTTGTGGGGTTGTTCAAAAATGACGGCATCTGCTTCTCGAAAGTCAATCGTGACGGTCTGATACTCCAGCGCGATCGCCTGTTCAATTAAGCGCAGCATCAGAGAACTCTTTCCCATCCGCTTTGATCCTCGGACGCGGATCAAGCTCCCTGGTTTACTAATTTCAACATACGCTTGCGCTTCAATTGGAGGTCGTCCAATATAAAAGCGCGAATCAGGTGGCAATGGTGCTCCAGGGGTTTCGAGCATTGTGTCAACGATTAACCTCATCAACCGACAAACAATTGGAGCAGCGTTCTAAATGAAGGAAGAGTTATTTGAGTTTAGTCTATCTTATACAACCAAACGGTTAGTGAGAACGAGGTGCAGGAGTAGAATCTTTGGCTGGGGGCGAAACCCCACACCCCTTGTTTTCAATGTTTTCAATTGCCTTGGCAGTTGCTATGGCAAAGTGCTGAGTGCTGAAGACCGAGTACTGAAGCTGAAAGGTAGGCAATACATCACGTTTAAAGTTGAGAAATGTCCCAACAAACCGTTCATTTACTACATGTATAGCTTTGGTTGGAAAGCTTATACCAGTTCTCGAAATTCCTGCTAAAAATTACACCCCACCGCCTGCGGCACCTCCCCTTGGCAAGGGGAGGTTGGGAGGGGTCAGGTGTGTAACTCTAAAAGATTGAATTGGTATTAGGACAAAGGCAATGCTCCAATCCTGATTCTGGGGGAGCTTTCCGACTCGCCTCCACCCCACTGGCTGTGGCTACGGCGATTTCCCTAAACCCTTAATTAGTTACGCCAACCCGGAATCCAATCGGTGCCCGCCAGCGGAACTCGCGCCATCGCAGCGGCTTCTACAGTGAGTGCGACTAAGTCTTCCCGCTCCAGGTGATGCACGTTTTGTTTGCCACAGGCACGGGCGATCGTGGTCAGTTCCATGTTGAGCGTCTTGAGGTAATTTCTGACACGACGTGCCCCGACTTCCGGTTCCAACCGTTTCTCTAACACGGCATCTTGCGTTGTCACGCCCACCGGACATTTACCCGTATGGCAATGATGACAAACACCAGGAGCCGTGCCCAGTGCCGCATAATCCTCAACGGCAGAGAGATGCTCCCCATTTTGAATATAGGTTTCGCTATTGCACCCCAACGCAATCAGCACCCCCTGACCAATCGACACCGCATCGGCTCCCATTGCCAGGGCTTTTGCCACATCGGCTCCCGTCCGAATGCCACCAGAGACAATGAGTTGCACTTTGCCTTTCATGTTCAGATCTTCCAGAGCATCCACCGCCTGACGCACTGCTGCCAGCGTGGGAATGCCCACATGCTCAATAAACACGGTTTGTGTAGCGGCTGTACCACCCTGCATCCCATCCACGACCACCACATCGGCTCCGGCATGAACCGCCAATTTCACATCATTGAAGGTACGGGATGCGCCAACTTTGACGTAGATTGGTTTCTCCCAATCTGTCAACTCGCGCAACTCCTGAATTTTGATCGTGAGATCATCGGGACCTGTCCAGTCCGGATGCCGACACGCCGATCGCTGATCCACCCCTTCGGGTAACGTCCGCATGGCAGCAACCCGGGGATTAATCTTTTGTCCCAGGAGCATTCCGCCACCACCCGGTTTTGCCCCTTGACCAATTACCATTTCGATCGCATCGGCTTTTCGCACATCATCGGGGTTAAAGCCATAGCGGGAGGGCAAACACTGATAGACCAGAGTTTTAGAGGACAAGCGTTCCTCCTGCGTCATGCCCCCATCCCCGGTAGTGGTCGAGGTGCCCACTTCGGTTGCAGCTAAACCTAATGCCTCTTTGACATTGGCAGAGAGGGAACCAAAACTCATTCCGGCGATCGTAATGGGGATCTCCAGTTCAATTGGTTTTTTGGCATAGCGGGTGCCCAACACCGTTTTAGTAGAGCACTTCTCCCGATAACCCTCCAGTGGGTAGCGGGTCAGAGAGGCTCCCAAAAAGACCAGATCATCGAAATGGGGTAGTCGGCGTTTTGCTCCCAACCCCCGGATTTCGTACAGTCCGTGAGCGGCTGCATCCTGGATATAGTGAATGGCGCGGCGATCGTATCCCCAGGATTCTTCGCGGTAGATGGGTTTGTGGTTTTCCATAAGTAAAAAGGGAGTAGGGTTAGAGACGCGATTAATCGCGTCTGTACTTAGAAGAGATGCGATTAATCGCGTCTGTACGGAATGGGGGTGGAATGGATGAGCTTTTCATTCTTCTTTTTTCATCCTTTAGCCTTCATCCTTTATCCTTTCCCCTAATATTCTTGATTGGCGTCGGCGTTCCAGTGATAAAGCTGTCGAGCAGAGGCAACTCGTTTGAATTCGTCAGGACTATAGGAAAAGCCTGCTTTGGCCAAAAGTTCGGTGAGGGCAGTGCGATCGCTCTCGGTCATCGGTTCAATCTGAGCATCCGCACCCAGAGATTTGATAGTGCCGCGAATGTAGATGACCGCTTCGTAAAGGGAGTCTCCCAGCGCATCACCAGCATCGCCGCAAATCACCATTCGTCCTGCCTGCGCCATGAAAGCGGAGAAACTTCCGACGCTGCCACCCACAATAATGTCGGCTCCCTTGAGGGAAATGCCACAACGCAAACTGGCGTCTCCGTCGATAATCAGCGTGCCGCCATGGGCGGATGCGCCTGCCGAAACGGAGGCAAAGCCTTTGACATGCACCAGACCCGACATCATGTTTTCAGCCACACCGGGGCCTGCGTTGCCATGGATGGTGACGGTTGCCTGTTTGTTCATGCCAGCGGCGTAATAGCCGACGTGTCCCTGAATTTGAACTTTTACAGGGGCATCTAACCCTACGGCAATGTTGTGTGCTCCATCCGGATTCAGAATTTCAATCGTTTGATCCGCCAGATGCACGGCACTGTGATGCAGAAAGTGATTGACTTCTCGCAGCGGAGTTTGCGCTAAATCGAAGGTGGTTTTATTAAGGGTTGGGGTCATCACACTGTCCATACGTACATCTCCTCCGGTGCGGGTTCATAAATGTTGGCGTGTTTCACCTGAGGCAGGTGAGCCAGCGATCGAAACTCAGAGGCGATCGCCACATAATCGTCGGTTTCAGCCACGACAGCGGGTTTACAGGCGAAGGCGTCGCGCACTAATGCTAATTTGTCTGCCGTCCCCATGAGGAAGGTGTAGAAACCATCCAATTCTTCAAATCCAGTTTGAATCGCGGTTTCCAGGTCATCGCCTTCGCGCATCCGCCATTCCAGGTAGCGACAGGCGGCTTCAGTATCGTTGTCGGTTTCAAAGTGAATCCCTTGCGGCTCTAACTTGCGACGAATTTCGTAAGGGTTGGAAAGAGAGCCATTGTGTACCAGACAGAAATCTTCACCTGCGGTGAAGGGATGGGCGTGAGCGGGAGTCACCGCTGACTCGGTTGCCATGCGGGTGTGCCCGACGAGATGCGTCCCTTTGAGTGAGCGAAAGTTGTAGCGATCGGCAACGGTAGCAGGTTTGCCCGTATCTTTGTAGAGGTCAATGGTGCGCCCGGTTGAGAGCAAGTGCAATTGAGGGTAGTGGGTCTTAAGCCACTGTTTCACCTGATCTGGAGATAGATCTACCGTGAGGACGGCATGATTGCCATGCTCTTGCAAATCGGGTTTGCTGCCAAATTGTGTTTGCCAATCTTGCCCCAATCCTGCCCAGTCAAAGGTAGTGCCCCCCGAATACAGGCTGTATTTGCGATAGCCATCAGGCAATGTTTCAGTAAACACCGCCAATCCTGCCGAGTCAGGGCCGCGATCGCTCATACCGATTAGCATAGGCACCATCAGTTCCCCTAGCGAATCGCGTAGCTCTGGCTTTTTAATCAGTAATCCAACAATTCCACACATAGATCCTTCGCGATGAATAATTGATTTTTACCCAGGAGAAACGCGATTAATGCGTTTCTCCTTCATTTTTTGTATCTGTCCTACTCCAATCACTCCGCCTCCCAACTCCTGCGCGATCGCCACCAGGGTTTCCCAGAAGTACGCGCCGAAGGTGCCATCACACCAGATGCGGTAGAGGGGTATGCCATCGCGATCGCCAGGAATGACCGTGACAGACACCCCGACCATTGAGGTCAACACCACTGGGTGATCAGACAGGGATAACGCTCGAAAGTTAAAACTACAGGTTTGCAGCAATAACTCCTGGACGGAGGTGCCATAGAGAGCGATCGCCAGGTCTTGACGCAGGACGGGGTAAACCTGGGGTGGCAGATCGGGAGGCTCCAACTTCCCAGCAGAGATCCCCCTAAATCCTCCTTGAAAAGGGAGACTTTCAGACTCTAACTCCCCCCTTTTGAAGGGGGGCAAGGGGGGATCTGAACCATTACCCCCTAAATCCTCGATCCCCCTAAATCCCCCTTGAAAAGGGGGACTTTCGTCAGAACCATTGCCCCCTAAATCCCCCAATTCTGAGGGACTTTGAGGCTCTAGTTCCCCCCAAGGTTGGGGGGGTAGGAGGGCACCTTCCTCAATCAAAAACTCTGTCATCCCTAGTCGAGCAACGATGCCACCATTGGGTAGTTCACACCAGGAATTGGGTTGTGCTGGAATGGGAATGCCCTGTTGCGCTAACCAGGCGATCGCCCCTGATCCCTTTACCCCAAAGCGGGTTAGATAGGAAAGGTCAGCGATCGCAACTGGTAAGTTTCCATCTACTGCAGGTACTGTGGTTAGTACAGGCATTCCGTTGATCTCGCGCCAGGTTCCCTTGAGGGATTGCAATTGATCGTGAATTGGGCTGAGTCGGAGAGGGGTTTGAAGTTTGTAGTTCACACTGGCACCTCCTGCCGTTGGGGAACGAGTTCCTTTTGTCGCAGATTTTCTGGGTCGTAGAACGGAGTTGGGCTGACGGTCGCGGTGACTAACGAACCATCCGACAAACGAATCGTGAAGGAATTACCGACTGTTGCCAGTTCCGGTTGCAGGTATGCCAACCCGATGTAGCGATCGAGTGTGGGGCTAAAGGCGATACTGGTGACTCGACCGACGATTTCTCCCTGGGCGATCGCCAGATGGCACTCCTGCGGAGCCGTTCCGCTAAAATCGGGAGCCAGCATGAACCCCACCAGCTTCTGTTTCACCGGACGAGATTGGACAATCTGCAAACTGCGCTGCCCGATAAAAAATGGTTTGTCTTGCTTCACTGCCCACTCCAGACCCGCCGTAAAGGGGGTCGTTAAGCCGTCTGTATCTTGCCCCACAATCAGATGTCCTTTCTCTAACCGCAGTAGCCGCTGTGCCTCCACGCCAAAGGGACGGATGCCAAAGGCAGCACCCACTTCCATCAGGGCATCCCACAGGGCAGGAGCCGACTCTGCCGCCACGTGAATCTCGTAGCCCCACTCCCCGACAAACCCGACGCGCATCAGGAGAGCAGGAATTCCGGCGATCGCGGCTTGACGTACGCCCAGATAGGGAAATGCGGTAGCCGACAAATCCAGATCGGTCAGTTGGCTGAGCACCTCCCGCGAACGAGGGCCTGCCAAGTTTACGGCGGCTCGTGCTCCCGTTACATTGACAATGCCACAATCGAGTTGCCACATGGTATTGAGCCGAGCTAACTCGCGGTAGATATTAGCGGCTCCAGAGGTAGTCGTCGTGAAGTAGAAGCGATCGGTTCCCAATCGAGCAATCACCCCGTCATCGATGACCACACCCAATTCATCGAGCATCAAGGCATAGCGCGACATCCCCACCTTCAAGTTGGCATATCGTCCGGTGTAAACTCGCTCTAACAATTCTGTGGCACCTGCGCCGCGCAATTCCATTTTGCCGAGGGTTCCCACATCAATAATGCCGACGCCTGTACGAACAGCTTTCACCTCCGCTCGAATGCACTCCTCACGGCTCTTTCCAGCCTGACGGTAATATTCGGGTCGTCGCCAGACACCCGCCAGCATGAACTGAGCACCTAACGCCGCATGACGACTATGCAGGGGCGTGTGCCGTTCGGGGGTGAAGCCTTTCCCTGCCAGGTGTGACATCGGCACCGGATGGAAAAACGGACGAGCGGTTGTTGTACCCACCTGATCGGGCGTCTGTCCGGTAATTCGTGCCAGAATTCGTAGGGCATTCATGTTGGAGTGCTTGCCCTGACTGGGACCCATCCCCACTGTGGTATAGCGTTTCAACAGTTCGATATTGTCGAAGCCTTCCTGGGCAGCGTTGTAAAAATCCTTGAGTTGCAGGTCTTCGTCAAAATCGACAAACTCTTTACCTTTTGGATGGGGCACGATCGCCCAGGGATGAGAGGGAGCCATGCCATACTCATCACCGCGTAGAACAACGCGATTTCCCACCTCCTGAACCAACCCCAAATGCTTTACTGCGGCTAATCCTGCCCGTTGTCCATCGACCTGTTTCTGCTCAAATCCGTAGACCCCATTCACCCGCCCGCAAGCGAATACTCCATCAGGCAATACCTCAGGCACAAACTGCTGCACCTGAGCATCAAACTGCATTTTGGTTCCCGCTTGATAAAGCAGATTTGCCGCAGGTGCCCAGCCCACACTCATAACAATGCCATCACAGGCGATCGCTTGTTGTGCGCTGGTTTGAGGTTTACCGTCGGCATCAATGGGGCAAATCACGGCACTGGAAACGCCATCCCCACCGGGATTGGGTCTTGCCTCGTAAATGCCATAACCGTTGTAGATGGGGATGTTGTGCGATCGGATTTGGTTGAGGAGATCCCCCCACCCCCCCTTAGAAAGGGGGGCAGATGAATCGTGACGCAAATCTACGATCGCCTGCACTGCAATTCCCTGCGATAGCAAGTCTAAGGCAGCACGATAGCCATCAGAATTAGCGGTGAAGACCACTGCTCGATGCATTGGTTTCACCGCATAGCGGTAGATTAGCCGTTGTGCGGCAGATGCTAACATCACTCCCGGCAAATCGTTGTTGCGAAATACAGCAGGTTGCTCGTAAGCTCCACTAGCCACAATCACTGTTTTGGCTCGCATTTTGGAGAGGTAATCGCGATGCACGAGTGAAATCCAGTGATCCGCATAGTAGCCTGCGGCTTGCGTGTTGGTGTACAGCCGAATGTTAGGGTGAGTGGCGATCGCCTCCTGCAATTCCGTCACTCGCTCAAAGCGATCTGTTGTTCCACCACGTTGATAGCCTCCTGATCCGCCAGCGTGTGCATTTTCATCCACGATCACCACATCAGCACCCGCTTCTGCGGCTGTTAGTGCGGCTGTCATCCCAGAGACACCTGCTCCAATCACCAGCACATCACAAAAGTCGTAGCGTTTGGCAGTGCGGATGTGAGGCGTGTTGACATCAGCCCGTCCTAACCCAGTCATGGAGCGGATCATCCGCTCCCAGAAGGGAAAAAATCGCTTGGAGTGAAACGCCTTGTAGTAGAAGCCAACGGGTAAAAAACGGGAGAAAGCATTGATGATACTGGCGCGATCGCTCACCACACCGCCCACTGTGTTGACAGCAGACAGTTCCATATCTGACTGTCCACTAGAGATCCCTCTAAATCCCCCTTCATAAGGGGGACTTCCAGCTAATTCCCCCCTTTTTAAGGGGGGGAAGGGGGAATCAAACGCCTCTAGCTGACTTCTAGAGATCCCCCTAAATCCCCCTTGAGAAGGGGGACTTCCAGCGGAAGGATTAGCTCCTAATGGCGTCACATCTGCCCGCACATTGAGCCGTTGCCCCGACTGCATCAGCGTATTCACATCATGATTCGCCGCACTTAAAATGCCGCGTGGACGATGGTACTTAAAACTGCGTCCCAGAATGCGTTGCCCTGCTGCCCACAGGGCTGACGAAATGGTGTCCCCTGCATAGCCTGTGAAACGAGTACCCTCAAAGGTAAATGAGACTTGTTGAGTGCGATCGATCCATTCACCCAAAACGGGAGGTAGACGATAACTCATGCGGCCTCCTGACCCAACAAATAGGTACGCACCACTTCATCGGTTACAGTATTGCGTTCGGCAATAAACCAGGTGTTGCTGGGAGTGTGACACCACCATTCCCGTTTTGTTGTGGGTGCCCCATTGCGATGCATCACGTAATCTGCCCAAGTGGCATCGTCTGCCGTTTGTGGATCAGGCATTGGACGAAACTCACCTCCACACACAAATTCAGAAATCGGTCTTGTTCCGTTCACCGGGCACGTCATCAGTTTCATTGCTAAAAGTCAATAGTCAGTGGTCAATGGTCAATAGTCAGTGGTTAAAAGTCAGTTGTTAATGGTCAATAGTTGATAGTTATTTGTTGTGGAGCATCATTAATTGACAGCGATCTTTCTTCTTTATCCTTCATCCTTCATCCTTTATCGTTTATCCTTCTTTTCTTCTCTCTTCTCTACAGACGCGATAAATCGCGCCTCTACTTTCCCTGCCTATGGTTCTTTTTTATCCTTCATCCTTTATCGTTTATCCTTCTTTTCTTCTCTCTTCTCTCTTCTTTTTTCTTTCTTTTTTAATGTCCAACCGATGCGGCTCCCTTTTCGCCTAACAACTCGTAGTTGGCAAATCGATCGAGCGAGAAATCTTCAATGAGTTCGTGATTGCGATCGCTCGCCACGGTATAAGCCATTGTTTTGCCACAAACGGGAGTCGCCTTAAAACCCCAGGTACCCCAACCCGCATCGAGATAAAAGCCCTCAATCACAGTTTTGCCCATGATGGGGGCGAAGTCAGGCGTCATATCGGCCATGCCTGCCCACTGCCGCACGATATTGACGTAGGACAAAAAGGGAAATAGCTCCAGCATGTGTGCCGCTAACCCTTCAACAAAGTCAAAGGTGGAGCGAGTAGAGTGCAATTCATAGGGGTCGAGGGAGGCTCCCATTACCAGTTCTCCCCGTGCGGTCTGGCTGACGTAAACGTGCAGGCTACCGGAGACGATGATCGGGTCAAGCCAGGGTTTCATTGGTTCGCTAACCATCGCTTGCAGCGGATGCACATAAAGGGGCGATCGCAACCCTACCATCTGCAATACACGTGGCGTAAAACCTGCGACGGCACACAAGACTTTAGGCGTTTCGATATCGCCTCGACTGGTTTGCACTCCGGTGACGCGACCGGATTTCACCGTAATGCCCAAGACTTCCGTTTGTTGGTGAATCTCAACGCCTCGCTGGTCGGCTCCGCGCCCATAGCCCCACGCGACGGCATCGTGACGGGCAATGCTCCCCGGAGCATGATAAAGAGCCCCCAAAACGGGGGCATGTCCGCCACAACGCAGATCCATATGAGGGCAAGCTGCTTGAATTTCATCCGGACCCACCAACTCGCTATCCACCCCGTAATGCTTATTGACTTCGGCACGCCAACGCATGGTTCGCACTGAGGAGTCAGTATGCGCCAGGGTGAAGTGTCCGCGCGTGGAGTAGAACAGGTTCAGGTCAAAGTCTTCCGACAAGTCCTGCCACAAGCGCACCGACTCATCGTAGAACTTTACTCCTTCGGGAGTGAGGTAATTGGAGCGAATGATGGTCGTGTTGCGTCCGGTGTTTCCCCCTCCCAGATAGCCGCGTTCCAGGACGGCTACATTGGTCATGCCATAATCTCGCGCCAGGTAATAGGCCGCCGCTAATCCGTGACCTCCCCCACCAATGATCACCGCATCGTAGCTCGATTTGAGGCGATCGCGCTGACGAAACATGCGAGGTTCGGGATACTCTTTCGATAGCGCAAACTTCAACAATGGCAACGGCATACTTTACTTCCTCAACACCCCTTAACGAAACCCATTTAGCAAAATAATTCAGCGAAATACAACGGTTTTATTGCCATGTACGAGCACCCGATCTTCAACGTGATAGCGCAACCCTCTTGCTAACACAGTCTTTTCAATATCTTTGCCGTAACGCATCAAATCCTCCACGGAGTCAGAGTGATCAATGCGAATCACATCCTGTTCGATGATGGGTCCGGCATCGAGTTCAGAGGTAACGTAATGGCAGGTCGCGCCGATCAGCTTCACGCCTCGCTCATAGGCTTGATGATAGGGTTTCGCACCGATAAACGACGGCAAAAACGAGTGGTGAATGTTGATGATGCGTCCGGGATAGCGATCGCACACTTCCGGCGAGAGCACTTGCATATAGCGTGCCAGCACCATGACATCGCCCTGTACCGACTCAAACAGGTGCATCAATTTGTCATACGCTTCCTGCTTTGTGTCTGGTGTGACGGGCACATAGTGAAAGGGAATGCCATGCCACTCGACAAAGCGACGTGGCGTGTCGTGATTGGAGATGACGCAGGGAATGTCGATATCCAATTCGCCGCTTTGCCAGCGAGACAACAAATCATACAGACAGTGTTCTGATTTGGAGACAAGAATCACCACTCGTTTTTTTTGGGCTGAGTCGGTGACTTGCCAGGTCATGTTGAATTTTTGGGCGATCGCCTCAAACTGCCGACGAAACTCATCCAATCCAAAGGGAATCGACTCTGCCAAAATCTCTTGCCGCATGAAGAATCGTTGAGCGGTTTGATCGGCGTGGTGCTGCGCCTCTAAGATCCAACCTTGATGGCTAGCAACAAACGTGCTCACTGCCGCCACGACCCCAACGCGATCGGGGCAGGACAACGTCAATCGATATCGTCTGACAGATGACACCTCAAAAATTCCTAATCAGGACACTTTCATGAATAATAGTGCAATATATGATTCATGTGTGTCAACAAAGTTTCCTGTCATGATTCATGACTACGAGGATAGGTATGACCCAAAACCAGAGTGAACAGGCGATCGCAGACCATTCTCTAGAGCGATATCTGGGGAATACGATTCGTGAAATTCGCCAAAATCATGGGTTGACGATCGCAGAGGTTGCCGAGCAGGTCGGCATCTCACGCGGCATGTTGTCCAAAATTGAAAATGCTCAAACTGCCACCAGCTTAGAAACTCTCTCCAAACTGGCGGGTGCCCTGGGCGTGTCGCTGTCCACTTTGTTTCGTAACTACAACATTCCGGAGGGGGGTGCTCAACTGGTTAAGAATGGTAACGGCATGGAGGTCGTGCGCCGGGGCACCAGATTGGGGCATACCTATCACCTGCTGGCATACGACCAGGGTCCCACAAAAGTGTTTGAACCCTTTCTGATTACGATGAACGATGCCTCAGAGGTTTTTCCCACCTTTGAACACCCCGGCACCGAATTCATCTATATGTTGGAGGGAAAATTGGAATATCGCCACGGACAATATACCTACTTGCTGGAACCGGGGGACTCGCTTACCTTTCGGGGAGATGTGCCCCATGGTCCCGAACAACTGGTTGAACTCCCGATTCGTTTCCTCACAGTTATCCTGTATCCCTCTCCCTTAGAGGAGTAACCAGTCTGACTGCCTGACAAATCTTTGATGCTTGGCGATTGAAACTGCCGCTATAAGAGCAAAACCGACCTGCGTCGGTTCGTCAAACCTTAATTTTCCGTAGTCCGCGTCGGCGGACTTCGATCGGATAGGCGCGAATTCCGTTCGCCAGCCACAGCAGGGAATATCAAGGGTTTCAGAACTTTTGTCAGTCAATCAGGTAACCAGTACGTTGAGCCTGCTGGCTGCAATGCAGAACAAGAGCCAGAAGACGGACGAACAAAAGGTATGACCACTTAAATAGGCATGACAAAAAGATTCATTGCCATATAGAGCTTCTTCAATACTGTAGGGAACACTGAGAGAGGTTCTCGCTCCACCGATCCCACTCGTGTCATGTACCCAATTTATCAATCGGCAGAAGTAAAATCTGCCATTCTCCGAGATCCTCTGGTTATCTCACCGGATGCGCCAGTAGCCGCCGCGATCGCCCAGATGAGCACTGCCCGTTCAGGATGCGGTGATTCTCACGCCCAGGGTTGGCAATCGGAGAAACTTTATTTAGAGGCGCGATCGAGTTGTATCGTGGTGGTAGAAGACAGGCAGGTTGTCGGCATTTTGACCGAACGGGATATTACGCGCCTGATCTTTCAGAACTTCTCTCTGGATTGCCCGGTGCGACAGGTAATGACTCAGCCTGTTGTGATCTTGCCTGAGTCTACCTTGACCGATGTCTTTGTCACCCTTCATTTGTTAGAACACCACGGTATCTGCCATTTACCCGTTGTGGATGAACAGAACTGCCTGGTCGGGCTCATTACCCAAATAGCTCTGTTACACCTGTTGAATCCGCTCAATCTTCACACTCTCGTGCAACAGTTGGAAACAAAGGTGTTGTGTTTGGAGGTAGAGCAAGCCATTCAACTGCGAGAGGAACTGCACGATCGCAAACAGGCTGAAGCCAAACTACAAGAGAGTGAAGCTCTCCTCCGACTATTTGTGCAATATGCTCCCGTTGGCATCATCATGCTGGATCGGTCAATGCGGTGTGTGATGGCAAGCCAACGGTGGATTGATGAATATCAGTTGGGTTCATTGAGCTCTATTTTGGGGCGATCGCACTATGACCTCGTGCCTGAAACTTCAGAGCAGTGGCGACAAATTCATCAACGATGTTTAGCGGGGGCGATCGAAACCTGTGATGAGGATTTGTTGATCAGAGCCGATGGCACTCAACAGTGGCTCCGGTGGGAAGTCCATCCCTGGTTCACAGGAACTCATGAAATCGGTGGAATTATTATCTTCACTGAGGATATTGGTCAGCGCAAACAGTTGGAATTGTCTCAACAAGAACTGAATCAATCGCTAGAACGTAAGGTGACAGAACGAACGGATGCACTCCACACGAGTGAAGCTCAGATCCGTCAGCAAATCGAGCGGGAAACATTGTTGCGGGAAATCACGCAGCGAATTCGCCAATCCCTCGATCTACAAACCATCTTTGAAACCGCCTGCCACGAAATTCGCCAGGTTGTGCAAGCGGATCGGGTCGCTATCTTTAAGTTCCGTCCCGATTCCCACTTTGACGATGGTGAATTTGTCGCCGAATCCGTCGTCGAAGGGTTTTCTCCTGTTGTTACGATTCAAGTGCATGACCATTGCTTTGGCAAAAACTATTCCAATTTTTATGCCAAAGGTCGCTTTCAGGCAGTTGATGATATTTACGCCAGCGGCTTACAACCCTGCCATAGCAATATTCTGGCTCAGTTTCAAGTGCGTGCCAACCTGATCATGCCGTTGTTGTCAGGGGAGCAGTTGTGGGGATTATTGTGTATCCATCAATGTGCTGCTCCTCGCCACTGGCAACCCTCTGAGATTGAGTTGACCCAGCAATTGGCTAGCCAGTTGGCGATCGCCATTCAACAGGCGAGTCTTTACGACCAGATTCAATCTGAGTTAATGGTGCGGCAACGAGCAGAGGCAGAAATTGCCCTGCAACTCAGACGACAACAAGCTCTGGGGGCAATTGTTCAGCGTATTCGAGAATCATTGGATCTCAATGAGATCCTGGCGACGGTGGTTCGGCAGGTCAAAGACGTGATGCAAGGCGATCGCGTCATCATTTTTCGGCTTTTTCCAGATGGTTGCAGTCAAATTGTTGAGGAAGCGGTATCGGATGGATTAGTTCCATTAAAAAATCGCCATTGGGACAACGAGACATGGTCGCAGGATATTCTCGACTGCTACTGGCAGGGCATTCCCCGAATCGTTCCCGATGTTATGAATGATATCTGGACGAATTGCCTGATTGACTATTCCACTGAAGGGCAAATTCAGTCCAAGATTGTTGCCCCCATTCTGCAAGACATCCGCAGTGGCGAAAACCATCGCTGGGTTGCTCCCTGGGAAACCAACAAACTCTGGGGCATTCTGGTCGTTCACGCTTGCCGAGAAAAGCGAGTCTGGCACGACTCTGAAGCCCAACTCTTGCAACATATCGCCAATCAATTGGCTGTTGCCATTCAACAGGCGGGTTTGTTTGAACAGTTGCAACAGGAACTAACAGAACGACAACAGGCACAACAGCAATTGACTGAGCGCAACCAACAACTCGCCGTTTCTAATGAAGAGTTGGCTCGGGCAACCCGCTTGAAGGATGAGTTTCTCGCGAACATGAGTCACGAACTGCGGACTCCGCTCAATGCCATTCTAGGGATGACTGAGGGCTTACAGGAGAGTGTGTTTGGTGATGTCAATCCACAACAAGCGCAAGCTTTAGAAACTCTTGAGCGCAGTGCATCTCACTTGTTAGAGTTAATCAACGACATCTTAGATGTTGCCAAGATCGAATCGGGTCAGTTAGAACTAGATTGTTTCCCTACGGCGATCGCTCCGTTGTGTAAATCGAGCCTTGCCTTTATCAAACAACAAGCATTAAAAAAACACATTCACTTAGAGATCAAGCTGGCACCCAATCTGCCTGAACTGTTGATCGATGAACGACGGATACGTCAGGTTCTTATCAATCTGCTGACGAATGCGGTTAAGTTCACGCCTGAAAAGGGCAGAATTATCCTTGAAGCCAATTATCAACCAGGGAGCATGGCTGCCGATGATGCTAACAGTTTCTCTCAAAACCTCCTGCATATCGCGGTCACTGATACGGGTATTGGTATTGCTCCAAACCATCTCAATAAACTGTTTCAACCCTTTGTTCAGATTGATAGTGCGCTCAATCGTAAGTATGAAGGCACAGGACTAGGGTTGGCTCTGGTTAAACGACTTGTCGAGCTTCACGGTGGGCGGGTAAGTGTCACCAGTGAAGTGGGATCGGGAAGTTGTTTTGCGATTACGCTTCCCTGTGAAGTGTCTACAACCTTTCCGAAGAGTGAGATACAACCTGGAACCACGGTCGAGTCCAGTCAAATCAATCAACCCAAGTCTTCTCTCATCCTGTTAGCAGAAGATAACGAAGGCAACATTAATTCCATCTCCAGTTATCTAAAAGCTAAAGACTACCGAGTTTTGCTTGCGAAGAATGGACAGGAGGCGATCGCCGTGGCGCAATCTGAAAATCCCGATCTGATTCTGATGGACATTCAAATGCCAGGAATAGACGGTCTAGAAGCAATGCGGCAAATTCGCTGTCATCCAAACTCAGCCAATATCCCCATCATTGCCCTGACTGCCCTTGCCATGAAGAATGACCGCGATCGTTGCCTCGATGCCGGAGCGAACGATTATTTGACCAAACCCGTCAAACTGAAACACCTGACAACCGTCATTCAAACCCTTTTGGCATTGAACGAACCTGCAACCCAAAGCAATCAGAGTGATCTATGAAACTTCCATCTATTCTAGTGATTGACGACGAACCTGATAATTTTGATGTCATTGAAACCATCCTCAGTCATCAAAACTATCAACTCCATTATGCTGCTCAGGCAGAAGAAGCGATCGCCTCACTGGATCACTACAACCCCGACCTGATCTTGCTCGATGTGATGATCCCTGGAATGGACGGGATTGAAGCCTGTCAGCGGATCAAAGCAATCCCCCGTTGGCATGCTGTTCCCATCATGATGGTGACATCACTAAATACAAAATCAGACCTGGCAAGCTGTCTCCATGCTGGAGCCGACGACTTTGTGAGTAAACCGATTAACGCAATCGAACTGCAAGCCAGAGTCCAGTCGCTCCTGCGAGTCAAGCAACACTATGACGATTTGCAAAGGGTGCTGCAATTACGGGAAGACATGGTCAATATGATTGTCCACGATTTGAGAAACCCGCTAACCAGCGTCTTATTTGGGCTGGACACCTTAACAGATCCAGACCTATCACTAGACGAGCAAACTATAAAAGTATCAAGAGTGCGCCTTGCTGGGCAACAGTTGCAGATGTTGATTGATGATCTACTGATGATTGCCAAAATGGAGTCTGGTCAACTCCATCTTAATCAAACCGAGGTTGATCTGCGATGGCTTATGTTGTCTGCCCTATCAGGGTTTGAGGCGATATCAACGCAACGAAAATTAGAATTGGTGAGTGAATTGCCCGAACACGGCAGCATCATCGTTGATGTTGCTATGTTCCGTCGAGTGTTAGACAACTTACTCTCAAATGCCATTAAGTTTTCACCCCGACACAGCAAGATTGTTTTACGAGCAACCTATTTGCCTTCAGGTGAGGTCAGCATTCAGGTGGTTGACAATGGACCAGGGATCTCGCAAGCGTTTCAGCAAAAGATTTTTGAGAAATACGAGATTGGCAATCCCATGCCTGGTGTCACGCAGATCGGCTTAGGATTGGCTTTTTGCAAGATGATTACGGAAGCTCATCAAGGCAGCATTGGGGTCAGCAACAATACGTCACAGGGTGCTACGTTTGAAGTCACGCTGCCTGCTAATCGGGTCATTGCATCGGAGTTACCTAATCCACTGTTGTATTGTGGAAAGGATTGAGACATAGAAGCAAGCGGAGTAGTAGCAGGCGATCGGCTCAGGAGCGTGGATTGAATAAATCTGCAAACTCTTTTCTAAGTACTGCTATTCATAGATAGGGTTTGGAAATAAAACCAGGGGGCTGCGCCCCTAGCCAGGGGTTCCACCCCTGCACCCCAGATTCCCACCCTTATTTACGACGAGTTGTACTAAGGTGTGAGGATCGCGCAAGCGGGCGAGAAAGTAATGTTTTATATCCAAAAATCACTGTAATTTGTTGCAAAGTAACGTTAAAGTACACACAAAATCAGTAGAAATCACCTACTTAGCTTAATTTGATTTAGCTCAGTATAGAGGTGGATCAACTATAGATAGAAAAATTATGGACGGGGATACATTACAAGAAAATCTGACCCCGGACTCGGCATTCAGAATTAGTATTGCTGTGAGAGATCAACAGCATAATGGGTTGAGCTCAACGGAGTACTTTAACTGGAGCACCCCCACTGAAAAGGCATTCTTACAGAATGAAGTGGCTCGCTTAAAGGAGTTGTACCGATATCAGGTGTTAGATACACCGACTGATTCCAAATTGGATGAGTTAACCCTGCTGGCAGCAGAGATTTGTCAGGCTCCGATCGCCCTGATTAGCTTTGTAGATTGCGATCGCCAGTGGTTTAAGTCCAACATCGGGTTGACCCTTTCCCAAACGCCACGGCACATTGCGTTTTGTGATCAGACGATTCAGCAATCAGATGTCTTTGTCGTGCCAAATACCCTGGAAGATGAGCGGTTCTCAAACAATCCCCTGGTGACCGAACATCCACAAATTCGCTTCTATGCGGGTGTCCCGTTGATTACCCCAGCAGGCTTTGCCCTGGGAACGCTCTGTGTGCTGGACTATGTTCCCCGTCAGTTAAGCCAACAACAACTGAGAGCCTTGAAAACCTTGAGCCATCAAGTTATGACTCAGTTAGAGCTTGGACGAGGAACCGTTGAATTTCGACAGGTCACAACAAAACTGCATCAGTTGCAGCAACAATTTGTAGAACGAGAGTCGTTGAGCCAGCATGAGTCCATTCTGCTGAACCTGGCAAATCAAATTCGCCATTCCCTTGACCTGGATACCATCCTACAAACGTCTGTCAATGAGATTCGCAATCTGTTACAGGTCGATCGCTGTTTGTTTTTGTGGTCTTTGCCGAGTGGGGGGCAATCTCACTTAACCGTCACTCATGAAGCAAAACTGGCTGAGTTGCCCAGTCTCATTGATAAACTGCCTGATGAATATAGCCTGTTGCTAACCCATACAATCGCAAACCTGAAGATTTTGCAGATTGATGATGTTCGGGTTGCTCCCCATTTAGCATCCACTACTCAAACGCTGTTGTCAGATTTAGGCATTCGCTCTGTTTTGGTACTGCCGTTGAGAACCTATTCTGGGCAGTTTGGGGCGATCGTGTGCAGCCAAAGAGACAATGCACGGGTGTGGACTGAGAGCGAAGTGAAGTTACTACGGGCTGTGACCGATCAGTTGGCGATCGCCCTTGACCAGGCAGAACTGTTTGCCCAAACGCGCTCCACGGCTCTTGCAGCGCAAACTCAAGCACAATACCTCACCGACGCCTTGCAGCGATTACAACAAACTCAAGCGCAACTGGTACAGCATGAGAAGATGTCAAGCTTAGGGCAACTGGTTGCTGGAGTCGCTCATGAGATTAACAATCCAGTGAACTTTATTAGCGGCAATATAAACTACGCCAGCGACTATATTCGAGACATTTTAGAACTTCTCAAACTCTACCAACACTACTACCCTGAACCCTGTCCAGAGATTCAAGACAAAGCTGACGCAATCGACCTGGAGTTTATCACCGATGATCTGCCGAAGTTACTCTCATCGATGAAGGTCGGCGTAGAGCGGATCTATCAAATTGTGCGATCGCTCCGTAACTTCTCGCGTCTGGATGAGGCAGACATGAAGCCTGTCAATATTCATGAAGGGATTGACAGCACGCTGCTGATCTTGCGCAATCGATTGAAGACAAACAGCCTGGGGCAAAGCCTTCAAGTTATCAAACAGTACGGAGAGTTGCCCCTGGTCGAATGTTATGCAGGGCAACTCAATCAGGTATTTATGAATATTTTGAGTAATGCGATCGATGCGTTAGATGAGGTGACGGATGCTCCCACCATCACCATCAGCACAGAATTGATGAGTTGTGCGGTTACAGAGAGTCTCGATCAAGATTTAATGTGTAGAGTTCCTGTACCACATGCGGTTATTCGCATTCGAGATAACGGAATGGGAATGCTAGAAGAAGTTCAACAAAAATTATTCAACCCATTTTTCACAACAAAGCCAGTTGGTAAAGGGACAGGCTTAGGGCTGTCGATTAGTTATCAAATTGTGGTGGAAAAGCACAAGGGATTGTTGAAATGCACTTCTCAAGTGGGACAGGGAACGGAATTTTGGATTCAAATTCCCGTTGAGCCGCTACCTGCATCGGTTGAACAAGGATTATGAGGACGATGTCAATGAAAACTCCTACCATTTTGGCTGTAGACGATAGCACCATCATTCACCAGTTAATTAAACGCGCTTTAGAACCAGAATACTCAGTTTTAGTAACTGACAGTCCGGTGGATGCGTTGTCGATGTTGTTTCACAATTCGATTGCAGTTGTGCTGCTCGATGTGACAATGCCTGGTATTAGTGGGTTGGAGTTTTGTCGTACCATCCGCAATTTGCCGCAGTTTCAGCAGCTTCCGGTGGTGATGGTGACATCGCGAGATACGTCCTTTGATCGGGTTCAGGGGCATCTAGCAGGCGCAACCGAGTATTTGACGAAGCCCTTTGACGCCGAGCAACTCCGGCAGGTGGTTCGGAAATTTACTGTCTCAAGCACTGTTTGAGCAGCTTAGGAGCGATCTCACCAATGGGTAGAATCTGTTGAGCGGCTCCGAGGGCGATCGCTTCTTTGGGCATACCAAACACGATACAGCTTTGCTCATCCTGTGCAATTGTGGTTCCACCTGCACGGGCGATCGCCAGTAATCCTTCGGCTCCATCTCGCCCCATTCCAGTCAATAGAATACCAAGGCTCGCTTGTCGATAATAATTGGCTACTGCTTGAAACGTCATGCTGATAGAAGGACGATGCCCAGAGACAGGAACATCACTGGATAAAGCAATCCGCCCCTGCTGATCCAGTTGCAGATGGTAATGGTCTGGAGCAAAATACACGATTCCGGGCTGGGGTACATCACCTGCACGAGCAATCACAATGCGTAACTGACACTCGGTTGAGAGCCACCCCACCAACCCATCTAAAAATCCAACGCTGATGTGTTGAACACACAAAATCGGTATTGGAAAATTAGCAGGTAGAGATTTTAGAATCGTAAACAGAGCTTGAGGTCCACCCGTGGACGCACCAATCGCAATCACTCTGGGGAGCGTTGAGCGAACATTAGAAAATGTATAGGGGTTGACCTGATGAGGGTTTAATTCTTCATTTTCAGGTCTTTTAGAATTCTTAATCACTAACTCTTTATTTCTCATTCCTGGATGTTGAGTAAATACTGAAACACCCGCAATGATCTTAATTTTGGTAATTAATTCATGTTTGATTTGTTCGTATTCTGACAGCAGCTCCACCGTCGGTTTTGGAAAAACATCTAAAGCACCCGCCTGTAAAAGCTGAAAGACGTTTTGAGCATCGTCCTGTTGATCGACCGAGGCACTGATGACCAAAATTGGACGAGGGCACTCTGCCATGACTCTGCGAGTCAACTCTAACCCACTCATTTTAGGCATGTTTAAGTCAGTGCAGATGACCTTGGGTTGCAACTTGGGGATCATCTCCAACGCCTCAATCCCATTCTGAGCTACTCCGACAACCTCAATTTCGGATGAACCCGCTAAGATGCGCTTGAGGATCATGAGAGCCACAGGGGAGTCTTCTACAAGCAGTACGGCGATGGGGGAGGCAGGCATTGGAATAAATGAGGTAGAGGGAGGTTATGGCACGCTGAGTTAAGGGTAGCCTACCGACTAAATTAAGCGTTGCAAGGTTTCAACCAGGATGCTTTGATTCAGGCTACTCTTGGTAATGTAGGCATTTGCTCCTGCCTCTGCACCTCGGCGTTTGTCTTCATCGCTAGCAAGAGAGGTAACCAGAATAATGGGTAACTCATTATATTCGCGCTGTTGACGAATCTTGGCGGTGAGTTGTAATCCGTCTAAGTTTGGCATTTGCACATCGGAAATGACTGCATCAACTGGATTGGACTGCAACTTGTTAAATCCATCGTTGCCATCAACGGCTGTAATCACCTCGTAACCTGCGGTTTCTAGCATCCGTTTTTCTTGAGTGCGAGTGGCGATCGAGTCTTCCACTAACAGAATGGTTGGTTTGGTTGCAGCTAATTGAGGCGTTGCAGGTGTGGAGGATGGGCTGCTACGGGGCAGCTTTACTACACGCCGTTGAACAGATTTAATCAGATCCTGGGGATTGAGCACAATGCACACTTCACCCGTTCCCAGAATAGTTGCCCCAGAGACATTACGAACCCGTTTGAGGAGTTGACTTTGAGGCTTAATGACGACATCTTGCTCGTCAATCACGGCATCCACCAATACGCCCAGTTGTTCCTGTCCGACTTGTAACAGCAAACACGCAAACTGCTGTTTTGCGGTTGGTGTAGAGGGCGAACTATTGGCTGCTGGCAGTTCTAACAGGTCAGCTAACCATGCTACCGAGACAGGTTGCCCTTCACGAACAATAGTTTCGCGATTTTCCAGGGTAAAGATTTCATTGCGATCGACCAGACAGGCAGTGCGAACAAACTCGACCGGAATGGCGTAAGGTGTGCCATTGATCAGCACGATCAAAACATGGGCAGTGGCTAATGTAATACCCAACTGAATGCGGAAAAGGCACCCCTGCCCTGGGTTAGACTCTACCTGGAGGCTTCCTTTAAATTTTTCGACATTGGTTTGGACAACGTCTAGCCCAACCCCACGACCTGAAACTTCCGTTACCAGTGGAGCCGTAGAAAATCCCGGTGTGAAAATGAGGGCCTGAATCTGGCTGTCGGTCATCATGGCGAGATCTTCTTCTCGGCACAGTCCGTGTTTTAATGCCGTTTGCTTAATCTGCTCCAGATTGAGTCCACGCCCATCATCCTGAATCTCAATCACGATATGGGTTGGGGTTTGATAGCTCCGCAGGCAAATTGTTGCTGTTGCAGGTTTGCCTAACTGTTCGCGCTGGGCTGGAGACTCAATCCCGTGATCTACCGCATTGCGAAGCAAATGCATCAATGGGTCTTTCATCTCTTCTAGAATGCGCTTGTCGGCATGGGTTTCTCCGCCTTCAATTACTAACTCAACCTGTTTGCCTTCTTGCCGTGCTAAATCGCGCACCATCCGAGGAAACACATTAAAGATGGTTGATAGTGGCAACAGCCTTAGTGTGCATATGCCCTCGGCTAATTTGTCGCTGATCAGTTCTAACCGTTTGGTGTCTTCGTAGAGCGCATCCCTGAGACGGTTGACCAGAGCTTCCATGCGTTGCAAGCGATCGGTAGACCGATGGCGAGGTTCAAATGCGCTGTTGCTGGTCGCTCCGTTGTCCTGTTGTCTATTGCCAGAGAGACGATTACCCGTTAGGTCACGGCTCCATTCATCCCAAAGTGTGGCGATCGCCTCAATTTCAGATAGACGATGGGCAATCCGAATTTTGGTAACGGTTAGTTCCCCCGCTTGAGTCATCAGGTTGTCTAAACTGCGAGTCGGAACGCGAATTGTTTCGATGCGATAGGCAGGGGATTGGGAGGGTGGAGGGGTGGAGGGGTGGAGGGGGAGAGGGGATGGAGGGGATAAAGGTTCTGTTGCTACTGGGGTTGCTGTTACCTCGTCTGCTTCTCTAACTTCTGCAACTTCTGCAATTTCTCTAACTTCTGTAACTTCTCTAACTTCTGTAACTTCCTCTTCCTTGGCTTCTTCTACTTCCTGAACGTTCTCAACGGTTTCTACTGTTTTGATTTCTTTCTGTACGGCTTGCCCTGTTTCACTGCCCATCAATACTGCCAGGACATGAAATGCATCTACGCCTACTGGCTCTCCGGTCACTGCCTCGTGGACGAGACGATACATAGCAGCAATACACTGAGCGAGGCGATCGCCCAACTCTTGTGAAAAGGTGATTTGATGTTGTTTCAGTTGGGTCAATACGTACTCAACCTGATGTGCCAACGTCCCAATATCTTTGACTCCGAGCATGTTGGCATCCCCTTTTAGGGAGTGCGCCTCACGCAACAATTCTTCTAACAGGGATTGGTCATCCAGATGTTTTTCCAGGTGTAGTATTCCCGCATCTAGATTCTGCAAATGTTCTTCACTGGTAGTCTTAAAAATATTGCGTAGTTCTTCATCGTCAATCATTAACCGCTACTCCCTTGTTATATCGATATCTCGCAGTTGCTATAGTTTGTGAAATCACCAATCTTGAAATCTCGAACACGCCTTACAGCAAACCCAAGCTGATTAATCCTCGTTCACGACTAACACGCCAGAAGTGAGGATTTTAGAGAGACTGATAATGCCAATCATTTTGTTTTGATAGGGAGCAACCCCCTGCAAATATTCATCTGAGGCAAAATGAATGGCAACAGGAGCGGGCAAGATCTGCGTCGAGTCGAGATACACAACATCCATGATTTCGTCCACAGCAATGCCAGCTACGATTTCATCTAAACGAACGACGATCGCCCTTCGTCTGGAGTTTGAGGCAGTCATCGGTAAGTTGATGACGTGACTAATATCGACCAGCGTCACGATCTCACCCCGCAAGTTCGTATTGCCGAGGACATGCGGTGGACAACAGGGAACAGGCGTCACTTTGCGAATGTCGGTAAACTCATACACCGTTTCTAAACTGAAGCCAAAGTATTCACCCTCTAGCCGAACGATAGTCACGGGAATGCCAACAGTGTCTTGTGTAGCGATCGCCTGTCTCAAACTTTCAGAACGGGATCGCAGAATGTGTTGTGCGGAGTCTGTGAGATGAGCACAGAATTGAGGCAATGTTCTCAATGCGTTGTCTGCGATCGCTCCGGTTGAACTTGCTCCGTTGTTGTTATACGACTCAAACTGTGCACGTTCTGCTGGAGTCAATGCACCCGATCGCACCAATTGTTCAGCACTCAGTAGGGTGACTAAAGTGGTGCCAATGCTGGCAACACCTGTAGCAAATCGTTGAAATCCCTCTGCCTGCCACTGCTCGTACACTAACTCTGATTGAATTTGCTCATCGGCGATCGCCTGCACTTCATAGATCTGATTGACCAGCAATCCGACTCGCTGAGTTTGCCACTGTACCACAATAATGCTGTCGGTGAGTTGGTAGGGCAGAGATTGTTGCCCTAAGCGTCGATGCAGATCGACGATCGGTAGAATATGACCTCGCAAATTAATCACACCCACCATAAAGGCAGGTGCTTCAGGAATAGGAGTCACTTCTGGCAAGAAAAAGAGTTCCTGAACGGCTGAGGTGGAGATGCCGTAACAGGCGTAACCCAATTCAAACAGTAAATAGGATTGATGACTCATAAGACTTCTGCGAGGCGCAATTAGCGCGATCCGATGGATGGTTTTTGTGTTTATTCAGACGTAGAGGTACTCACACTCGGCTTTTATTTAGACTGAGTTTTTGCTCAACAACAATTTGCAATTCGGCAGCGGTCAGGCGGTCTTGAAAGTCTACAGTTGTCTCTGGCATGACTTGTTTTAAGGCATCCGATGCCGCTTGCCAATTTTTACAAGCTCTCGCAAGATTGCCTTGTTGTTCGTATAGACAGCCCAACTCAAAGTAGGCGTAAACCGAGGTTGGAGCTAGATAAATGACTCGTCGGAGCAAGTTTCTGGCTTCCTCCAGATCACCCTGCTCCTGAGAAATTTGAGCCAACAGATAAATCGGTTCTGTTGCAAACGGGTTCAACTGCTGGGCTTGTTGGCAGGCTCGAATTGCGTTTGCATAGTCGCCGGAGTTAGCGTAAGCTTCAGCGATTAAACAGTATGCCTGAAAACAACGAGGGAATTGAACAATTAACTGGTTAGCCGCATGAATCGCTCTGGTGTAGGCTTTGCTACGAATCAGGGTAGTAACATGATCCAGTGCGATCGCCTCTGGTGATACTGTTCGGTTTTCCAGTTTTTCTGATTCTGGGGAACTTCTGATTGTTGCTGCTTCCACAGTCGAAGGGTCAGCAGGGCGAGTCAGGGAGGAATCGGGCAACGCTAAACTTGGCGTTTCATTGACAGGCGACTGAGTTGGAGCAACAAGCTGAGGCAGGGATTGTCGTTGATAGATAACGGATTCGGGAAAGGTTTTGACTTGAAATTGTCCCAAATTTTGCCCATATAACTCAGTGTGCCCTGTCATCAAATAACCATTGGGTGACAGGGCCCAATAGAAGCGATTGAGAACCGAGGCGATCGCCGCTGCGTTGAAGTAAATAAATACGTTGCGACACAGGATGAGATCAAAATTGTGAATTTTAGATTGCACATTTGGATAATCATCCTGAACCAGATTACCCAGTTGAAACGTAACCATATCGCGGATTGCAGGATCAACTTCCCAACCCTGACGATGGGGGCGAAAGTACTTATTTTGAATCTCTGGATTGACTGCTCGGAATGACCAATTGCTATAGATTCCCTGTTTTGCCTGTAGCAATGCCAACTCATTGATATCAGTTCCCAGTACAAGGATATTCCACGACTGTTCTGCTGGAATTAACTCTTTTAAGAGAATAGCTAAGGAGTAAGCCTCTTCTCCTGTAGAACATCCAGCACTCCAAACCCGCATATTTTTCTGCTGAGTGCAACTCAACTGCTGTTTAGCATGAATGAGTTCCGGTAGGACGTGATGTTTGAGTAGTGCAAACTGTCCTTGATCTCGCAGAAAGTAACTCTCGTTAACCGTTAATACATCGATCAGTTTGAGCCACTCGGCATCTTTAACGACAGAGGTGTGCGTCGAAACGAGAAGTTGATAATACGCTTCTAGCGAGGGCAAACCTAAGCTTTTTGCTCGCTTTAACAACTTATGCCCAAGGGCGTTTTCCTCTTGCTCACGCACGCGCAACCCTAACGTAGCAGCAATTAAGTCCACAAAGGGCTGAGTTGAATGTTTCATGGATGAACACTGGGATACGAGTTGGGATAGGTTGGTCATGATTGAATTGCGGTTGCTAGACAATCGCTTGCAAGTTTCGCGCCGCGTCATTCAATTGTTGAGTACTAACCTTGGTCTGGCTGATACCACTGGCGGTTTCTCTGGCAGCTAGATTCAGAGCATTCATGGCATCAACGACCTGCTGAATGGCGATCGCCTGTTGTTGAGCACTCAATGAGATCTGCTGACTGTTGAGGAATACATGGTTGACCGCATCCGTGACTCCAGTAAAGGCAGAGGCAGTCTCTTGAGCAATTTTCACCCCATCTTCAACCGTTTTAGTACCCTCATCGGTAACGATGACAGTGGTGTTAATGGCAGATTGAATATCAGCAATCAGGGTATTAATTTTCTCAGTTGATTTTTTGCTTTGGTCGGCTAGTTTGCGAATTTCACTGGCAACGACTGCAAATCCCTTGCCGTGATCCCCGGCACGCGCCGCTTCTACTGCCGCATTTAACGCCAGCATATTGGTTTGATTTGCCAGATCATTGACCAGACTGGTGATGTTGCCGATCTGATTCGTTTGTTCGCTGAGATGACAGATTTGAGAGGCGATCGCATCTACCTTTTTCTTCAGAGATGCCATGCCCTCCAGGGTACGCCCGACCGCTTGGGTGCCCCCTTCAGCCAGGGTCAGTGCCTGCCGTGCTCCTGTGGCAGCGGACTCAGCTTGCTCTGCCGATTGGCGAGATGATATGCCGAGTTCATCCATTGTGGTAGTGGTTTGCGATACCGCTGTTGCCTGTTGTGCCGCAGTACGCTCCTGCTGTGTCACCGTTGAGGCAATTTCACTGGATGATCCGGCGATCGCATTGGCGACCTGATTGATTGGTCGTACTACTTTACGAGCAATAAATGCGAGAGATGCCAACCCTAACAAGATAGCAAGTGACGTTCCCCCAATGGAGACAGCGGTTGCAAAATTTTCAGCTCGTTCTGCTTCACTCTGCCGTTCAGCCAGCAAACCATTTTCTATTCGGATCATCTCCTCAAGCTCAGTACGGATCTCATCCATCAGTTGCTTACCCTGACGAGTCAGCACTAATTCTCTCAGTTCTTGCTCTCTACCTTCTCGCTTCAAAGCGATCGATTGAGCCATGTTGTCCCATTTCTGCCGGGCTAAGTCCTCAACTCGATCCAATCTTGCAAGTTGCTCTGGGTTATCGTTTATGAGCGTTCTGAGTTGTGAAAAGTGAGATTTTAACGCCTCTTCTGCCTGAACATAGGGATCTAAAAAATCATCCTGATTGGTATAAATGAATCCTCGTTGTCCTGTTTCGGCATCAACCAGGCTCTTCTCCAACCCTCGTAATTGTTCTTTAACAGCATAGGTATGAGTTACCCAACCATCAGACTCAACTAAGGTATTCATACTGATTTTGGAGACAAAACCAATCCCCACCATCATGGTTAACACGGTGCCGAAACCAAGTTGTGTGATTCGTCCCAGTTTCATGATGCGGTGTGTTTCAATTGCTTTTTTATCCATAACGATGCCTCAATTCATGAATACCAATTTGAATTGAATTTGAATTGAAAATGTGACAGATGCTGGTACGAGTTTGGCAATGCTAAACCCCTCCTAAGCTTTATAGCCCTACGCATATGCATTAGGACATAAGGGGGTGTGGGGGCTGCGCCCCCAGCCAGGGGTTCCACCCCTGCACCCCGTCCTAACCTTAGTGAGTACTGCTATAATTGGCTTACAAAATTCTTTCAACTTGGTATAACTTTAGATTTCCCAGCTCTCTATAATCACGATTCGAGATGCAATAGAACTTATTGAAGTTAATCTACAAGAGAGCAAAAACGTGGCGATCGTGTGAAACAATAGCTGATGTATAACACTCGGTTAACGTGTGAAACGTTAGAACAGGCATTGCTGAATAGAGAGATGATTGTCTGACATGGGCATGAGCGAGACGCTCACACTCCCTTGAGGCAAATCGTTTAAGCCAGTGCGAGCATCCTGCTCGTAACTCATTCATCCCCAAGATCAGCAACGCCTGAGCTTTCCGACTAAAGCTATAAATTCACGACGGATACCGGAACCTGTATATTGGGTTTCGCTTTTTGGTAGTGGGAATGATCCACCTGAATCGGATGGGATGACGAAATGTGATGGGACTCTTTAGAGTGACAGTGCTGCAAATACTGCTGCCATCCTGCATCAATACTTCTGGGCAACACCCCTACTAGTTGACAGAGCAACTCATGGGGGATTGCCTTAGCATCCTGGGGGTCGAGCCACAAACATAACTGCCGCACAATCAGATAAGCCCGTTGCAGAGACGAGTGCACAGCCGCAATCTTGCAAAGTGCCTGGGCATACGCAATTCGTCGTTGGAATGCTCGTTGTCGTTGTTGGTAGGTTTCAGGCATCTCAAACCGAACATTTCCAATCGTATAAACAGATAAACTTTTAACATCCAAACATCCACCAACGGCTGCCCCTGCTCCGGCGAATCCTGCATAGTGTCGATATTGCAAAATGACTCCAGACTGACAATCGGGTGGTAGATACAAAAGTTGACCACTGACAAAGGGGTGCAGTGGCACGTTAGGGTTAGCAATATTCATAAGAGTCTGGTGAAATCTTGTGTGAGGACATGCCCATATCCTCACGGTCTTACTTGTATAGCTTTGGTCAGAAAGCTTAAGGCAAAGGCAATGGCTCAAACCTGGATACTGGGAAAGCTTCCTGATTTGCTTTCGCCCCATTGAATGTGGCTACGGCTATAAATCCGCAGACTGCACGGGTGGGTTTATAGCAACTAAGGGGTTAGTTATACCGTTTTTTATGAAAATGCGTCTTATTGAACCCCCTGTAGTCCCCCGTAGAAGGGCGACAGCCGGGGGGATTTAATTTGACGCATCCTTGGTGGAACCCCTGGTTGGGAGCGCAGACGCTACACTCCCCTGGTTTTTCTTAAATCCCAGGTCTTTCCACCGTTACATCCTGTTCTAACCAACGCTTGAATCACGATAATAGCGTTTTTCTAGCCAAATCCTTACCTCTTCTTCAGACGCAAAGGTAGCAGATCGATTGGTGGAGGGTTCATAAATCCGCCAAGTTAAGTTACCGTGGCGATCGCGCTCCTGCCAAACGTGGGGTTCGGAACTACATGTCAAAAGCTTTGTCAACGACTTCCATAGGGAGTGCGAGAAGGAGGCAAGTTTTGATGGATGTAAGCTCTCGGTGTCAGTTTCAGGTTTTTGATTGCTGGATGAGGGGTGAAGATAATGGTCAAACCAGCCTGTTGTCATTCTCATAATGCGTAACTCTCCTCACTAATTCCGTCTCATTCATGGCGATGGCTGTTTGGCTTAAGATATGGGGGACGTAGAGGCTTTACCTCTAGCCGGAGGTTCCACTCCTGTATCCTGTTCTAACCAACCTAGTGATTGCCATAAGCCGCGAAATTAGCAGATATTTGAGTGGTTTTGAACTATTTCATCAAACGCAATTGGTTCGCAATTTAGTTCACGGGTTAGTTCACGGGGACGCTTAATAGGAGATGACTTCTTACTTTAGAAAACACCTATTAATGACTTAACCACTTCTTTAGTTAATCAAAATTAGACCTTTAAGACTTCCGTATCAGCCGCAATCATTCTTCCATCTCTATCTCTGATTCCGTATTACCACTACCTCGAAATTTACCTGACAAAACACTATGACGACAAAGTTTGATGTAATGTTGTCAGCAACTCTTGAGTTGTAAATGGCTTGCGTAAAATTTGGCTAACCTCAATACCCACCAACTGCTCAGGGGTAGTTAATCCACTGGTTGCCACAATCTTGAGAGATGCCCCTATGGTTTGCAAATGGCGAATTGCTTCCACTCCACCCATGGAGGGCATCATCAGATCAATCAACACAACCTGAATTTCATTACATTGTTGGGTGTAAAGAGAAATCGCTTCTGCCCCGTTACTGGCGGTCAATACGCGATATCCATTATCTTCTAATGTGGTTCTTGTGATCTCTCGGATGGCTGCCTCATCGTCAACGACCAGCACTAATTGATTTGCACCCCTTGGGAAACTGAGTTTGGGCAGGTTGAAGCTCTTATCTCCGGGCAGGGCAGGCAAATAGGCTTGAAACTTAGTTCCGACACCAATCTGACTGGAAACCAAAATAAATCCATTGTGACTCTTCACAATATTCATGACGGTTGGCAGTCCTAATCCTGTGCCTTTACCAATCTCTTTAGTCGTAAAAAAGGGATCAAAGATGCGATCCATGATTTCTTCAGACATGCCAGACCCGGTATCTGACACGGTAACAACCACATAGGAACCTACTCTGGCGTCAATATGCAGTTGAATGTCAGATTCTCCAAGTTCTCGATTTTGAGCACTGATCTGCAAAATACCACCGTTGGGCATGGCATCCCGTGCGTTCACACAGAGATTCAGCAGGATTTGATGCAGTTGGGTCGCGTCGCCGTGGATCAGCCACAGGTCAGGAGAGAGATTGGTCGAAAAGGTGATCGATTTTGGAAACGTTTTTTCCAGGATTTCTCTAATTTCCCAAATCAGGTGTTTGACTTCTAGAAGCGATCGCTCCCCTTCAAGACCACGGGCAAACGACAACACCTGCTTTACCAGACTAGCTCCCCGTCTGGCACTACTTTCAACAATGTCTAGCCATTGCCGACTCTTAACGTCATTTGGATCCCGAAATTGCATTTCTAGCAATGGCACAGCCATCAAGATTGGTGCCAACACGTTATTTAGATCGTGGGCAATACCACCTGCCAGCGTTCCAATACTCTCCATCCGTTGGGCTCGGAGAAACTGTCGCTCTAGCTGCTTTTTCTGGGTGATGTCTGTATTCACCATCAAAATTGCTGTCGGCTCTCCATGCAGGTTTCTTACCAACGTCCAACGGCTTTCAACAACGACTTCCTGCTCTGCTTTTGTCCACTGATGCAGTTCGCCCTGCCACATGCCCTGGCGCAAAACAGCCTGGTGAATGTCCTCTGCATCGCTGGGATAATCCCGATATAGCAACTCAGCAACTTTTTTGCCATAGGCTTCGGTGGCAAGCCAACCGTAAAGCCGTTCGGCTCCTTTATTCCAGAAGATGATCTGGTTATCGAGATTGCGTACCAGAATGGCATCGGTCGCAACATCTAACAGTTCTGCCTGTTCACGTATCTTTTGTTCTGCTCGTTTGCGTTCTGCCAGTTCGGTCTGGGCTTGCTCATACAGTTCTGATTGGTGGATGGCGATCGCCACTTGAGTCGAGAGTTGCCGTAACAGTTCCACTTCGGATGGTTGCCACTGGCGAGACTGCCCGCACTGATGAGCGATCAGCAGTCCCCACAATTCTTCTTTATAGAGAATCGGGACAACGAGCTTGGATTTAACACCGAGGTTGCGCAGCGTCTCTACCAGACAGGGAGCCATGGCATCTTGTTCGATATCTGTAATGATGCGAACTCGCCCCTGTCGATAGAGTTCATGGCACTCTGGTGGAAAAATATCATCGGGTAGGGGGTGATCAAGCAGTCTGAGATATTCTGGCGCAACGGACTCGTTTGTAACCCACCCAACCCCCTCTGGGTTTACACGGAACGTCAGCACTCGGTCTGCCTGAAGCAGTTGCCGTACCTCTGACACAGTGGTATTGAGGGTTTGATCTAGATCAAGCGACTGGCGAATGCGTTGGGCGATCGCCCCTACCAGTCGTTCACGTTCAGCCTGTTGCAGCAGTGCCTTTTCTGCTCGTTTGCGCTCTGTAACATCAACCCCAATCCCCCACGCTGCCCACCCCGGAATGGGAAACTGCTCGGAAATGTTTGACCAGGCGATCGTCCGGACGCTTCCATCCTTGCAGGTAATGTCCCATTCCCAATTGCGATAGCTGTTTCCCTGTCGCATCCAATGGTCAATCATTTGCTGTCGATAAGCCGGATCGGGATAAGCCAGTTCTAACGCGTTGGGATTGTTGATGATTTCGTGAGCGGCGTAGCCTGTAACCTGTTCACATTCCTGATTCCAAAACACAACGTTCCACTCGCTATCAAAGGCATCGAGCATGACGGGCATGTGTTGTAAGACAAAGTGCAATCGCTCTTTGCTCTCCTGTGCAGAGGCTTCAGCTTGCTTGCAAACAGTTATGTCGTGGTGAATTGCCGTATATTGATACGGCTTGCCTTCCCGCATCGATGGAACAATCGTGGTGTCAACCCAATAAAACGTGCCGTCTTTTGCCTGGTTTTTAATCTCTCCCTGCCAAACCTCACCCCGTGAGATGGTTGACCACATGTGTTGAAAAAATTCTCTGGAGTGACAACCAGAGTTAATCAAGCGATGGGTTTGCCCGATCAGTTCTGTCTGACTATATTGGGAGATTTCACAAAATTTATCGTTAACATAGTGAATTATTCCTTGAGCGTCTGTGACAACTACAATCGAAGATTCATCGAGTGCAAATTGAATGCTTGTTAACTCCTGTAACGAGCGTTTTAGGGCTGCTTCAACCTGCTCTCGTTGGAGAATATCTTGTTGCAATTGTTTTTCAGATTGCTGACGCTTGGCGAGGTGATGTCGTAGCTCTAACAGGTGAACCACCTGCCGACTAAGCGTCTCTAATGCGGTGAGTTGTGCTGTGCTCAACTGGCGGGTTACTCGGTCAATTACGCAGAGAGTGCCTAAACGGTAACCATCGGGTGTCACGAGGGGCATCCCAGCGTAAAACTGGATGTAAGGCTCTCCGATTACCAAATCGTTATTGGCAAACCGCTCGTCTACTCGTGCATCCGATACGATCAACGGTTCTGATTGCAAAATGGCATGGGCACAGAATGCTAAGTCGCGGCTAGTTTCTGAAACAGCCACCCCCACCCTGGATTTAAACCACTGGCGATCGCGATCGATTAGACTAATCAAGGCGATTGGTGTGTCACAAATCTGGGCTGCGAGAGAGGTCAAATCGTCAAAAGCTTGCTCTGCATCAGTATCAAGAATTTGGTATTGATAAAGCTTCTTTAACCTGGACGTTTCGTTAGGAGGCAGTGAGGCAAGCATGATTCAAAATTCTCAGAAACATAGATTTGACAAAGCGTAAATGTGGGGCAGACATGCACCTTGTCAAACTGATAACAGTGGAGTTGTGGCAGTGAGTCGTATCAACTATTTCAACGTTTGACCTTGTAATAAGATACTCTCCTGCCTGAGCCTTTCAGATCTGCGAATGAGAAGCATTCAAAGCTTACGAAAGGGGTATTGCAAAAACTATTACTAATAATTTGCCTTTGTAAGATAAGAGTCAGATTTTATTCCGCAGCAAGATGAAATCTGGCAACTAACGATTAAGTCTCAATGCACTCTATGTAATTATGCCCAATAATATTGCTGCTGTTACGATGGAATTTCTATAATGCAAAAAATATATATAGCTTTTCGGTCATCGAGTAACAGCCACGTAGTGAACCCTTCTGGCGAAGGCATCGTCAGCCAGGTGTGACGGTTATCATGAGATTCAAATTCCCGGTTGTGGTGAGCGATCGCCCTTCTGAATTTGCAGGAGAGTTACCGCGATGATGACCAACAAACTTCCCATCAGTTGTAGAGGGGTAAGTGCCTGCCCCAGCGCAAACCAGGCTAATCCTGCTGCCATGACAGGCTCTAAAGTTGCGGCGATCGCCCCCCGTTCTGCCCGCACCTGTTGAATGCCCCAACATAACAAACTAAAGGGGATGAGGGTGCCTCCAATGCCAACAAACACGATGCCGGGAAGCGTCTGAGCTTGAAAGATTTCTGAGGGCATTCCCTGTGGTAGTTGAATCATAAGCCACAGCAAGCTAGAGACAACAAATCCACGAAACATGACTCCGATTGCTCCATAGCGATCAACCAGAGCCTCACTGAATAAGGTGTAACTGGCAAAGAAAATGGCACTCAATCCGGCGGCAATCAGCCCGACTGCATCGACCCGTAACTCATCAGTGCCCAAACCCGATACAAACACGACTCCCAACAGAGCAATGGCAGCAGCAATACTCGTTGCCCATGACGGCAACCGCCCCAGCCTTGCCGCACTGAGAATTACGATCAACGCCGGAGCCGTGTATTGAATCACAACCGCCACCGCCACCGATAACCGCTCAATCGCAATGTAATACGCCAGAGTCACCAGTGCCAGAGACAAGCCCAGGATGACAATCCGCCAATCCCGCCAATGCCGGGACTGCCCAGTCCAATGGTTAATCGCTCCCAGTCCGATCGCTGCAATGACCGCACGCGCCATTGCCAACTGTAGAGGGGTCACCCCCGCCGCAAATAGTTGACTTGCCACAATCGCGGCGATCGCCCATAGGGTTGCAGCTAATGCGATCGCCGCAAAACCGAAGGCATTGCGATATTGATGAGTCCGTGTCATAGCCAATCTGCTGGATGATTAATTTCCCAGTCTCACTAGACAGGCAGAGCGATCGCTTTGGAATCCTGCAATAGGGTGAAGTGACGTTATTAAATTCATCGACCTAACCATTGGGGATTAAATAAAATGCAATTTTTGTGAAGGGATTTGGCACTGCCAAACCCGTACAAGCATTCGTCGCCTTCACAATTCAAAAAGGGCTTGACCCGATCAGAAGCACCCGTACTTGGAACCGATGCGAAGCGTGTCTTTGGGTGAACCGAAACACCTTCTGCTAGGGGGTTTGGGGGAGGCAGTGGCGTCCCTCAATGGGGGTTTGAGGGAGAATCCCCCAATGCCTGGTTTTCAAATACTTGAATCAACTTTCTAGAAAATGCCTCATCGTCACAAGTTCCTCATTTTTTACCGCTAACTTTAAAGCACTAATTTTTTTAGGAGTTTGTGAGGCAAATTGGCGTGATGCAAACGGCAACGACACACTCGGTTTCTTCGGTCTACGGTCCTGTGAAGTCCTGGCGATTTGGGCGATCGCTTGGGATTGATCCAATCGGTACAGTGTCTACTTGCTCATTTAATTGCGTTTACTGCCAATTGGGTGAGATTCAACATCAACAGTGCGATCGCCAGGTGTTTATTTCAACTCATCGCATTCAACAGGACTTGTTGTCATTTGCTCCCTGGGATGTCGATGTGATTACCTTGAGCGGCAGTGGTGAACCCACGTTAGCCCTCAATCTGGGCGAAATTTTGACAATGACAAAATACCTCACGGCAAAGCCTGTCGGTGTTCTCACCAACGGTAGCCTGTTAAACCAGGCTGCGGTACGAGCGGAGTTGGCGATCGCGGATCAGGTATCCATCAAATTAGATGCGATTTCAACTGACCAACTGCGGCGAGTCAATCGTCCTGCGGCGCAAGTCAACCTACCTGAGATCTGGACAGGTTTATATCTGTTTCGGCAGGAATATCGGGGGCATCTCTCTGTGCAAACCATGCTACTCGCTCCCTGGGATGAAGCCCTACAAACGCGATACATCCGCTGGATGCAAACGCTGTTGCCCGATGAAATTCAACTGAATACGCCAACCCGTCCCAAACCCCTGACTCACCAAATTAATGCACGGGGGAACCATACCCCAGAACAGTCTTACCCAACCCGCTCACTTAAGACGGTTGATGCAGAGGTGTTGAAACAGTTCGGCGATCGCATTGAGAGCACGATTGGCATCCCTGTCCGCTATCCCCTGAGAAAAAGCCATTAAACCCTCTAAAAATAAGCAGAGAAAATTTATGCCACACGTCAATCACCCATCCTATGAAAAGTTATTTGAAATTCCTCCGGGGTATCTCAACATCATGGGATATGTGGATGCATCGGAAGTCAATGGCCCAGGCTGCCGTGCAGTGATATGGGTGCAGGGATGTCTGCGGGAATGCCCTGGTTGCTTCAACCCAGATTCCTGGTCGTTTGAGATGAACGAACTGGTTGCTGTTGATGTGCTGGTCGATCGCATCCTGAGTAATCACCAGAATGAGGGAGTTACCTTTTCAGGAGGAGAACCCTTCTGGCAAGCTCCTGCCCTGGCACAGTTGGCACATCGGGTTAGAGTAGCTGGGCTGAATGTTATGTCCTTCAGTGGCTTTACGTTGGAACAATTAAAAGGAGAGTATGCTCCAGCAGGTGCTCAGTCGCTCTTGAATGAGCTTGATGTTCTCATTGATGGTCCTTATGTTGAGTCGTTAGCGATTCATTCACCTACCTCGCTTGTCTCATCTTGCAATCAACGAGTCCATGTGTTTAATCCTGATTTGCGCGATCGCTTAACCTGGGCAAGTGATCAGATCGAAATTCATGTGCTCAAGGATGGAAGCCGGATCGTTACAGGCTATCGAGGGCAAATGAATTTGTTTGAGAACGACTTGTGAGTTTTATGGCTACTCTTTCTGATTGACCGATGTCAATCCAGTTGTGAACGGAGGCGGGTTACTGGAGGAGGTGCAAGATGTCCGTCAGCAATGTAAATACGATGTCTTTTCAATGAACCAGGGAATTGTAACAGAGTATAACTTTTGATATCGTCAGTTAACGCTTAAGACAGTTCTCTGAGTATTTAGTTTTGCAGTACAACGAGTGATAGAGATTGAGTTTATAGTAATCAACCCTCATCATTACGTTGTTGTATTATGCACAAGATAGCTATAGTGGACGACAGCGAAGTCTGGTGCATGGCGATCGCCTATCTATTGCACCGAGCGGGTTACGCTGTTGCGACCTTTACGGATGCTCACACATTTTTCCAGGATGCTAAACATTTTGATTTAGCTCTAATCGATTTCTCAATGCCGTCTCGTAGTTATCAAAAAGAGATGGATGGTTGTGAGTTGATCCATTTAGTTAAAAAGAGTTTAGAAGAACCTCCCATCCTCGTTTTAATCTCTGCTTTTTTTACAAAGCTAATTATTCCGCAAGTTGTTGATCTTTGCCCCGAAGCGGATGCCCATTGGGATAAGTCCATTTCCACAGAGGAACTTCTGGTGCAAATTCAAAACCTGCTATCTCAAAGAAATACGTCACACTCCAAGAGCACTTCGCCCCAAGCTAAGAAATCTTCGTAGTATCAAATCTGCTTCGCTCCCTCTTTCAACTTGTAAAGGAGGATGGGGGCAAAGCATGGTTTGCAGAAGATTGCACCTGAAAATGCATCAGGCTTTATCATCAGGCTTTATGCGTAGCACTACAAAATATAGCTTTGATCAGAAAGCTTAGGACAAAGCGAATGGCTCAAACCCTGATTTTTGGGGAGCTTTCTGAGCGACTACTAGAACCAAACCTGCGTCCGTATAGGCAGACTTCGCTCCAATAGTCGCGAATTTATTCACCGGGTTCAGTCCCCCAATCACTCGATGCACCCCATCTCAATTAAAAACCCAACCTTCTAAAGCGAAGGTCGGGTCAAGTTTACATCAAAAGAACTGTCACCGTTTTAACAAACCGATGGGTCTGAATTAGTACACCCGACGGCGAGAAGTGAAGGCGTAGTACAGCCACAATGCGATAATTGCACCAACTACAGAAACCAGAATGCCACCCAGGCTCAGCCCTGCTGAGGCGATCGTGAGAGTTCCGGTCGTGAGCAGAGCGTAGAGGCTACCACCGATAAAGGCACCGATGATACCGAGGAGCAGTGTACCCAGGATGCTACCGCCTTGTTGACCAGGGTAGATAGCCTTAGCGATCGCACCTGCAATTAAACCCAATACAATCCAAGCCAAAATGTTCATTGCTTTTCTCCTTCGTTGCTAAAGCAGTTTTTAGTGTTATAAGACCTCAAATGTTTACATCTCAAACCGCTTTGATTGAGGAATGACCTCATCTCGAATGTAATAAAGTAGAGAGGCGACAACGTCTCTACACCATTCAGGTCGGCGTATCATACACACTGCTGTGATCGAATGTCGCTATTCAAATCACAGACAAGAACTACAGCGGTGTATGTTCTTTCAGTGCAGTTGTCTATGTTTATAAGTTAGCAAGCTGAAGTACAGAACCAGGACTATCTACGGAAAGAGAAATATTGTATCTACGGACGTAGATTAATCCTAAGCCTGACATCATTCAAACGATATATATAGCAACCGCGAGATTGATTAGAACGGGGTGCAGGGGTTCCACTACTGGTTGGCGGTGTAGCCCCCAAACCCCTTTGGATTAACTGTCTCGGCAGTTGCTATAGCCGTTCTAAAGGAGTCGTAAGATAAGCGGTTTGTGAACATGAATGCATTGAATGCGTTACGGAGTTATTGGATCACACAGTGTGCGATCGCTTTCGCTAATGCTACTACTGTGGTGCAAATAGTCCTGCAACCAGTCGCATCCCCGTTCTAGCAAAACATCTACATTAAAGTCCCACAACACAACAGCATCTGCACTGGCAGAGGCAATCGTGCGACCATCGCGGCTAAAGCTTAATGCTGCGATCGCACTATCATCGCGTTTCAGCGTCGCTAACAAGTTGCCAGTTTCTACGTTCCAGAGATGGATGCTGCCATCTGAGCTAGCCGAGGCAAGTAGCTTGCTATCTGGATGAAAGACAGTGGTAGTCACGGCACTAAAATGACCTTCTAAGGTTTTGAGATAGCGACCATCGCGATGCCACAATCGAACGGTTGTGTCAGTGCTGGCAGAGGCAATCGTGCGACCATCCGGACTAAAACTAACGCTGTTGACGCGGTTTGTGTGTCCTCTCAGAGTTGCCAGATTTTCTCCTTGCAAATTCCACAATTTAACGGTGTTGTCTACACTGCTGGTTGCAATAACGGTGCCATCCGGACTAAAGCTAAGGCTGGTGATCTCGTCATTGTGTGCCTGGAAGGAATGGATTTCATCGCCTTCCAAATTCCATAGAGTGACCACGCCAACAGGTTTGCGATCGCCATCAGGGTCAACGTCTGACGTTGTAATGGCTGCCGCCAGTAATACTCCGCGTACCTCTGAGGAAACGGCAGTGTTGCTGGGGCTAAAACTGACGCTGCTAATTTTGCCGGGGGTGTCGATGCTGAGCAACTCATCGCCATTCAGGTTCCACACGCGAATCTGTCCCGGTTTGGCAGAGGTAGCGGTGACCGTTCCTTCGGCGGTGATAGCAATGGCGGGAGGAGGGTTTTCAGCAGTTGCAATACGCTCCCCATCAGGGCTATAGCTGATACTGTCAACGCTGCTATTGGCGACAAAATGAGCCTTTTGCCGACCGTCTAACCCCCACAAGATCAGTGCTCCATTGTTTTCTGATGCATCGAGTGCGTTTGATTGATTGGAATTTATGACAATTCCGCCAGTCGCGATAGTTTGACCATTGGGGCTAAAGCTCATACTAGCCAGTGAAACTTCTGGCTCCTGTAGGGTGGTCGGTTGGATGCCATCCAACTTCCATAGGCGAATCATGTTGTTGCCATCGGTCGTTGCTAAGCGATCGCCCAACCCAAAACTAACGCTGATCGCTTGATCGACTCTCCAGGTTCTAATTGGCTCAAACTCAGAAGTGTTATTTTGTGTCCAGATTGTCACTGTGTTATCGGCACTGGCTGTGGCTAATCGGTTGCCATCGACGCTGAAGCTGAGTCCAGTGATGCGATCGTTGTGCTTAAGAAGAACTTGCAGCAATTCTCCCTGACGATTCCACAGTTTCACCGTGTTGTCCATGCCACCCGAAGCAATGATGCCACCATCGGCACTGATGCTCACGGTCGTGACACGGCTACCGTGTTCGAGCACCGCCAAGAGAATTCCCTCTGCACTCCAGAGCATGACCGTGCCATCCCAACTGGCAGATACCAGCGTTCCATCCTGACTGAAACTCACCGCTTTCACCCGATCGGTGTGCTCAACTAGCGTCCGTATCGGGGTTCCGTCTCTATTCCACAGGTTAATGGTATTGTCATCACTGGCAGAGGCGATCGTTGCGCCATCCGGACTAAAGCTGACGCTGGTGACTGGGCGCGTATGCCCTCGCAAACTCCGCAGTTCCTGACCCTCCAGGTTCCACAGCTTCACGGTGCCATCATCACTGGCAGAGGCGATCGTCTGACCATCTGGGCTAAAACTAACACTGTTGACTCGGTTGGTGTGTCCTCTGAGGGTGTGTAACAGTTGCCCATCCATGCTCCACAGACGCACCGTGTTGTCGGCACTGGCAGAGGCAATAACACGACCATCGGGGCTAAAGCTGGCCTGGTCAACCCACGACTCGTGACCGATGAGGCGATTATATTCCTGCACCGAGTAAATGACGTTTTGCATCACACTGAGGGTTGTGATCTCAAGCGAGGTTGAAGTGGTAATCATGTCTTGCAGGTTTCGTCCTGCACGAATGCTGGCAACCAACGCACCAAGCTGATCATCGGATGACAACAGGGCTGAGGATTGGGAGGTTCTGGCATTAATTTCAGCGATCGCCTGCCAGTACGTATAGGAAACGGTTCCTGCCGTCAAAACTGCCAGCAAAGTGCCCATCCCTGCGATCGCAAAGGTGAGGCGTTGCTCCTTGCGAGTGCGTTTCAGCTTAGCTTGCAACTCGGCTTCGCGTGCCCTGGCTTTTAACAGTTCTTTGTCCCGTTGCAGTTGCTCAATTTCTGCCTGTCGCTGCTTTTCGAGTCGGCGCAGTTCTGAAATCTGCTTCAGCAGAGCAGGTTGTTGTTTTTTACGAATCAACGGCACCAGATAGTCGTGAACCAACTGATAGCGAGGGGCGGGCACCTCTGGTAGAAATTGCACTAACCCAGAGTTGACCAGAATTTTGAGAATCAAGTCAAGCTGCTCGGTTCCCCCAGTCGAGTTAACCGTTAAATGAGACAGATTTTTAGTTAACTCGTTGAGCGTATTCAGAGTTTTGTCGAGGGAGTTAAAGTCGATGGTCAGGTTTACTGCCAGCTTTGCCAGACTTTCGGTTAGCTCATCCAGAGTTCTCAAGGGACGAGTGCCCTTCTCATCGGTGAGTAAGTAGAGCACTAGGTTCGCCAGTTGTTTGTTAGGCGGTCCACAATCTTCGACGACCTGCTCTAAAAACCGTTCGACTAATTTCTCCTTGGGGTTGTTGCCCAATGCCCGATATTGGGAGAGGGTAACGATGTCATCTTCCTGCAACTGGGCACCCACCAGTTGGAGCTCAATGGGACGCACCTCACCCGATTCTTGTGCCAAATCTTGAACCAACTGCTCAATCAGGGCAGGCTCCAGAGAGAACTGCGATCGCTGCGTCAGGCGTTGCACAATTAATCGGGCATCCACTGCCGAAAAGTTGCCGAGTGGATAGCGATTATCGCGACTCAAAATGTTGTTGGTGACATCATCCAGTTGTAACCGTTCACACTCTAACAAGTGGTGCAAATAGTCTTCCCGTACCGAGAACACAACTTTGACAAAAGGTAACTTGAGACATTCACCAAAGAATTCAAAGAACGATCGCCGATGAGACAAATCGGGATAAATAAAGAAAAATTCTTCAAATTGGTCAAAGATCAACACCGTTAATAAACTCTGCTGATCGGCATTCGCCCGCAAACAATCCAGCAGATGTTGAATGCTGGGTTCCTCGTGCTTTGGCATTTTCCAGCGAATGTTACGCTTTGCCAGTGCTCTTGACAGCAAGTTGCCCAACTCACGAATCCAATCCGTATAAATAGTCAACACAATGGGGAGTGGATTGCGTGCCTCAATTGGTTTTTGCTCCAGAGCAGGCACTAACCCCGCATTGATAATTGAGCTTTTGCCAACTCCAGATTGTCCGTGAATGATCGTCAGGTTATATTGACGGCTACTGAGCCGCTCCAGCAGTCGATCGACATCCCATTGTCGCCCGGAAGCAGAGATTTCCTGAGCGATCGCAATGGGTTGAGCCGATGCGCTGGGGGTCTGGCTAAATCCTGAGTCACCACTATTGGCAGCCTCAATCTGCACGATCGCCGGATTAATGACCTGTCGCTCTGCCTTGAGCCGACCCGCCCCTAAAAAGGCTCTGAGGCTATATTGCTGCTCAATGGATCGCTGTTCCTGCTTTGTCTCAAAGGCTTTGAGATACTCCCCTTGCTGGTAATAGAGCGATCGCAACGCTTCGAGAATACGGGTATACAACAGCGGATCATAAGCATGGCGACAGATTCTCATGGCTGTCTCCAGATTTTCCACCGCCTCTGGCAATAGCCCCAGATGATATTGCGCCTGCGCCAGCAATAACTGATAGAGACTGCGGTAGTGAGGACGTGCCCAATCTAATTCAGAGTAGCGATATTGGTTGTCTTGATCGGGATCGGGAAAGCGGTCATTTGCCCGGAGTGCAAGATTGGCGTAGTGTTCTGCCTCTTGCCACAATTCACGAGCTAACGCGACCTCTGCCAGCAGGCTATAGCTGTAGGCAAGCCGCACCCAGTCATGAGACTGTTGATGCAACCGCACAGCCGTGTGGGCGATCGCCGCTAACTCTTCCCATTCGCCCAACCGCTGCAACACCTCCCCCAGAGCAATGATAAATTTAGCTGCCAGGTCGAGATGGTTGTCATGCAACAACCCATTAATGCATTGCTGATAGTAGTCGCGCGATCGCAAACACGCCAGGTTAAACTCGGCTCGGTTTAAAGCCGCATAACGCCGCCACCACAGCCCCAGATAAAACAACACACAGGCGCGTCGCCGCTTGGAAGTGTCATTCTCGGAGGTGTCTGCTTTCCAAAAGCCCAGGCTCTTTTGATAGTGCTGATATGCCTTGTCTAGCTGGTTATTGGCGTAGGCATCCAACCCCAAAATAAATTCCAGACTGGCTGCCAGATCGAGATCAAGTTCCTGATGACGTTTTTGCAGATCTGCCAGCGCAATTTTTAACTCTGGTTGGGTGAACGAGTCCGTTTCTAAATAGAGAGCTGAGCTACGGGGAACACGACCTGCCCCAACATTTGTTGCCTGTTCAAATAGCCCATCTGCCTGTTCTTTAAGGAGTTTGATCAGGGGATCAGTGGCGATCGCAAAGCGAATGGGTACGCCTGCCCAACTGTTAAAGTCGGGTGCTAACCGCGACAATTTCTGCACGATCGCATCATTCACCCACAAAATCAGCGGAAAGTTGAAACTCTTGCGAAACTCATCACGCACCTGATTGGTAGCCGTAAGGAGATCGTCTAGATCTTTGACGGCATTTAACCCCAAGATCATCAATGCCTGGGGTTGCGCCTGTCCCAACTGAGTTTTGATGAACGTGTAGAGTGTTTTTTCCGTATTGTGTAACGACAATTCTCGAATCGGAATTGGGCATTCGTCGCGCAGCCTTTGCCGAATCTGTTCCTGCACCCAATTGTAGTTGCAACGCACCAGAATCAAGGAAAATCGCCCCTGAGAAAAGGCGATCGCCCGTGACAAAGTCCTCAACGATTCCTCGTTGTGAGTTGCAACATCCTCCGGGTGAAATAAATCGGTCATGGCTACTGCGATTGCATTTGTTTTTGCCAGTTTTGAAACTGTTGCGTTTCTTCTAATACAGGATTGATCCCAAACCAGCGTCCCTGCTGATCCCAATATTCAAAGAAAAACATACTGGGAAGTAACGCTTGAAATTGCTCCTCCCCTCGCAGGCTTTGCTGTTGCACCACCCGCAAGATCACTTCCCATTCTTTGTCGTCGATGGTGAGCAGCAAATCATCACGATACTCTTGAATCACTCGCTCTACACAGCGACGGTTTAACGGCAGGTCTTCACGCCGCAAGCAGGAATAGAGCAACGCCAGCAGCTTTCGTACATGTCCACCGCTGATCCAACAGAGGCGATCGAGCGTTTCAGAGCTATCAAACACTTTGGTAATGCGCTCCTCAAACTGGGCATTGAATTGAGCATCGGATGGATCGTTTGCCTGTACCAATTCTGGAAAGGCTCTGACTAATACCATCTGACGCAAAAGCCGCATTCCCTCTGGTTCAACGCCTCCTGTGCGATATCGGACTGGCACCATGGGCAACACTTTGGGAGCCATGCCGCCGCCCAGTCGATTCTTCAGCATTTCGCTGCTGTTCGAGAACAGGAGCATCAGTGGTACGGTGTAAACCAGATGGCATTTCAGATTGCGAAGTTGTTCACCGCGATCGATAAACAGATACTCGGTCTGGGGTTTGCCCGATACCGATGGGCGAGGTTCCACCCGATCCAGATTATCGACAATCACCACTAACCCCTTTTTGCCCTGCTGCTTAAGAATCTGAGTTGCTGGTTGCAACAACTCATCATTGATAGCTTGCAAAATGGTGTTGGTGCGGGGCTCCAGATATTGCCGCAATCGACTCCGTAAATTGGGGCTATCTTTCACACGGGCGGTGATTTTGCCGATCCCAACGGGCAGTGAAAATTCCAGGTTGCCACTACTGCTGGCGGAGACTTTGCCCAATCCAGCTAACTCCGCTTCTCCAGCCAACTCAATCGGCGTTTGCAGAAAGTCAACAGTTTTTCTCAAAAACTCCTTAAACCCCTTGGGTTGTAGGAAGATCTGGCTACGTTCCAGGCTCTCACTCACCTGACGAGCGATCGCCAACAAAATATCAGTGACCTCAACATCTACCATGTCCAGGTCTTGTGTTGATTCAAAATAAACAACGTAAAAGTTTTGTTGCTCTAACTCGGCTTTGAGGCGCAATAACTCGGTGGATTTGCCACAACCGATGTGCCCGCTGAAGAGTTGACAGGTGGGGCGATCGGAGGAAAACCGAATCGTCCGTTCGAGTTCTCGAATAATGTTGCTGCCCCGAACGGCTGAGAAATCAATGTAGTAAGGCTGGTCTTCTGGGTTGCCTAGATTGAGAGTACGGGTGGGGTTGCAAACATCAAAAAAACGCTGAAAGTCTACCATTGCTCTTGTCCAGTCAGGGGGCTTGATGGTGCTCATCATCGGGCGCATAAAGAGCTACCCAGTGTTGATTCGCGATTCCGGGTTTACATCTACTTTTCTTGAAGAAGCCTCGCTTTTACGCAGAAAGTTTGGCTGGTGGAGGCACTGCAATCCTACTTGTATAGCTACCGCCACTTTTATTTAGGACAGAGAGGATGTGGGGATGCGCCCCCAGCCAGGAGTTCCACCCCTGCACCTCGTCCTAACCCAAGTGACTCCGGCTATATTAAGGTCTATGGATTACAGGTTCCTCATTGGGTAATAGGTTAGCCCAATATTTTGACTTGTTTTGATGCACTTGAACAGAGCGGAGTTACCCCTCACGTAGATGCTTCGGTAGATGCTTGATAAGGTGCGATCGCTCAATACACCTGTTAAATCATGAGTAAGGTGCCAATGACACCCTCCATTTAAGGGAACTCAAAATGGTACAGATGCCTACTACACTCCTGACGCTAGAAGAATTTCTCCAGTTACCAGAAACGGAGCCTGCCAGCGAATACATTGATGGAGTAGTCATTCAGAAACCTATGCCTCAAGGGGAGCACAGTGCCATTCAAACTGAATTGGCTCCTGCCCTTCACTCGATTGTGAAACCCAATCCGATCGCGCGAGCTTTTACAGGACTCCGTTGTACATTTGGTGGACGCTCCACTGTTCCTGATATTTCGGTGTTTCTGTGGGAGAGAATTCCCCGTAAGGAAAACGGTGGAGTGGCTAATGTGTTCTCAATTGCTCCAGACTGGACAATTGAAATTCTTTCGCCTGATCAAAACCAAACTAAAGTCACGAAAAATATTCTGCACTGTTTGAAGCATGGAACCAAATGGGATGGCTGATTGATCCAGATGAGCGATCGGTATTTGTTTATTTATCGGATCAGCCAACAGCTGTTTATGATGAGCCAGAGACCCAGTTGCCAGTGCCAGAATTCGCCAAGGACTTTCACCTGAAGGTGGAGGATTTGTTTAACTGGTTAATGGAGTGAATCCAGCTCTAACCAACGGTTCTCATTCATCTCAATTGTAAGCAGGTGGATGAGTGGTGTACCAAGTTAAAAGATGCTTTTTGAAGCGTTAAAGTTCCAGTACAAACAAACTAATTTAACGTGAATTCGGGATAAGGATTTCGGCGGTTAAAACTGTAGCTATAAGAGCAAAACCGACCTGCGTCGGTTCGTCAAACCTTGATTTTCCGTAGTCCGCGTCGGCGGACTTCGCTCTAGTAGCCGCGAATTCATTCGCTGAGTTCAGTCCCCAATCACTCGTGCACCTCTTCTGCGCTTGCCTGAGTGAGTTGAGAGTTTTAGGAGGTAAACGAAACTTGCGCCAAATCACTGGGATGCATATGAGCGTTCATGACTTCGCCATCGCGGAACCAGACAACGCGATTGGTGAGCCGAGCCACTTCCGGTTCGTGGGTCACCATGACAACCGTAATACCACTCTTATTGAGTTCCGCGAAGATGTCCATGACCTCTTGTGTAGTGTGAGAGTCAAGTGCTCCGGTCGGTTCATCGGCTAACAGCAACACTGGACGATTGACAATAGCACGGGCGATCGCCACCCGTTGTTGTTGTCCCCCAGACAGTTGATTGGGTTTGTTGTTCAGCCGATTTGCTAGACCGACGCGAGTCAATGCTTCTGCGGCTCTTTCTTGCCGTTCTCGCTGGGGCACTCCCGCATAGACCATTGGCAGCGCAACGTTTTCAAGTGCACTCAGTTGTGGCAACAGGTGAAACTGTTGAAATACAAAGCCAATTTTGCGGTTACGGATGTGAGCCAATTCTTCGTCGCGCAGTTGAGCCACATCTAAACCGTCTAAGTAGTAACTGCCAGAGGTGGGGCGATCGAGACAGCCAATCACATTCATCGCCGTTGATTTGCCCGACCCAGAGGGACCCATGATGGAGCAATATTCGCCTGCATCCACTGTCAAATTGACATCTGACAATGCTCGCACTTCTGTATTGCCAGAGCCGTAGATTTTAGAGATGTGTTCGAGACGAATGATAGTCTTCATGGGGAAGGATAAAAGTAAGAAAGAAGAGAGAAAAAAGAAGAAGGAAAAGGATAAAGGATGAAAGAGAAAAGGATAAACGATGAAGGATAAAGGATGAAAGAGAAAAGGATAAACGATGAAGGATAAAGGATGAAAGAACGATGAAGGATGAAATTGAACGAAGCCAGAGAGAAAAAGTGTAAAGGATGAAGACGATATATGAGTTTATTTTTTATCGTTTATCCTTTATCCTTTATCCTTTCTCTATCACGCACTCCTCAACGCCACAATCGGATCGAGTTTTGCAGCTTGCCGCGCCGGAACTACTCCAAAGAACAGCCCGATCGCCCCAGAGACACCCACTGCTACCACGACGGCTGAGGTCGAAACGCCAGTTTTAAGGGGAGTCAGGCTGCTAACCAACATCACGCCGCCTGTACCGATCGCTGTTCCTACAATGCCACCGATCGCTGCCAAAATAATCGCCTCAATCATAAACTGCACCAAGATATCCTGTTGCGATGCCCCGATCGCCTTCCGCAGACCGATCTCGTGGGTACGCTCACGCACCGACACCAGCATGATGTTCATGATGCCGATGCCACCGACGAAGAGGGAGATTCCGGCGATCGCTGCCAACATCAACGTCAGAGCACCCGTCACATTGCTGACAATCTCTAGCGCGTCTTTTTGAGTGCGCACTGTGAAGTCGTCCTCATTCACCACTTTGTGGCGTAACCGCAGCAGGTTCGTAATCTGAAACTGTGCGGCTCCCACCGATGCCTCATCTCTGGCGGTGGCTGAGATAAACGTCACCTCTGTGCCATAGGGGGAGGAGTTGCCTGTGAGCCGACTGGACATCGTTGTCAGGGGAATAAAGACCACATCATCCTGGTTGTTACCTAAAAATGCGCCTTTTGCCTCCATTACCCCAATCACTTCAAAACTGAGGTTGCGAATGCGAATTTGTTGCCCAATCGGGTCTGAGTTGCCAAACAAACTGTTGGCAATATCTGCGCCAATTGCCGCAACTCGGTTGTTGCGCTCCAGATCGAGATCGGTGAAGAAACGACCCCGCTCAACTTCAAAACTGCGAACCGTTGTAAAGTTAGGCGTCGTGCCCGTCACCAACGTGCTTGCTGTTTCACTGCGATAGGTAACCGGATACTGATTTTGCAACTGAGGAGACACCTCGTCCACTGAGGGAACCTGAGAGGCGATCGCGTTTGCATCTTCTAAGGTCAAGTTACGCGGCAAGTTTAGAGTTCGGTTGCGCGACTCATCATTGCCAGGAATGATGAACAGCACATTGGGTCCCAACGACTCAAACTGCTCAGAAGCATATTGCTTTGCCCCTTCACCCACGCCCACCATCGTAATCACCGACGCATTGCCGATGATGATGCCCAGCATGGTCAGCGTACTTCTCATCTTGTTAGCCGTCAACGTTCTGACAGCCATTCCAATGCTTTCAAAGATATCCATAGAAAAAGGATGAAGTCTAAATGATGAAGGATAAGAGCGGACTAAAAAGTAAAAGTTGAAGCATAAGACTGAGGAAATGAAGACTAAAGGATGAAAACTCGAAAAAGTGAATTGCAAGAACTGAAATAATCTCGATTAGCAGGATTGAAGCGAGTTGGAATTCATTTCTTATCCTTTATCTTTCATCTTTTATCCTTTTCCTTCTATTGCTCCTGCTGAATCCATTCCTGTTTTTGATCAGGAGGTAGATCGATAAAGACCCGCTCGCCCGGTTCTAAGCCTTCTAAAACCTGGGTTTGGTCACCAACAGCAGTGCCCAATTGCACAGGGCGAAACTCTGCCTGATTTTCGTCATTAGGAACCAGCACCCCTGTTTCCCCATCTTTAGTGACGATCGCCACGGTGGGAACGGTCAGGGCATTGTCGAGGCGATCGCCCAAAAAGGTCAGATCGACATTCATCCCTGACAGCAATTTGTCCTGTCCGCTGGTCAAATCAACCCGCACCTGAAAGGAAGTCACGTTTTGCTCAACTACCGCTTCAGGGGCTACCAATCGGACTCGACCCTGAAAGACTTGATCGGGGTAAGCATCGGCAACCACTTCTACCGTTTGACCGGGTTGAATGGCATTGATATCGACTTCTGGCACTTCCGCCAACACTTCGAGTCCGCTGGCAACTGCCACAATGGCAGTTGACGTAGCAGAACTTGCCTCCGATGCAGAGGTCGTTGGTGTGACAAATGCCCCTTCCGTCGCGTACTTCTGGGTCACAATGCCATCAAACGGAGCACGGATGATCGTGTCTTCCATTTGCACTTCCACGGCTTGCAGTCGTCCTTGGGCTTCGGCTAGCTCTGCTTCTGCCGCTGCGATCTCTTCAGCGCGGCTACCACTACGAGTCAGGGCTAACTGCTGTTCTGCCTCGCGCACTCCAGCCCGATTTTGCTCTAGTGTGGCTTGGGCTGTGGCGGCATCCCGCAAAATGGCATCAAATTCATCTTGAGAGATGGCTCCCTCTTGCAACAAGATGCGATTCCGCTCGACTCGGTCATTCTCGCGATCGAGCCGTGCCTGTGCTTCGACGACTCGCGCTTCCGCCTGTTCAACCGCCGCTCGTCGTTGAGCAATCTCTTGAGGACGGCTTCCGGCTCGCAGTTCTGCCAAACGGGCTTCTGATTGAGCAACCCGCGCTTGCGCCTGTGCCATCTCAGCCCGTACACTGTCACTCTCCATGCGAGCGATGATTTGCCCCTGGCGGACGCGATCGCCCTGTTCGACATAAAGCTCTGCCAAAATGCCAGTCGTCTTAGGGCTAAGGTTGACGGTTTGAAACGGTTGCACCGTACCACTAGCCGTAATTCGCACGGTGAGCGGTTGCGACTGAACGGTTTCTGTTAGGGTGCTGATGTCTGGAGCAGCAGATTGCTGACGCACAATTACGGCTGTGGTCGCCCCCGCTCCAATAATGCCAACCGTCAACAGGGCAATGACCCAGGGAGCAGGCTGACGAACCTTACCAATTAACGGAAGTTGCATGACCATTGTCCTCTAGGAACTGAATGTGCGGGAAATACGAATGTCGCGAGTTGCGACCCATCTAAGGTAGGAGTCAATCGTTAGGTTTTATTAGAGTGAATACTTTTAGCCATCAACGCTTTTTGCTTGTCGTGCTGTTCTCGCTCCCAGCGTTGGTGAAGCAGAGGCAACTCGCGTTCCCAAAATGTGTGAATCTCGTGCATTTCTTGGAGCCGCTGCTGTTGGGTAGAGGGTGCACTCGCCAGTAATTGCAAACCCTGTTCGGCCAGTTTGCGAAAAGCAGAAATTTGCATCAGCCGTTGTTGAGTCATCTGTGCCCAGGCGTTGGGCTTGATTTGGAAATAATCGCGGCGATCGCCCGGAATCACGACTCGCTCGATCAAGCTAAATTGCATCAATAAACGGGTCATCGTACTGATGGAACCTTTACTGGCTTGCAAGATCTCGGCCAACTCACTGTGAGATTGATGAGGAGGTTGTGAGATCAGCAACCATCCAAAGATACGACCTGCCATGCGGGGCAGCCCGACTTGCTCAAACATCAAGCCGACTTCTTCCACAAACTGTTGTTGTTCAACGGGAGGTTCTATCAAGGGTGTATCAGGTGAATCAAGTTACTTAACATAGCTTTACCTTAATACTAGCAAATTTTAAACGTTCAGTACTTACTGAACATACTGAATGAGATAGACTACCCTAATTCTAATGTGCTCACGCCTATGCGGTCATGAGTCTCTGGTCACGAGTTTTTAATCATGGGTCATGGGTCGCTGGTCATCAACAGGATGCCCCATCAATCCTGCATCCCACTCTGAAGGTAAGACAATGGAGAGGATGCCGCTTCATCCCCTAGAACTGTCCAAAAGAGTGATCCTTTCCCACCCTATCGGACATGGCAAAGGGCGGGCAGAGAGCTATCCCGTGGAGAGTTATCCCATAATGACTGGCATTAACACTCCATCAATCACATGGATGACTCCGTTCTCTGCCAAAATATCCATCTGCAATACTCTTGAGTCGTTAATTCGCACTCCATCTTCGGCTTGCTCGACTGCCACAAGCGTACCCTCAACGGTGGGTGCTTCATCGATTTCAATCAAATCGTCCGATCGCACATCTCCAGAAATGACGTGATAGAGCAGGACTTGTTTGAGTTTGTGGGGGTCTTGCAACAAGGAGTCTAACTCTCCCTGGGGCAGTTGCTCAAATGCCTCATCGGTCGGTGCCAGGATTGTGAAAGGTCCAGGACTGCTCAGGGTTGCCTCCAAGTCAGCCGCCTTTAAAGCCGTCATTAAAGTATTGAATGAACCTGCACTGTTTGCTGTCTCTACTAAATTAGCCATAGGGATCTCCTGTTTGCTGCTGTTCCACTTCAGGGATAGGCCGAAAACAGCCTGTGTAGCATCATGCGTAGGAAAGAGAGGGGAGAAGGATGAAGGATAAGGGATAAAGGATAAAGGATAAGGGATAAAGGATAAAGGATGAAAGATAGAGGATGAAGGATGAAGAACGAGAGATGAAGGATGAAGAACGAGAGATGAAGGATAAAGAACGAGAGATGGAGGATAGATGCCGAGTGCCTGATAAAAACTTGGGGTGTGTCCAGAATTTTGTGTAAAACCCCATCCTGTCTTCGCCCTAACCCACCCGCGACTAAAGTGCGGGCTCATGGGATCAAGTCTGCTAAAGCAGGCTAGGAGAGGGTTTTAGTCCATTTCAACGAACTTTGCTAGTTAACCTGCTATTGATATGTGAAGCGGATGGAAAAGGTGACTGACACGCTCTAATTGACGCATCCTCGACTCTGGTAGCGTTTGATTAGCTCATGCCGAAGCTTGCGAATTGACTCGCCTGCTTTTTCTCTTTTATCCTTTATCCTTCCTCCTTTAGCCTTCTCAAGCGTCGCTGTGTGGCAAAATGAGAAACAGTGATTAATGTTTTTTTAGTATTTAGGTAGTCCTGTGAGTTCTTCTACTTCCACCAGCGTTGCCAATTCTTCCTTTGCCCGTCGTCCAGTGTTCCCTTTTACGGCGATCGTCGGTCAAGAAGAGATGAAACTGGCGTTGATGTTGAATGTGATCGACCCCAAAATCGGTGGAGTGATGATCATGGGCGATCGCGGCACGGGTAAATCCACCACCATTCGGGCATTGGCTGACCTGCTTCCCGAAATCGAAGTAGTGGCAGATGATCCCTTTAGCAGCCATCCCACCGATCCGGACTTGATGAGCGATGAGATCAAGCAAAAGTTAGAGCAGGGAGAACCCATTGCTGTTGCCCGTAAAAAGGTGCAGATGGTTGATTTGCCTCTGGGGGCAACCGAAGACCGAGTTTGCGGCACGATCGACATTGAAAAGGCTCTATCAGAAGGGGTGAAAGCCTTTGAACCGGGGTTGCTCGCCAAAGCTAATCGCGGCATTCTCTATGTCGATGAGGTCAACCTGTTAGATGACCACCTCGTTGATGTGTTGCTCGATTCGGCGGCTTCTGGTTGGAACACGGTTGAACGTGAGGGCATTTCGATTCGTCACCCGGCCCGCTTCGTGCTGGTTGGCTCTGGCAACCCCGAAGAAGGCGAATTACGTCCTCAATTGCTCGATCGCTTTGGCATGCACGCTGAGATCCGCACGGTCAAAGAGCCAGCTTTGCGGGTTCAAATTGTGGAACAGCGCACCGAGTTTGACCAAGACCCCAAAACCTTTTTGGAGAAATATCAGACTCAACAAGACGCGCTGCAAGAAAAGCTCGTTGGTGCTCAAGAGCGGCTTTCTCTCGTCAAGATTGACTACGACCTGCGGGTTAACATCTCTCAAGTCTGTGCTGAGTTAGATGTAGATGGATTGCGTGGCGATATTGTAACAAATCGCGCCTCAAAGGCGATCGCGGCTCTGGAGGGACGCACTGAAGTTACCGTTGACGATATTCGCCGAGTCATTGGGCTGTGTCTGCGTCACCGTCTCCGCAAAGACCCGTTGGAATCCATTGACTCTGGCTATAAAGTAGACAAGATCTTTAGCCAGGTGTTTGGGTTAGCCGAAGCTGAGGAACCCATGCAAAACGGTGCAAGTGTGCGTCGTTAAGCTGGCTAAGCCACGTTCGCGCGTGCTCCACACTGTGCCGCATAGGCGATCGCCAAGCCATCCGCACTGTCATCCGGTGAGGGTGGTTTTGGCAATTTAAAGATCTGCATGACAGCTTGTTTGACCTCATACTTGTTAGCTCCGTATTGGGCAACGGCAGCTTTGACCTGCGATTGATGTAAAAAGATCAGGTCTGTCAACCCACAGTCGCCCAGGGCTAACTCGATCACGCCTAACGCCCGCATCACTTTAGTGGCATTGGTGTTTTCGCGTCCAAAAAAGGGCATCTCCAGCGCAACGATGTCAGGTTTCATCATCTGACATAGCTCCTGAACATCCGTACGAATCTGGCTCAACCGCTCATACATCGGGGCATTGGCAGGCGTGGTAATGACCCCATAATCCAATGCCTGATCGCCCTGGATCACCCCAAACCCAATACTGGCGATCGCCGGATCAATGCCAAGAATCACGCAATCATTCAAATCACGCCATGCATCCATAGAGCTACTACAGACCAACTCTGTAGAGCAATCGTACTATTGTTTTGCTCAGTCCGCCTAAAAACTTTACCCCAGTTTCACCAATTCCTGCTCTAGCACCTGCACAAACCCGATCGCCACTTGAATCAAGGGCCAACCGATTAAACAGATAAACATGGCTCGTCGTGTTGTAATGTCTAACCCTTGGCGGACGGCAACAATCACCGCCAGCAAGCTCCAAACGGCTAACACCAATTCAATGGGTCGCCCCAAGAGAGGAATCAACGTCAGAAAGTTGAGCACCTGAGGAGCGTAAGCAAACCCAATGGGACTGAGTAAATCGCCATAGGTAGGGTCGATCGGCTTCATCCACTGTCCCACTTTCCAGATGGTGAATGTCCAGAAGTAATATCCCGCTACGACAGCAACCCCATCCAACCCAAGTGCCAGGATCATCATTGGGAGCGAAGCACGGTTGATTAACAAAATAACCGCGCTTCCTAAAACGTGGGAACCTGCTGCTAATGTGACAATTGTGAGTGCAAGACGACGAATTCTGAGCGTATTTCGAGCACTTTCATAGTAATCTGCGTCTAGAATCAGAGCTTTTTTGAGCGTTCTTAAGACTCCTCCAGTGGATGCTTCAACCCTCATATTGTTTACAGCTCACGGTAGATGACATCATTTCTTCTGATCTGATTTGATCCAGCGCATATAGTTTTGTGAATGCGGTGTTTCGTTCACTCAACGCATCGCGTTAATCACTCTGCAAATGTCGAGGTTACTTTATCCGCTAAAAAACCACATTCATTATCTACCTTCTGTTCTCTCCCTTTTGCCTTCTGCCTTTAGCTATATGTTTTAACTCATGCAATTTATCCTAAACATACTTTGGCGTACACTGCTCTGGTTGAGAGGAGGAACCTTAAAATTATTGATTCTGGCAGGCGTATTACTGTTGATTTGGGGCATCTCTTCCCCAGTGGGAACCCTGGTCTGGTGGTTTAGTCAGGAGGCAGAAAGGTTGGGAGTAACGACTGAGCTACCGACGCGATCGCCCCCGCACCTGAATCCAGAATCGATAACCCCATCGACAACCGCCACAAACGTTAGTTGCTACATTATCTTTTTGCCTGGAGTAGGAGACTTTTCTGCAAATCAATTGACACCCGGTGAAGAATTTTTTCTCGATCGCCTCGTCCAACTGCATCCTGACTGCGTCACGGTATCGGATGTGTTCCCCTACTCAGCTGCCAATCAAAGTTTAGGAGCAAACCAACGATTGTTGGCTCCATTTTGGGATGCGATCGAGTCTGCTGAAGGCTGGTTAGAGAGTTTCGGTGTGTTGATCAAAATTCGCAACCTTTGGCGGTTTGCCATCTCTGCGGACGATCGCTATGGAGTTGTCTACAACCAGGGCATTGCTACTGCCATCCTGGAGCGAATGCACGCTACCCACCCCATTTCACCCAATGCCCCACAACCACTCAGGGTGATTTTGTTGGGAACCAGTGGTGGTGTTCAGGTGTCGCTCGGCGCAGCCCGTTATCTCAAACAATGGCTCGATCCGCAGTTGATTGTTGTCTCTGTAGGTGGAGTGTTTGATGGCAATACAGGCTTTGATCAGGTGGAGCGTGTCTACCATCTCCAGGGCAAGCGAGACTGGGTTGAAGATATCGGTCGCATTATCTTTGCCTCTCGCTGGCATTGGGTTGCAGGCTCACCGTTTAATCGTGCTCGTCAACAGGGACGCTATTCGGTGCTGGTTACTGGTCCGCATACCCACGATGGGGAGGAAGGGTACTTTGGGTTGAATTGGGTTAACGAAAGTCAGACCACCTACGTCGAACTAACAGTAGCACAGGTGGATCAACTGCCTATCTGGGCTATCCCTGCTCATCCATAACTGGATTGTGTCAGGACAAATTTGGCTGAGGCTAGAATTCTGGTCAGGGGTGTAATCCCACAACCCTTGTCTGAATTGTCTCAATAGTTGCTATCAAAGCCAAAATCTTAAATTGATGTCGAGCTAATATCTTGCTCCTTGCAGGTTTGCGCCGTTTAAGTTCGCTCCATTCAAATTTGCACCCCGCAAGTCGGCATAGCTCAGGTTAGCGTTCCTTAAATCGGCAAACCGGAGATCGGCATTGGCTAGATTAGCTCTCGATAAATTGGCACCAGACAAGTTAGCCCCGCTTAAATCACAACTGGGGCAGGTGTTCGTGTCTAGCAATCGCCGAATGTGGTCAGAGTTTGCAGCTTTAACGGGTAGTGTCAATCCCATGACCACCAACAAGACCCAAGTACTTGAAATTTTAAGTTTCATCTCTCTAAACTCCACCAAATACTTGATGTTGAGCAGACAGCCGATAAACGACAGGGGCAGATGAACAACTCAAATTCAAGACAAAATGCCTCGCTCACATCATATTATTTTCTTCAGAACGTAAGGAATGGATTCAGGAATCTTTATTGAATCAGCAACATTGACTCCATCAGGTTTAATCTCAAATTCGGTCGAACAACACCAGTTTTGCAGAAGCAAGTTTTATCACTCCCTTCAGGCAAATTGTTTCAACCTGTACGCGCCTCTTACTTGCGACTATAGCAGTACTCACTAAGGTTAGAACGGGGTGCAGGGGTGGAACCCCTGGCTGGGGGGCGTAGCCCCCACACCCCCTGATGTCCTAATGCAGATGCGTAGGGCTATAATTCATTCCCAAGATCAGCAACACCCGAATTTCATATGAACCAGGCATTGAGGAAAGGTTCCTCCAATCCTCTTGCCTGTAACATCCCTATTCAAGAGAAGACATCGAGACGTTTGGTTCGGTTCCCTGCTTGTGTCAGGAAAGCTCGTTAGAACAAAAAGTAACGCTGTGCCATGGGTAGAGATGTGGCTGGTTCGCAAATCAGCAGTTCTCCGTCGGCGCGAACTTCATAGGTTTCGGGATCAACTTCAATCTGGGGAGTCAGATCGTTGAGCTTCATATCTTTCTTCGTGAGTTGCCGAATGTTAGACACTGCAACAACCTGTTTGTGCAACTTCAACTTGTCGGGAATGTCCTTCTTCAGGGCCGCTTGCGACAAGAAAGTGAGGGAAGTGGCGTGTCTGGCTCCACCAAAGCTGGCAAACATGGGTCGCATGTGAACGGGTTGCGGGGTGGGAATGCTGGCGTTTGCATCGCCCATCTGCGCCCAGGCAATCATGCCACCTTTGAGCACCAATTCGGGTTTCACCCCAAAGAAAGCAGGTCGCCACAGACAAAGATCTGCCAGTTTACCGACTTCTACAGAACCCACATATTCTGAAATGCCATGTGTGATCGCGGGATTAATGGTGTATTTAGCGATGTAGCGTTTGGCGCGGGTGTTGTCATTGCGATCGCCATCTTCCTGTAACTTCCCACGTTGCACCTTCATTTTGTGTCCCGTTTGCCAGGTGCGGATGATCACCTCGCCAATTCGTCCCATCGCCTGCGAGTCAGACGAGATCATGCTGAAGGCTCCCAGATCATGCAGGATATCTTCAGCGGCGATCGTCTCGCGGCGAATCCGCGACTCTGCAAAGGCGACATCTTCGGGAATGCTGCGATCGAGGTGATGGCACACCATCAGCATGTCGAGGTGTTCTTCGAGCGTGTTGACGGTGTAGGGACGAGTCGGATTGGTGGAAGAGGGCAACACGTTTAACTCGCCACACACCTTAATAATGTCGGGTGCGTGCCCCCCACCTGCGCCTTCCGTGTGATAGGTGTGGATGACGCGATTTTTGAAGGCGGCAATCGAATCTTCGACAAAGCCTGCTTCGTTCAGGGTGTCGGTGTGAATCGCCACCTGAATGTCGTAGTCTTCAGCAACACTGAGGCAAGTGTCGATCGTCGCGGGGGTCGTTCCCCAGTCTTCATGTAGCTTTAACCCGATGACTCCGGCTTCTACCTGCTCTTCCAGGGCATCGGGTTGAGAGGTGTTCCCTTTCCCCGAAAAGCCCAAATTCATCGGGAAGTCGTCTGCCGCTTGTAGCATCCGGTAGATATTCCAGGGCCCGGGCGTGCAAGTGGTGGCGTTGGTTCCGGCAGCAGGTCCAGTGCCACCGCCAATCATGGTTGTGATGCCAGAGGCGATCGCCGTTTCAATCTGTTGGGGGCAAATAAAGTGAATGTGCGTGTCGATGCCCCCAGCGGTGAGGATCATGCCTTCGCCAGCGATCGCCTCGGTTCCGGGTCCAATAATGATGTCAATGTTGTCTTGAATGTAGGGATTGCCGGCTTTGCCGATCGCTGCAATCTTGCCATCTTTGATCCCCACATCGGCTTTGACAATGCCCCACCAGTCGAGAATCAGTGCATTGGTAATCACCGCATCAACGGCTCCCCCCTCGTTGGTAATCGGCGACTGTCCCATGCCATCTCGGATGACTTTGCCACCGCCAAACTTCACCTCATCGCCATAGGTGGTGTAGTCACGTTCCACTTCAATAATGAGTTCTGTATCGGCTAACCGGACGCGATCGCCCACCGTGGGTCCAAAGGTTTCAGCATAAGCACGGCGATCCATGCGATAACTCATAGCACTCCCTCAATCACAGCGTTGCTCCAAACGACAATTGATTGTCTCAATCCGTGACTCTACAGATTGTTCGTTTAGTGACTTAACCCGAAAAGAGTATCACGGAGACGTTTCAGAAATGCTGGAATTTGCTGAAAAGTTAAGGTTTGAAGTGTAGCAAACGGCAGTCGTAGAAGGAAGTGTATGAGATATATAGCAGTTTTAGCCGTACGAGGCTGGAGCAGTTATAGCGATCGCATCAACAGCTGCGTGAAGTAATACGTATTGCCCTGACGCCAAACGCCAATACCCATCTCGCGGTATTCAGGTTGCAAAATATTGCGTCGATGTCCGGGGCTATTCATCCAACCCTCAACTGCATCGGTGGCAGGATCAGGAAGATTGGTGCCTTTAAACAGATTCTCACCCAACGCAAAGTAAAAAATCCGGGCTGATCGCACGCGATCGACCATCGTGTCTCCTTCAGGAGCCGTGTGGCTAAAAAAGTTTTGTTCTGCCATGCGTTGGCTATATCGTCTTGCAACTTGCGCCAACTTGGGATTGTCCTTCAAGGGACTCAGCCCATTCTGTTGACGAATGGCGTTAATTTGTTGCAATACATCACTCTCCATTTGGGCTGCGGCGGCTGACTGAGCCGCATCTGCACTGGAGGGTGAAGGGGATGACGGAAGAGGAAACGTTGGCAAAATTGGAGGCATGTTGCGAATGACATCACACCCCGACAGTAAGAAAATTGTGATTGCTCCTGCAATTGCCTGTTGTAATGGCTTTTTTCGTTGAAATTGACTGCTTGAACTTGAACTCATATCACCTGATAAAGGCAGCATTCCAGGAGGCAAAGAGAAGCGGGAGGCGTTCACCCGCTAAAACTCGCTCAACCCTGGCTTAATCCGAAATCACAAAACCAAACTTCAAAATGGCGACCGAGTTTAACGCAACTTAAAAGCTGCCTCTGCTTGATGTCGTGCAATCCACGCCCACGCCCACTGAAACGACACCTCTGCCCGTCGAGCCGCTTCTTCATCTTCGGGGCGATCGCCCACATACAGACAATCTTCGGGCAGTTGATTGTGTCGTACCATCGCGAGCTTTAACAGCCCTGGTTGCGGTATAGAATATTGCCGAAACCAACGTGTTTGACTGTGATTATGGACACTCTGACGAGTTACCCGCCAGCACCGTCTACCGTTAAAGTCAGGACAAACATATATTTCCTCAAGTTCGGGCACGAGTTGCAGTGTATATTGCAGTTCCTCAACACACGTATGTAATGACTTATATCCCAATGCAACGCCAGCATCATTGGTGATGCCAACAATCGTCCAGTTGTCTTTGTAAGCCTGAAGGGCGGTATCTACTCCTGTAATAATGCACTGATCTTGAGGGTGCTGAAAATAAGGTTTCCCTTCGAGTGGCATTCGGAGCGTACCGTCCATGTCCACCATTAATAAGCCCATTGTTAATTATTGTGTTGATGTTATGTTGGTATTGATGATCCACTCTTTAATTCTGACACATGCCTCAGAGTGAACATCAGCCTTGAGTTGATGGGCTGATCTACACGACGACGTGTTTTAATTCACAGCACTCTATCTAAAAAAGTACTTCTTTAACGCTACCTGCGCTTCTATCCCGAAGAACGCTGGCAAATCTGCTCTTGTAACCAATTCTCTAGCAATTCATTGAGCAGAAATTGTCTGACCAGATCGTCAAACTGAATCGGAATAATTTCTTCTAACCGAGCAATCACAATCCACTCATCCAGCACAAACGGCTCCCAGAGTTGCCCCGAACGTGCTCCATAGAAGAGGCGGGCTAGTTCAGGATGCAGCTTACCTAATTCAATGGGTCCGACTTTGCCATCGACAGGTGCATCTGCTTTCTCGGAATAGATGTGCGCAACTTCCGCCAGGGATTGTTCTCCCTCAGCAATCCGAAAGTAGAGTTCTTGAGCAACGTTTCTATCCTGTAGATAAACTAGGGAGAATACAACTTGATCAAGTTGATGTTTGCGATCGAGAAAGTAGGAACTGACTTTTTTACCCCATTGCCGCTGTTGAAACTTACGAATGGCGAGTTCTCGCTTGACCCATGTTTCAAACGTTTCTGATCGGACTCCTTGTTGTTTTAGCCAGGTTTGATAATTCTTTTTGTGCAGAAATTGTTGAAGAAAACACTCCCACTCCTCCTGCGTATAGTCAATTGATGCAATAACAGAGTCAAGAATCTGTTCGTAGGAGGATGAGGGCAACATCAGCGTCCACTCCTTAACAACACACGGTAATAGCAACAAATGATTGATAAAAGGCTGTCTCGGTAGGTGCGATCGCCAGTTTGACCATAGTAGCACTGGCTTACAAAGATGCCCTTATCCCTAAAGTAGACAATGGTTGTGGATTTTTCCATGTCTAAGTACAACTCGTCGTAAATAAGGGTGGGAATCTGGGGCGCAGGGGTGAAACCCCTGGCTGGAGGCGCAGCCCCCACACCCCTCTGGTTTTATTTCCAAACCCTATCTATGAATAGCAGTACTAAGCAACCTAAAAACTAAGAGAGGTACACCTTAATCGGTAAACCTCTCTCAACTCATTCACTGTGCACTGTTAGTAATCAGGCAATTCCCCTGTGCTGGTTATCTCACGAAACCAGCCAATCATCAGAACGACAACAAAGTTTGACTTAGTTGTCTGCTACGGCTCAGGTGGTTTTTGGCTTAGCCGCTCTGGGCTTGCGTGTTGTTGATCCACGAGTTGAAGTCTTCTTTGCCGCTGGCTTTGCCTTTGGTTCGGATGCCTTAGCCGTATTGGTTGATCTAGGTTTCCGAGTTTTTGTAGCTGGCTTGTCTGACTCAACAACAGTTTCAGCTACAGCAGGTTTAGCCTTCGCTGCGGCTCGCTTAGTGGTAGTTTTAGGGGTGCTTCCCTTTGCAGGTCCACGTCGCTTTTTAGGAGCGGGTTCTGTTGCAGGCTCAGATACAGTAGTCGTTGCAGTCTCAATCGGGGCAGCCGCTTCACTGGCAGGAGCAGAACCGTTGATATTTTCAACAGTTGATTCAGCGATTTCACCCTTTTTGCGGCGAGGTCTGCGAGTCTTGCCTTTGGTTTTAGGTGCTTGCTGACGGAACCGCATCAGGTAGTACTGCAAAGATGCAGTCGTAATATCGATCCCTTTGTCGTTCAACAGCGTGACGATTTCTTCGCGGCTGTAACCTTTTGCCAGTGCCGTTGTGATGGGGTCTACCAACAATTGGATCGCCTCTCGCAACTGCAACGTCTCCTTCGGCTTCTCTGGTAGGTCAGCAAGTGTGAGAGAAGCTTTCTCAATCATCGATTTCGGAACGGCGGCAGCAGTTACTCGTCTCTTTGACTTGCTTGACGATCGCTCTTGTGTGGTAGCCATGTTTGGTATAGTTCTCCTTCTATGGATCGGGAATTTGAATTCTAGTCGGAATTCTGTAGTGGTGACGCGACTTGTCAGTTTTTACTGAACTGATCGTGCTGATGACGAATGACCACTCATCATACTTGCTATCATACTCGTTTGGATCAAAATTTCATCATTTTGTTCCTAAATTTATGCATTGATGTGTGAGATTACGAAACTGTAGAACTACAACTCTCAACAGTTTAAAGACTGCTCCAGGCAGCGGTCGATTGTTATGTATGGTTTAGAGTGAAACGACTCATCGGTTTTATGTGCTCGTGTCGGATTCCTCTGGCTTCAGTTGACTGCTGAGGTTGTCCTAAATAAATGAGGATGTGCCGTATGGTTGTGGCACATCCTCACCCCAAAATCATTCACCTTAGAGTCTGACGACTGCTGCAATGCTTAGTAGGAAACACAGAAACTGACTCAAGTCCTTTCACTCATAACGGAGATATCACTTTACAATTGCTCTCCTGGTTGTGTGAGTGCCATCAATTTCAAACCCAGTTCACCCTTTCGTGAGAGGTGATTGGATTGCTGATCCTAATCAGGTGTCTGGCGAAGGGAGGGTGGCATAACTTCTAGACCGTACACACTAAACCACTGTTGTGGATCAGTCCATATGGCTTTTGTTTGAAAGCCTGCCTGTTCTGCGAGCTGTTGAAATTCAACAAGGTTGTATTTATAGGAGTATTCGGTTCGCAAGGTTTCACCCTGACGAAAAGGAATCTCTACTCCATCAAAGTGGATGGTCTGATCGATGTGGCTCACCAGTCCCATTTCGATCCGCCCGATGGGGTTATAAAACGCCCGATAGTGAAATTGGTTGAGATCAAAGTCGGCTCCCAACTCTCGGTTAATGCGGGCTAACAGGTTCATTGCGAAGGCAGCAGACACTCTCTGAGCGTCATCATAGGCAGGCTCTAAAATGGCAGTGCTCTTCTTTAAATCAACTCCAACTAATAACCGTCCGTTGGCACCGAGCACTCCAGCAACATTTTTGAGAAATTCAACTGCCTCATCAGGTTCTAGATTACCGATGGATGAACCGGGAAAGAAACCAACTCGACGTTGATCAGCGATCGCTGGAATAGCTGGCAGTTCAAACGATTGAGTATAGTCAGTGCAGATGGCGATCGCCAACAGGTTTGGATAAACATTGACCAGATCGGCACACGATTCCTGGAGATGTTGTTTAGAGATGTCTAGTGCTACATACGTTGGGAGTGAAGCCATCGCGTCAAACAAGACCCGAATTTTTTGGCTACTGCCGCTCCCAAACTCGATCAAAGCACCATCTCCAATCCAATCGGCAATCTCTTGAGCATGGGTTGTCAAAATCGCCATCTCAGTGCGAGTCAGATAGTACTCATCTAACGTGCAGATTGCATCAAATAATTCTGCGCCTTGCTTGTCGTAAAGAAACTTGGGAGAAATCGACTTTTGAGGTTGACTTAATCCCCGCAACACTTCTGCTCGTAAGTCCTCTAAAGGAGGATGAAGATCATAGAGCTGAATCGGAGAGCCGAGAACTGGGGAATTGGAAGTCAATGTTGCACTCATGAAAAGTTCCTATGGGGGTTAAAGAAGCGTTCAAAATTTACTTGGCAAGACGAATGCCTGAAAACTGCCAGCGGGTAGATGGGGGAAAAAAGTTGCGATAGGTTGGACGAATGTGGTTTGGGGGAGTGACACAGGAACCGCCTCGCAGCACCATTTGATTGCACATGAACTTGCCGTTGTATTCTCCAACAGCTCCAGCGGCGGGCTGAAAACCGGGATAGGGCAAATACGCGCTTTGAGTCCATTCCCAGACATCCCCAAAAAGTTGATCAGGTCGTGTTGCTCCCACTGCTGGAGCGGGATGCAGTCTGCCACTTTCCAGTAAGTTGCCTGCGATCGCCACTGGGGTTGCTGCCACTTCCCATTCCGCCTCGGTGGGTAATCGTTTACCTGCCCAACGTGCGTAAGCGTCTGCCTCAAATAAGCTAACGTGACAAACAGGTTCATCTTCTACCAGGGGACGTAGCCCTGCCAGCGTCATAATCCACCAGTTGCCGTCGATGTGCTCCCAATACAGTGGAGCCTGCCACTGCTCTTTTTGAAGGGTTGCCCAGCCTTCTGAGAGCCAATATTCCGATTTTTGATAGCCTCCTGCCTCGATAAATTCTAGATAGTCGCTGTTGGTGACGAGGGTTGAGGCGAGGTAATAGTCGTGCAAATAGACCTTGTGTAAGGGGGATTCGTTGTCGAAAGCAAACTCGTTCTGGTCATAACCGATGGAATAGAGTCCTCCGGGGTAATCGAGCCACTGTTCTTTTGTGGGAACTGCGTTGGTATTTGAAAGGGGAAGGTCGGCTCGATAGGCAGGACGTAGAGGATTTAGCGCGAGGATGTGTTTAATGTCGGTCAGCAGTAACTCTTGATGTTGTTGCTCGTGATGTAGCCCTAACACAACCAGAGACTCGACTGAGGGATCGAGTGATTGAGACAGGAGCGATCGCATCCCTTCATCTACATAAGCACGATAGCGATAGATCTCTTCGACCGTAGGGCGAGAGAGTAACCCGCGTTGAGGACGAGGATGGCGTTGTCCTACCGCCTCATAGTAGGAGTTGAACAAATAGCCAAACTTGGGATGAAAAACCTCGTAGCCAGGAAGATTGGGCACTAATAGAAATGTCTCAAAAAACCAGCTTGTATGTGCCAGATGCCACTTAGGGGGGCTAACGTCAGGCATACTTTGAATCACGTAATCTTCAACCGCGAGGGGCTGACAGATCCATTCGCTCAGTTGACGAACGGATTGATATTTTTCCAGGAGAGAAAGTTTCGCTTGAAGTTGAGACGTCACAATTGGAGAAGTCATACACTACCTTGGCTTCGTTGTAAAAATTCTTGCAACTCATCATTTCTTGGAGCCTGATGTGCCAAGCCCACACAAAAATTTGTAGTTGATTTTTCTTGAATTAGTATTAGTCTATGGGAAGTTTCCTGAAGACATCGTGTTTCTGGTTCACTCAACAGAACTAATTATTTAGGGATATCGCTGATTTTGGCTGATAACTCATCGGTCAGGAGGGTGAGCATCTCCCTGCCGTCTGTCAACACAACCATGATCTGCCCTTGAACTCAGATTGTGCCGTTCTTGCAGAATGGTTATATGAGTTTTGATTAAGAAAAAGATTTAACTTCCCTGAGTTCTACGAAGGCTTCCCGGTAAGGATTTCAAATCAGCCTTAAACGTTCCGTAGTTTGTCCCGACGGTTTAATGGGGGAGGCTGCAAATATGTTTTGAAGCGTATTGAGCAGACGATGTATCGCGATCGCCACCATCATTAGGACATTGAATTTGAGTCCTGCCGAGACAGACGCGATAAATCACGTCTGTCCTGTTGAGTGCTTTGTTTTAACTGAGGTGACTACGGCTATAAATCGAACTGCGTCTTACTTTAAAGTGATCTGTTTTGCCTCAATTTTTGACACGACTTTACCAATGAGGCTTTACTGATGAGGCGATTTTGCAACCGTGTTGCCAATGCGGAATGAGACTTAAATAACGTGAGTTCGAAATCAGAATTTTGGGTGTTGCTGATCTAATGTATGAATTTCGTAGGGGCGTTTCGCGAAACCCCCTACAGTCGTAGTGCGTTTTCAAGAATCAGACCTGCACTCAGCAACGCCGAATTGTGGTGATTAAAACCGCCCGATCTGGAAACCGAATTGACGTGAATCACGCTTCAGCCCTGCTCAGAACTCCATGCCAGACGAAATCCCGTTGATTCTGGAGGATATTCTGCCCCCATCGCCTCGTGAAATCGTTGCGTGGTGTTATCTAGAACGCTTTGAGGAATGGCTTGCCACTGCTCAAAACTTGCCCAATGGATGACAATCACAAGTTCGTTGGGTTGATCGGGATTTGTCCAGATCTCCTTATGTTGAAACCCAGGATAGCTGGCTAAAACAGGTGTCCAAATGGCTGCATCCTGTTCGATAAATTGGGCGTGTTGGTCTGATGGAACCTGAAATTTTAGCCACTCAATGGCAATCGGTTCAGTGTGGGAGGGAGGTTGAGCGGTGGCGATGGATAACTGCTTTCCTATGGGGGCGATCGCTGGCACTCCTAAAACAGCCAATGCAATTAGACAGGTAACCCCAACATAAATTATGTCTTTAATTATGTCCTTCAAAAACTTTAGTCGCATGATCTGAAGCCGCATCATATTAAAGTAGTAGCAATCTTTAAAGTAATACCGTTTCAGCAGGTTGGTAGGCGCAGAACTGACGAGATGACTCCATTGAGGCAATCATCTTGACCTCATCCCAGATTCTGCATATCTTGGAGCGATCGCTTAGGAATAAAAATTAAATAAGTTCGGGGCAGCAATTGCATGGCAACCCTCACTTTTCAGCAAATGCTATGGGTTGGCTCAGCAAAAACTCATTTTTCTCCAGAGTATTTTTATTAGAGTAAAAGGAAATTTTATTAGAACGACTGCGCCCGCGATCGCCAATTGACTGTCAACACGGAAAACTATCGGTAGAAAGATAGGCTACTGTTTTCTATCAAGAGCCGATTGAGATTGAGTCCAGTGTAGGTGGGGCATAAGGTCTAATATGACCTGATAAGGAGAGATAGCATGACAGCACACATCCTTTTAGTAGAAGACGAAGTGAAACTGGCTCGCTTTATTGAGTTGGAGCTAGATAGCGAAGGATATCGCGTGAGTGTCGCTCACGATGGCATGTCAGGCTTATCTCTCGCACGGGAGTCAGAGTTGGATCTGGCAATTTTAGATTGGATGTTGCCCGGTTTAACAGGAGTTGAGTTGTGTCGTCGCTTGCGGGCAACAGGGAGCAAGGTTCCGGTGATTTTGTTGACAGCGCGTGATGAAGTGGGCGATCGCGTCATGGGGTTAGATGCGGGAGCAGATGATTATGTCGTCAAACCCTTTAGCATTGAGGAACTGTTGGCAAGAATTCGCGCCCATCTACGCCGCACTCAAGAAGTGGATGAAAACGTGTTGCAGTTTGAGGATCTGTACCTGAATCGGCGTACTCGTCAGGTGTTGCGGGGTCAACGGGCGATCGAACTCACCGCTAAAGAATTTGATTTGCTGGAGTATCTGCTCAACAAACCTCGTCAGGTTTACACCCGTGACCAGATCTTAGAAAAGGTCTGGGGCTATGACTTCATGGGTGACTCCAACATTATTGAAGTTTACATTCGTTACTTACGTTTAAAGTTAGAGGAGCAAGGGGAGAAGCGGCTCATTCACACAGTGCGTGGGGTGGGATATGCCCTGCGGGAGCACTAGATTTAGAATGAAGCTGATTGAAGCAGCTTCTACGATTCGTCCCCTGCATTATGGCAAAGTCTCGCAAATTAGAAGACCTCACCGCCGACTTCAACCAGATTCGGCACGATCCCACTTCAGAGGCAGGCATTGCTACACTGCACCAGATTCTTAAAAGCAAACACGCCATAATCGTGGCTCAGGTGGCTCAACTGATTGGTGAGTTTGAGATGCAGAGCTTTGTCCCCGAACTGGTTTCTGCTTTTGGTCGGTTTATGCTGAATGCCAAGGACAGCGATCCGGGGTGTCGGGCTAAACAGGCGATCGCTGAAACGCTGTATCGCTTAAATTACAGCGACGAAACCCCGTTTTTACAGGGCATTCATCACGTACAACTGGAACCCGTTTGGGGTGGGCAGGTAGATACGGCTCCCCGATTGCGGGGTACTTGTGCTCTGGGCTTGGTGAGGATGAACTACTCGCAGGTCATGGTCGAACTGGCAGATTTACTGGCAGACCCCGAATCTGAAGCCCGCATTGGAGCGGCACGAGCGATCGCCTACAGTGGCAGTGACCAGGGCATTCCCCTCCTGCGGTTGCGTGTCAAAGTGGGTGATACGGCTCCGGTTCTGTCCGAATGTCTGATCGCCTTACTCTCATTGGCACCAATTCCCTCGCTACCTCTGGTTCAAGACTTGCTCTATTACTATACTGAGCAAGATTCGCCAGAATCCCTCGAAAAAGCCGAAGCCATTGCGCTGGCGTTGGCAGAGTCGCGCCGACCTGAAGCGTTTGAAATCTTGCAGGACTGGTGGAAACAGGTGAACGATCGCGATGTGCGACGAACGGGGTTGTTGGCGATCGCCACTCTCCGTTACGACATGGCTCTAGAGTTTCTGTTCTCTCTTGTAGAAGAGGGCACCGCTATTGATGCCAGGGATGCTATCAAAGCGTTGAGCATTTACCAACACGATATTTCTCTCTGGAAGAGGGTGCGTCAACTCGCGGATCAACGCCAAGATAGTGTGAAAGTTGAGTAACGGCTGCTAATCAAACACGAGTTATGTACGAACTTATCAAACACGATGTTGAAACGCTGGAGGCTGAATTTACCCGTGCCATTGTAGAGCAAGATATTGAAACGCTCGATCGCTTAATAGCAGAGGATGCGATCTTTGTGACACCCCAGGGAATTGTGTTAAACAAGGCGCAAAACCTGGCTCTCTATCGATCGGGAGAGTTAAAAATTAGCACCTACGAAAGTAGTGAATTTATTCTACAGGCATACGATGCAACTACTCTAACGAACTCAAAAATTAGTATCGTCGGTAAATTAGACGAGAAACCCTTCACCGGGATCTATCGTTACACCCGTGTCTACTCAAAAACCAACAATCAGTGGCAGATCATCTCGTCTCAAGCAACGGCGATCGCCTGAGTAACCAATTGATACATCAAACCATCGAACGCAGAAAGCTTTTGTTACGTTCGATATTCACAGCGATGAAACCATAGCTGACGAAGTGTCAGGCTGAGTTTCGGTTATGGTTCGGTGCGTGCTGTCCCTTCGCGATCGCGCTCATATCGACGTGCAACGTCGAACGGGGGCAACCAATTCTCCCGACGACACATCCAAAGCTCATAGGTGGGTATTACTTGGTTCGGCGTGTCGAAGGTGCCAGCAGGAATTTCGATTTCGTCAGCCGAGCGGCTGAAGAGGGAGGATCCGCAAACTGGGCAAAAATAGCGTCCACGATAGTCGGCTGTCGTGCCGATAATGCTGACGGCATCGGCAGGAAACACCGCAAATGTATGGAATATCGCCCCGTGGTGCTTGCGACAGTCTAAACAATGACAAATGCCCACCCGAAACGGTTCAGCAGCAGTTTCCAGACGGACTGCTCCACAGAGGCATCCTCCGTGATACTGCACTTTCCTCATCTGTCCTCCGTCGCGCGTTGCCATTCTGGAATTTTATCAGCGACTGACCTCAACGAGAGCCAAGAACTCGTCTGTTGAACACTGATTTGTACCGTCCATACTAAATGAACGGTTAATCCTGGGTAGGTCAGTTCACAACGACTTCGAGGATCTGAAAAACGATTCCGAGGGAATCCGAAACGACATACACTCTACAATGACAGCTACTGCCATCTCAGGGGGTGACGATGTGAAGTTCTCCCTCAGCTGGGTCTTAGCAGCACTTGAGTTGAGTTCGACAACACATCAATGGTCACAGTTCAACCATTCACGATCGCCCCGTCGGGTTACATTCTGGCGTTAGATTTGGGCACCACCGGGAATCGAGCATTCTTGTTCAATCCTGCTGGACAGGTGGTAGGTCAAGCCTACCGAGAGCTAACACAGCACTATCCTCAACCCGGATGGTTAGAACATGACCCAATGGAAATTTGGAATGCCACCTGTGCAGTAATGCAGGAGGCAATGCAGCAAGCGGAAATTCAACCTTCTGAGATTCGGGCGATCGGGCTGACGGTGCAACGAGAAACCTGTTTGTTATGGGACAACACAACGGGGCAACCGCTTCACAATGCGATTGTCTGGCAAGATCGACGTACAGCGGCTCACTGCCAACGGTTGCAAGAGCAGGGTTATGGAGCAGACATTACAGAGCGGACGGGGTTAGTAATTGACGCCTATTTCTCAGCGACCAAACTCAGTTGGCTACTGGAAAACGTCGTACAACCTGCGGCAATTTCGCTGGATGCGGTGCTCGCTGGAACGATTGATTGTTGGATTTTGTGGAAGCTCACAGGCGGTAGAGTTCATGCGACAGACGACAGCAACGCCAGTCGCACGATGCTATATAACCTTACAACCCACCAGTGGGATGAATCTTTGCTGACGTTATTTGGTGTGCCTGCTCAGATATTGCCTCAAATTCAACCCAGTTTAGGCGACTTTGGCACAACGGATGCTCAAGTCATGGGGGCTGAAATTCCCATCACGGCTATCTTGGGAGATCAACAAGCCTCGTTGTTTGGTCACGGGTGCGATCGCCCCGGTTTGGTGAAATGCACCTATGGTACGGGCAGCTTTTTAGTAGCTCACACAGGGGAGCACATTATTCGTTCTCAAAATCAGCTCATTGCCACGATCGCCTGGACTCAGCAAGATACCAATGAGAAATCTACAGTTGGTTATGCACTGGAGGGCAGCATGTTCACCACAGGGGCTTGCATTCAGTGGTTGCGGGATGGCTTGCAGGTGATTCAAACAGCGGCTGAAACAGAAGCCTTAGCGCAACAGGTGCCAGACACCGCCGGAGTGTATTTTGTCCCAGCCTTTAGCGGGTTAGGCGCGCCCCATTGGGATATGGATGCCCGTGGCGCATTTTTAGGGCTGACTGGAGGAGCACAGCGATCGCACTTAGTTCGTGCAGTGTTAGAGGCGATCGCCTTCCAGGTGAAGGAGGTAGTGCAGGCGATTAACCAATCGGGCGTCGTGCAGATCGAGCGGTTTCGCGTGGATGGCGGTGCCTGTCAGAATGATTTCTTGATGCAGATGCAAGCGGATATCTTGGGCATTCCAGTTGAGCGTCCTGCCCTGCTCGATACCACTGTTCAGGGAGCCGCCTTTGCGGCTGGGCTAGCGATCGGCTTCTGGAAAACCGATGCCGAGTTAGCAGACCAACGTCAGGTCGAGCGAGTGTTTGAACCCAGTTCAAATACGGAACGGGCGATCGCCCAATTTACCACCTGGCAAAAGGCAGTCGAACGGGCAAAACATTGGGTTAACTGAGTTGAACGAGAGGGAGTGGGGAATGGGGAGTAGGGGAGTGAGGGAGTGAGGGAGTGAGGGAGTGGGGAGTGGGGGAGTAAGAATCGCTACATTGACCCCTGACTACTGACCATTGACTACTGACCATTGACCCTTGACCACTGACCCCTGACCATTAACCATTGACCATTAACCATTGACCATTAACCATTGACCATTAACCATTGCCCATTGACCATTAACCATTAACCCCTGACCCTTGCCCCCTAACCATTAACCACAAACAAAACCTCATTCACCAACGTCCACGGTCCTCCTTCATACCGCCATAGCAGCAAACCCTCTCCACGCCCCTCTAAGGGTTGCCACTGGTTGAGTAAATGTCGATATAGCTGTTGCGCCTCACCCGCCGAAACCTTATTTTGAATCGTGATATGGGGACGATAGCCCTGCCGATCTTGAGCACTGAGCCAGCTAGACCATTCCCTGGCAAGCTGATTTCGCAATTCCACCAACTCAGGACACTGGAGTTCGATCGCCACGCCTTGACCCAGCGATCGCACGCTGGGAAAGTGGAGCGGTAAAACAGGAGTCATGTCACCCAGTTCTTGTAAGGTCTGCTGAATGTCTGCCTCGCGATCGCCCGGCAGTTTATGAAACAGCGTGACATGCGCGGGTAGAAAGTTTCGTTCAGAGGGAAAGTGTCGCTGACGCAATTCGTTGAACCGCTCAAAGGTGATTTGATCCAGTTTGAGACTCAGAATAAGGGGCAAATGAGACATTGACAGAAATTGATGGAGCACATCAAAAACTGTTTTACACGATACTCCTGCGACAATGCATCCTCCGCGTTTTATAGTAGTGGAGTCGTCGCAATACTTAAGCAATTGTGAAAGCGATCACTCTCCTCGGTTCTACTGGCTCCATCGGCACTCAAACCCTTGATATCGTGGCTGAATATCCAGACCAGTTTCGCATTGTCGGTCTGGCAGCCAGACGCAATGTAGAGTTGCTGGCGCAACAGGTGCGACAGTTTCGCCCTGAAATTGTGGCAGTCTGCGACCCAGACCAGTTGCCCGCGTTGAAAGAGGCGATCGCTGACTTAACCCCTCAACCTATTTTGGTGGCAGGTGAAGCCGGAGTGGTCGAGGTGGCTCGGTATGGTGATGCGGAAGCTGTTGTGACAGGGATCGTCGGGTGTGCCGGATTGCTTCCTACCATTGCGGCGATCGAAGCCGGAAAGGATATTGCCCTCGCGAATAAGGAAACGCTGATTGCAGGCGGTCCTGTCGTATTGCCTCTAGTGCAAAAGCATGGCGTGAAGTTGCTTCCGGCAGATTCTGAGCACTCCGCTATCTTCCAGTGTCTTCAAGGGGTTCCAGAGGGTGGATTGCGTCGCATTCTGTTAACCGCATCAGGTGGTGCGTTTCGAGATTTACCCGTTGAGAAGTTAGCCGAAGTCACAGTGGCAGATGCGCTGAAACATCCCAACTGGTCAATGGGACGGAAAATCACCATCGACTCCGCTACCCTGATGAATAAAGGATTGGAGGTCATCGAGGCACATTTTCTGTTTGGGCTGGACTATGACCACATTGAGATCGTCATCCATCCCCAAAGCATCATCCATTCGCTGATTGAATTGCAAGACACCTCGATCCTGGCGCAGTTGGGGTTGCCCGACATGCGATTGCCCATTCTTTATGCGCTCTCCTATCCAGATCGGATTCCCACCACCTGGGAAAAGCTAGATCTGGTAAAAGTAGGGACGTTGACTTTCAGAGAACCTGACCACCAAAAATACCCCTGTATGCGGTTAGCCTATGCGGCAGGTCGAGCCGGAGGAGCTTTGCCAGCGGTTTTGAATGCTGCTAATGAGCAAGCTGTCGAACTATTTCTAAATGAAAAGATTCGCTTTTTAGATATTCCCCGATTGATTGAAACGGCGTGCGATCGCTACCATTCTCGCAATCTGTCCAATCCCACTTTGGATGACATTATCGAGGCTGATCAGTGGGCACGCCGCGAGGTGTTAGACGCGAGTAACAAACTCTACTCACTTTCCTCCGTCTCTGGATAGAATCAAGGCAATTGATCTCTTTTTCAGTGATGGCAAATCCCTTACAGCGTCTAAAACTACTCCCCTGGTCTGACCTGATGCAAGTGGCAGGTTTAACGTTGTTGCTGACAACCCTGGTGGACTCGGTTCTAAAATATCTCGATGCAACCAACCCGCTGCTCAGAGACATCTTTGATCTGCTGCTTGAGCCTCCCCTCGAAATTATCACGCTGATATCAGTCTCAGCCGGGGTAGGTGCTCTGGCGTTTCTGATGCTAGAGCGGTTTTTTCAACGAGTCATCATCAACACTGGAACGCTGTGGGCATTGGTACTGTGCTTGATTATCGCGATCGCTATTAAAGGGCTCATCGAATTCGTGAATGGACCCTTTGGTTTATTGCTCACTGCCGACCAGGCATCCCTCATCGGTCTGGTGCTAGGAGTATTCTTGATCAGTTGGAAGTATTGGCGGCACTCTAGCGGTGGTGGCTGTTGCGGCTAGATCCTATTGCGGACTGAGGGTTCGTTGCAGGATATCACTGGCTGGCTCCACCATCGCCCATTTGCCATCCGGTTGTCGTCGCAGTGCTGCAAATTCCAGGTAATCGGCAGAGGCGATCGCTTCACCTCGCTTCACCTCACCCAATTTGGGTTGTCTGACACCACACCAACGAAACAGGTAAGCAGGCACCTCTGGACTGGAAAAGACCACACATCCCTCCAGGTCATTGGGTTGCACCAAGCCATCGAAGGGAGCATAAATCTTGCCCCCATCTAAATCCACTGTGATATCACCCAGGCTTCCAGCAATGCGGCGTCCGGCAACCTGATCTCCCGGTTGTAGTTCCCAGGCTTGCTGAATCTGAACTTTTCGCAGCGATGCTTCAGATTGCGGGCGGGTACAACTCGATGTCATTAGCAACACTGCCAACAGCCAAACAACCCGATTGGGACTAAAACCGATACCCCGCATACCCGCACCGAACCTATCTAAAAGCTAAACCGATACCCCGCGTATTCATCACCTTCATAGAGAATCACGAGACGGGCTTGAGGATCGAAGGCTAATGGATAGACCTCGCGATCAGCGGCAACCCCTGCCCGGATTTGCAGACTGGGCAACTGACAATAGGGATCTTTTAGGATGTCTCGCACCCGCGCCTTATTGTCTCGCTCTGGTACTGTCAGCAGTTGAGCCAGTTGCTCTCTAGAGATGGCAACCTGGCTATTAATTGTACCTTGGCAAACCTCATGATGACTTTGATGCTGTTCTTGAGTGACTGTGCCCCGTACATCGATAAACAACCCCACCAGTGCAAACACTAAGCCTCCCGCCAGCAAGGGTTTTAATGTAGCGAATTCAGAGTTTGTTTGCTTCATGCCCGTGCTCCTTCGTTTAACCCAACCTACCGACGTCTCAAGCCAGAACCAGTAACGTTTTACAGTCTGCCGCCCAGCAGCAATCCAATCATGATGAGAAACAGGCGATATCCCCAGACCAACCCCGATTCAGGCGCAACCGTAACTCGGTAAACGGCGATCGCGGCTGGTGCTGCAATGACGGCAATCACGGGAAGCCACATGCCGGGGTTAGCGACCAAAAACAGGTCTAACGCCACTCGCACAATGACTGATCCCAGAACCCACATGGCTGCATCTTGCAGCGAAAACTCCGGAACCGCAGGCTGCACTGCTGCTTGAGATTGACGCGATCGCGTCGTTTTGAGAGAAGGATGTTTTTTCGGCGTACTGAGAGTCTTGGCAAAGGCAGAGATTTGTTGCCAGATGAATCGTCCCCAAGATTCCAGGTCAGACGACTGACTCGCCCGCCGTTTCTGCAAAGTACCCCCTCTCGCTTTGCTGTTGGCTGCTGCGGATGATCCAGAGCGATGTCGCAGCGTTTGAGCCATAGCGGAGGCTTCTCGCTCCGCCTTAAATAAATCAACCGATCGCGCCGTCATTACATAAGAGCCATCTTCATCCCGCTCGATGTAGGGCACAGCGGTTGTCAGATATTCACAAATACGAGATGAGTCAGCACCCCCCAAAAATGCATCTTCTAACTCGGCAGCTTTGCGATCGCGCTCTAATTGCTCCGCGATCGCCTTCCATTCCAAAATGGCAGCTTCTTGAGCGGCAGAGAGGTCATTAATATGTTGTGCTTGCCGCTCCAACCGTTGCAACACCTGAGCAACCTGTCGTTCGGGTGTGGCTTTAGGCGTGGGTTGTGTTGAAGTTGATTGTGAAGACCTCCCCTGGAGAGGAGCCTGAAACTGTCTCAGATAAGCCGTTTGTTGCTGCAACTGCTCAACTACAGCGGCTAACTGTGCGGAATCCAACTGGGTTTGCTCTAATTGATCGAGTTGAGGTTGTTGCGTTTGTCGTTGAGGACGGGGTGCAGTGGCAGTTGTGCTGTTAGTTGTAGTAGCAGTTTTACTGGGGTTTGCCGTGTTGGGAGTCATCTCAACCATCGCAGGCAGAGGATTCCGCCCCGCAGTTCGGTTAGCCTGGATTGCCCGTAGTTTTTCCTGGATTGCTTGAATTTCGGCTTGGGACTGTTTCATATACACTCCTTGGGGGGTTGCCAATACCTGACGTTCGGTAGATGTCACTAGGTACAAGTGTACTATAAAGATAATGCTTTTGTACTAACTCTGCAAGGTGTTTTGATAAGAGTTTAGTACAAATGTATTATTACTGTCCCCAATTCATTTCGGTTAAACGTAGAGTATTTCTTAACAGTTGGCATCCTACTCCTCTACTCCCCACTCCCTCCCTTTACCGACGCGATAAATCGCGCCACTCCCTATTCCCCATTCCCTCCTCTTTGCAGACGCGATAAATCGCGCCACTCCCTATTCCCCATTCCCTCCTCTTTGCAGACGCGATAAATCGCGCCACTCCTATTCCCTACTCCCCACTCCCTATTCCCCATTCCCTGTTACTTGTTTCGCGATCGCCCAAAGCGGTAAGCTCTAACACAAGGTAATCTGGCATACATCGCAGCAGGACAAGGCAATGGCAAACGAGGAACATCTACTTGAAGTTGGCTCTCTCTCCTGGTTTTATCGAGAGGCGTTGCCCAAGGGCAATAGCGATCGCCTGCCTGTTTTGTTGCTGCATGGGTTAGTGTCTCAGAGTTATAGTTGGCGCGAGGTGATGCCTGCGCTGGCAGAAGAGGGATTTCGAGCGATCGCCCCCGATTGGATTGGCTGTGGTTATTCCTCAAAGCCCGATCGCCGCGATTTTGCTTACACGTCGGAGGCATTTCTGGAGGCACTGGCTGGATTTGTTGATGCACTGCAATTAGAACGGTTTCATCTGGTGGCTCAAGGATTTTTGGGTTCCGTTGGCATTCAATATGCCCTGCGTCATCCGGATCAGGTGGATCGCTTGGCAATTTTGAATGCTCCCGTGACGCAGACGGCAAAACTACCCTGGCGAATTCGACAAATGGGAATTCCGTTAGTAGGTGATATGGTGACGCAAGATCCCCTTCTGGTCGATCGCACCCTTGAAGGAGGCGGTGGTTATCGCGTCGAAGATGCTGATCTGGATGTCTATCGTCGTCCCTGGCTGAAAAGCTCAGATGTGGGGCGATCGCTATTGGCAATTGTGCAGGGTTTGCAACTTAAAACGGTTACGGCAGAGATTGAGTCGGGGTTGCAACAGTGGCAACATCCCTTACTGTTAGCCTGGGGAATGCGTGACCCCTGGTTGCCTCCAGATGTGGCAAAATCTTTTGCTCAATCCATCAAGGGAACAGAGTTTGTCGAATTCGATGAAGTGGGTCATTATCCTCAAGAAGACTGGCATGAGAAAGTAAGTAGCGCATTATTACTGTTCTTTAAACGACGGTTTTAACCACAATTTTTGATCTTAAATGCAACTTATTTTTCTCTAAAAGTTTTCATTTTAAATTAAATAACTAGTTCTACCTTTTGAAGGATGTCTTGGGTAAGGTCTTGGGAGTGACTTCTCTCAAGCTACTCCTATGCATTCTATTTCCTCTGCCCATTTTCATCTCGCCCAAGTCAATACTGCAACGTTACGTCTACCGTTAGCACATCCGGAGATGGCAGAGTTTATCGCTCAAATCAATCACATTAATGCGATCGCAGATGCTGATCCGGGGTTTGTGTGGCGGTTGCGGGCTGAAGGTTCAGACGATGCAACGCAACTGCGTGTATTTGAAGATGAGCGTATTTTGATTACCTTAACCGTGTGGCGATCGCTGGAGGCATTATCCGATTATGTGTATCGCAGTGCCCACGCGGGTATTATGCGCGATCGGCGTCGCTGGTTTGAGAAAAGTGATTCTCCCAATTTAGCCATGTGGTGGATTCCGGTAGACCACACGCCCACAGTTGATGAAGCTAAAGAACGGCTCTATCACTTGCAGCAACACGGCTCTACGCCCTATGCCTTCTCGTTCAAACATCCGTTTCCGCCAACAGAACTCGTTCCAGTTGAATTAATGAGTCCCGTTATTTAGTGGGCACTGCCTACCCTACCCGACTTACAAAACTATTTCTGCGTCTTCCAGATCAGCCCTCATCCCCATCTCTTCTCCCATAGAAGAAGGGAGCTAGAATCCAGTTCCCTCTCCTGCGGGAGCTACTGTGTACACAGATCTCCTAGATTTACCTCAAAATCCTGCGTTTGCCCCCCAGCCCCCTAAAATTGAGGGACTTCCGATCCGTCTTATACGGCTCAAAGTCCCCCATCCTGGGGGATTTAGGGGGCTAAGAGAACTTGTGTGTACACCGTAGCCTGTGGGAGAGGGAAATTATGTTTGCATTCAGCAATGTAGTTTTTGCAACAAAATCATGAAGATGGGTGAAGTGTGCTCTCCGAACCAGTTGTTATGATGGGCGATCGCACGCTTTCACCTGGAATCCTGCTTTGAATCCCAATCTGCAAAAATCTTCGACCCAAACGGGAGCCATCTACGCCATCCTCGCCTATTCCACCTGGGGCATGTTGCCCATCTACTGGAAGTTATTTGGACAGGTTCCAGCAGTAGAAGTGTTAACGCACCGAGTCATCTGGTCGATGGTGTTTCTCACGGGGTTACTGTTCCTGCAACATCGCAGAGCCGAATTTAGTCAACTCTGGCAGACTCCAGGAAAGTTAGCGGTGTTGTTTACCACGGCTTCACTGCTTGCCTTTAACTGGGGCTTGTATATCTACGCTGTCAACGCCGATCGCGTCATTGAGACGAGTCTGGGTTACTTCATTAATCCCCTGGTGAATGTGCTGTTGGGGTTTGTGTTTCTCAAAGAAAAGCTGACTCGATGGCAGGCGATCGCTGTTCTCTTAGCTGGCATTGGGGTCAGTTACTTTGTGCTGCAATTTGGTCAGGTGCCGTGGATTGCGTTGGCACTGGCTTTCTCCTTTGGTTGCTATGGCTTGTTACGCAAGATGGTAGCCGTCGCTCCCATGGTGGGATTGGCAATGGAAACGTTGCTCGTGACTCCGATCGCTCTAGCGATGACAGGATATTGGGCAGTGACGGGTGCAGGTCATTTTGGGGTGGGGTGGGGAATTACCCTCTTGTTTATCGGGGCAGGGGTGACGACCTCGTTGCCACTCCTCTGGTTTAACAATGCGGCAAAGCGATTGCAGCTATCAACGTTGGGATTCTTTCAATACCTCGCGCCCAGTTTGCAGTTGGTGTTAGGGGTATTGCTCTATCGTGAACCGTTCACCGCAACCCACGTCATTACCTTTGCATTTATCTGGTCGGCGTTGATTTTGTATTCCACCACTTCGTTAATGCGGCAGCACTCCAGCAAAGCTGGCTAAATCTTGATGTGGAAATGCTTAGGGTAGGTGGTTTAGTGCGATCGCCTTGAGTAGCCTTGAGTAGGTTGGGTTGAGGTGACGAAACCCAACTCAATCATCCTGTTAATCAATGCTTCTGATTACCCATACTAATCTCATCTACGATTGGGTCATCAGATGCGTTATCGTCGTGCCATCACACCTGGAGCCACTTATTTCTTTACCGTTGTGACTTATCAACGGCAACAACTGTTTCACCTGCCCCAGAACATTGAGCATCTCCGTTACGCTTTTCGCACGGTTAAAACCAGTCATCCATTTACCATTGAGGCGATCGTTGTATTGCCAGAACATCTTCACTGCATCTGGACGCTTCCACCAGGTGATGCAGATTTTTCTACACGATGGCGGTTAATCAAAACAATCTTTACCCGCACCTGCCCTGGTCAACACAAACGTCAACAAAATCAAGCTCGACTGCATAAAAAGGAACAAGCTGTATGGCAACGCCGTTTTTGGGAGCACCAAATTCGAGATGAGCATGATTTGAATCAACACATCGATTACATTCATTACAACCCAGTGCATCACCAACTTGTGCAGCATCCCAAGGATTGGCAATATTCAAGTTTTCAGCGGTTTGTAGCCAGAGGAGTATATGAGGTTGATTGGGGAGCAGGAGATGCCATCTTGTTTGAAGTAAATGTTGGATGTGAGTAACAAATAAAAGATAGGTGAATGTTGGGTTTCCTCCGTCAACCCAACCTACTGGAGGCTACCGCCGCAAAAAATTCAGCATCTCCTGATAAAACGGTAAATCCTTGTTTTGAATCTCTCCAGCCGTCGCCAATATGCCCAATACTTCTACTAATGCAGTTTGAGTTGCATCAATGATCAGCGCATAAAAGGGTTCCCAGTTGTCAGATTGTTGTCCCTGGATTAAGGCTTCGATGTATCGTTGTCGATTCTCATTTGAAATGATGGCGATCGGATAGCCTGACCGTAACAACAGCAAATTCATCAGCAGTCGCCCTGCTCTGCCATTACCATCCCGAAACGGATGAATCGTCACAAATCGGTGGTGTGCTTCTGCTGCACAAAGCACAGGATGTAATGCCTGAGCTTCCTCAGAATTCAGCCAACTGACAAACTCTGTCATCAACTCCGACAGCAAATAATGGGGAGGATAAACATACCCCGTTCCTGCTGCTTGCACATCCAGAGTTCGATAACGCCCAGCTTCTTCTGGGTTGATTTTGCGGAGAATCAGGCTGTGAATTTGTCGAATTTCCCACTCTCCAAGGGGTGTCGATTGTTGGGCCAACGCTTCAATGTAAGCGATCGCCTCTGCATGTCCGATCACCTCTAAGTGTTCCTGAAGCGTCTTCCCGCCGATTGTGATGCCAGTGGTTAACACCAGTTCTGTTTCACTCTGGGTCAGCGTGTTGCCCTCTAATGCGTTGGAGTGATAGGTAAAACGGACTTGATGCCGCTGTCTCAATTCACTTACCACGACGGATGGTAGGGGACGAAACGCATCGAGCCAGGTTTTAAGTTGTTGAATAATTTGGAGGGATTTTTTTGAGGGCATGGGATGAGCCGTTAGCCATTGCCAGAGCAGTGTTTCCACATTCCAAATGCGGTGTTGTTTAAGATAGGCAATTAGTTCCGCTTGGGTTGCAGCCGTATCGCGGAGGTCTACTGTCATCGGTTCACCTGTTTGCTGCTCTAGTCCCCATTGTAAGGGTATCTATCTATGACTTACCCAAGCTTAAGCCAATTGAAATAGACAGCAGTTTTGTGGAACAGGTCACACTACACTGACAAATCTTACAAAGGATCAAGGATTATTGAACCCACGATTAATGACTTTATTACTCAGGTATACAAATTTGTATGCTGACTATTCAAATTTGTATGCCGGATATTCAAATTTGTATCTTAAACATTCACATTTATATACTGGTTATTCAAATTTATATCTCAGACATTCAATTTTGTATGTCAAATATTCAATTTTGAATCTCATACCAATTCAATATGAAGATGCCCTTAATTTACCCCCGGCTGTCGCCGTCCGCCTTACTAAGATATGGTACACAGAGAAATTCCCTCAGCCCCTTAAATCCTCCAATTCTGGGCGACTTTGAGCGGTAGGAAGTGTGGGATCGAAAGCCCCCCAAATTTTGGGGGTTGGGGGGCAAATGCAGGGGTTTGAGGTTGATACAGGAGATGTGTGTACACGGTAGCCTTGATCCTGAGTACAACTCGTCGTACATAAGGGTGGGAATTTGGGGTGCAGGGGTGAAACCCCTGGCTGGGGACGCAGCCCCCACATTCCCCTGGGTTTATTTCCAAACCCTATCTGTGAATAGCAGTACTAAAATCTACTGAGGCTTTCAGAACGACTTAGCTGAAATTTCCGTGTTTTACACAACTTTTACTCCGTTAGAAGCATATTAATTTTGGGAATTTCTAGTTAACAGAGCAAAACCTACGATTGCTCATCCAACTAATTTTATGAGGAATTCCTATGCCACCCCAATCTTTAAGTGCTTCGCTTTCGGATGCTGATCAAGCTTCAATTGAGGCTGCGCTTACTACCATTCGTGAAAAACTTCCTTTTTTAGTCAGTATGACGGCTGGGGAACGGCGAAAACTGGCAAAGTTAGGCGATAAAACCCGTGCCTTTGTGCAAAAATCTGCCGAGTTTGCAGCTCGTTATCCAGATTACTTGCCACGCCGCTTTGATCTGGATGCCATGCAAAAGGATGTTGATTTGTTTATGGCACTCTATCCGATCTGGGTGTCCCTCAACGATCTGCAAGAACTCGTCTACAACACCTATATGCTGGCGGGTAGTGAAGCCTATGCTGCGGCGCGAGAGGTTTATAGCTCTGCTAAAGCAACAGGGAAAGGCGAGATTGATAGCTCCCTCAACGAGATGGGGCGACGGTTCCGCAAGTCTCGTAAAGGGCAACCGGAAGTAGAAGAGGCTGGTAGTTCAAAATAATGACTGGTATCGGGAATGGTTTTGTGGTGTGGTTTAACCTTCTACGTAACCATTCCCAAGCATAAAACTCTATTTCTGATCGTCACTTGTTTGGGTCAGGAAAATCATTCATCTGATGCACATTGTGCAAATTACAGAGGTGAGGGATTGGTCACGATCCATGCCAACTCGCAATTCCAATGAGGTGATTAGTTTGATGCAGCGTCCCAAAGCAGAAGATTAGAGCTAGTTTTGGGTTGTGAAGGTCAAATTTTCAATTCTGTAGCTTGCTTTTGTAGGGCAGTAGACGATGAATCGAGTTCTGAATTGAGTTCTCAGGTTGGATGCTCAAGCTTTAAGAAAAGAGATGAATAGTGCTCAAGCTGAAATTTCAAGTTCAAAGGTTACAAGGTGGCGAACTTAAAGAAATATTGAGGAATGGCAAGGTAATCTTTTGTGCATTGGTTTTTAAGATGTAGGTGCTGGATTGATACAAGTGATCACAAAGTCCTAAGAATCCTTGACGAAGAAGTGTTACAACGACTAAGATATAGGGCATTTTGAGTATGTAATTTCTTAGAGATAATCCACTGTGGTTCAGCAATCTGTCGCTCAATCAGCAAAATACACAATGACCATATCACGCCTAACTGTAGACAAGTTAGGTGTAAAGCTTTACGACAGGGTTTCTGCCGTAATCGCTGAATTGGTATCCAATAGTTATGACGCAGATGCCACTGAAGTGCGGATTAAAGCTCCTATGGGTGAGTTTCTTGCGACCAAAAACAATAACCAACTTCAGGACAAGGGATACACAATTGAGGTTTGGGATAATGGTATTGGTATGAACCCTGATCAAGTTAATAGCTTCTATCTTTGTGTTGGAGCAGACAGACGCAATGATAGTGAGAGGGGTGATGTATCAAAAAAGTTTGGTCGCAAAGTGATGGGTCGCAAAGGTGTAGGAAAACTCGCGCCTTTTGGAATTTGTGAAAGAATTGAGATTTTAACGTCTGGTGGAGACTTAACCAGGGGTAAAGACGCGAATGGCAAAACTGCCAAAGGATATCTAACCGCTCATCTAATCCTTGACCGAAGCCAGATTCTACAAGAAACAGATTCTAACTATGAACCTGAAGTTGGAAGTTTAGATGGAATTGTGCGCCCAGAAACTGGAACTTTAATTAAACTAACAAAATTCTACAAACGAGAAGTTCCAGATATCAGCACACTTAGCCGTCAACTATCACAACGCTTTGGAATATCCTCACAGGATTGGAAGATTACTCTCGTTGATGCAACTAAAACAGAAGATTCTGAAGACTATTCTCAAGATGTTGGAACATTTGACATTGTGAAAATGCAAGACACTGAGATTCGATTTGGACCCGGAAGACATGCTTATGCTCCAGACGGTAACATTCTTTCAAATTTGGAAGCTGGCTTTGAACTTGACGGTGAATTTTATCCTATAACTGGCTGGGCGGCCTACGCCAAAGATCCTTACAAAGATGAGTTGATGGCTGGTATCCGGATCTATTGCCGTGGCAAGATTGCAGCTCAAACAACTGTTTTTAATAGAGGAGCAAGTTTTTCAGGGGAATACAGCATTCGTTCTTATTTAGTTGGTGAACTTCACGCAGATTGGCTAGATGAACAGGAGGAAGATCTTATTCAAACGGATCGTCGAGACATTCTTTGGTCACACGAGCTAGGAAACGCCTTTGAGAAGTGGGGTTTGCAGCTATTGCGTAGAATTGGAAATATGTCTCGAAATCCAGTAAAGAAGAAGACTTGGGAGCTATTTCAAGAAACTTCAAACATTGCAGAAAGAGTTGATCAAGCATTTCCTAGGCCAGAGCAAAAACAGATACGTGAAGAAGCATTGGAATTTGCTCAATTAATTGGTCAGAAGATGCGAGAGGATGAAGTTTCAGATCCAGAGCGAACAGAGGAGATTGTTCAATTAAGCTTGACGTTTGGACCTCATGTAACGCTAGATAGAAAGCTTCGTGAAGCTGCTGACGCAGAAGGTTCACCGCTGGCAGTGATTACAGAAATTTTGAAAGTTGCTCGAATTGCTGAACTTTCTTCTTTTGGTCGAATTGCTGATGATCGCGTAAGAGTGATAAATAAAGTTGAAACTTTAAAAGATGATGCAAGTACACTTGAGGCAGCTTTTCAGGACTTAATTGAACAAGCACCCTGGCTAATTGATCCTCAATGGTCACCAATCACGCAAAATCAATCCTTTACCACCTTAAAAAGTGAATTCCAGAAATATTATAAAGAGAAGACTGGGGAGGGTATACAGCTGAAAGATTTTACTGAGCCTGATAAACGGGCAGATTTTGTACTCTCGAACGAAGAGAACGTTATTCAAATCATTGAAATAAAACGACCAAAGCACAAGTTTGATAATAGCGAGATGGAGCGTTTGAACAGATATATAGAGCAAATGGATAACTTCCTTCAGGAGGAGAGCCACAAAGATTTCACGAAAATATTTAAAGGATTTCATGTGACTCTTGTATGTGATGATGAGAAGCTAACTAGCGTTCATAAGAGAGCTTTTGAAGGACTTATACAAGGTGGAAGGCTAACTTATATCAGTTGGACAGCTTTTCTCCATCGAACACGGAAAATGCACCAAGACTTTTTGAATGAGGCTGAGAAACAGAAAAAGAATGCGGCGCAAGGTTTGTAAGACTCAACAACCAACAGCTATTGATATTTTTTCAGGTAGTGGCGGGTTAACTGTTGGTTTGAAAAAAGCAGGTTTTCGTGTGGTTGCTGCTGTAGAAATTGAACCACATGCCTTTGCTACTTATAAAGCCAATCATCCTGAAGTCCAAGCTTACAAACAAGATGTACGAACAGTTAGAGGCAAGAGCTTAATAGCTTGTTCTCCTAGTGGTGAAATTGATCTTCTGTCTGGATGCCCACCTTGCCAAGGCTTTTCTAGTTTGACAGCCAGACATAAGCGACCTGATCCACGTAACGAACTTGTTTTAGAAATGAGTCGCCTTGTGGAAGAAATACAGCCTCGGATTGTAATGATGGAGAATGTTCCAGGTCTTCCTAAAAAAGGAACAAAGCTTTTTGAGCAACTTCTCCAAAAGTTAGAGTCATTAGGCTACATATCTGCATGGGACATACTTCAAGTTGCTGACTATGGAGTTCCACAAAGCCGTCAACGCCTTGTTTTGTTGGCTGGAAAAGGGTTTCCTGTCCATTTACCAAAACCTACTCATTCTAAAACTGGTAAAGATGGATTAAAACCGTGGAGAACGCTGCGAGATGCAATTGGAACTATGCCTGAACCAATTGTGCTTGCTGATACTCATACTTCTGGAGGTCCGCAACGATATAACTGGCATGTTGTTCGTTCACTTGCCCCAGATACCCTCAAGATACTCAAAGCTGCTCGTCCTGGTGAGAGCCGATTGAAGCTCCCTGAAGAACTTCGCCCACCATGTCATCAGAATAGAAGCGATGGTTTCAATAATGTATATGGTCGTTTGTCATGGGATCAAATCTCATCAACAATCACAGGCGGATGTACAACCGTCAGTAAAGGTAGATTTGGTCATCCTGAACAAGATAGAACAATTTCTGTTCGAGAAGCTGCACTACTACAAACATTTCCAATGGATTATATTTTTGACACTCCTTACATCGATTATGTTTGTGAGATGATAGGCAATGCTCTACCCTGTGATTTTGCTGAAGTCCTCGCTCGTCAATGTCTTGATGCTTTATCTCAAGTTAAATGAACATATCAGTGCTGTACTGATACGAAACCTCTTTGAGCTATTAGTCGCAGACCAAAAAGGTTTACCTCGTTTCCAGACAAAATCTTGGGAACTCTATTTCAGAGGCTCCACCTATTATTAATAGCTTAAAGAGGCAGAGCTTCCAGAACTGCATTCCCGGCTGGGAAGCCAGGAACGAGAAAAACAAGAGAATGGCTAATCTGAGGCGATCGCCCTAATAATTCTTGCCTTGCTCATCCACAAAACACCACAACCACTGCTCTCCCAACTCGGCTGAGCTAATTACCGGATGTCCCGTCTCCTCCGCGTGTTGGCGGGCGTGTTGGTTTCTGGAGGAGTCACAGCACAACATCTTGCCGCAGCTCTGACAGATGCGAAGATGAACCCAGCGATCGTTGGTCTTGATGCACTCCTCGCAGCGAAAGACAGGGTAATTCGATTTAGGAATTAAATTTTCCGGAGTCACACTGTTGAGATGTTGGCAGCTCATAGGGTGGGGTTAGGGGTAGAGAAATCGCAGAAAAAGTAGATATTGAGCAAAGATTAACTCATTCGCTGTCATTTTGGATTGTCTTTTATTGTTATTTATAACTGTCCTCAATTAGTTGTTAGATGAGTGGGTTGTGAGAGGCGCATTCCTGAGAGGTGCGCCAACCCATTTAGGATTGCTATGGTTAATGTCCGATGGGTTTGACCAGATGGAGGAGGTTATTCAGGTGAAATGCCCGTCATTCTATTGAAAAGAACTTTACGTCACATGCTGTCGCTGCTTGAATTCGTTGGTTATCCAAACAACTCTATTTTGCTTGACTTGAAATATGGTGCGATCGCAACCTTTCTCCTTCAATTCACGCCATTACATTGTCCTGGCAATTTTAATCACTTTATGGGGTGGAGTGACAGCCTGTTCTGACTCATCTCAAGCGGAGGTCACTCCCACTCCAACGCCCAACGAGGTGCAGCAAACCCCAACCATTGTGGCATTAGGACGGCTGACCCCCAATGGAGAAGTGATTAAACTTTCAGTTCCCAATGCTCAAGATAGTCGGGTCAACCAGATCCTCGTGGAGGAAGGGGATTGGGTTGAGGCAGGACAGGTGATCGCGGTCTTACAGGGGAGCGATCGCCGCCAACGAGATTTAGAAGAAGCCTTGAAAAACGTGGACTATTATCAGGCGTTGTTAGACCGGGCACGGGCAGGGGAGGCGAAAGATGCTGAGATTGCTGCCCAACAGGCGAATATTGCGCGGCTAGAGGCACAACTACGAACAGAAACACTGGAACGACAGGGGGCGATCGCCAGTGCTGAGGCGGAGTTACGACAGGCACAACGCAACTATGAGCGCAATCAAATCCTTTATTCAGAGGGAGCAACTAGCCTGGTGGATTTAGATCAGGCGCAGGAAGCGTATGAAACGGCTCAGGCAAATCTCACCCAACGGCAGGCACAACTGGACAATACGCTGCAAACATTACGTCAGCAAATCACTCAAGAGCAGGGCAACTTAGCCCAATTGCGAGAAGTGCGTCCGGTGGATATTCGAGTGGCACAGGCGGAGTTAGAGCGTGCCCGCATTGCGGTGGAGCAACGACGCGCCGATTTAGAAGATACGCAAGTGCGCGTTCCTGTCGCAGGACAAATTCTTCGCATCAATACTCGTGTGGGTGAACAGGTCAACACGCAGGAAGGCATTGTAGAACTGGGACGCACGGATGCCATGTTTGCGATCGCTGAGGTCTACGAAACTGAAATCACCAGAGTTCGCATTGGGCAATCCGTTACCCTCGTCAGTGAATATGGTGGGTTTGCAGGGGAGGTGCGAGGCACGGTGGATCACATCGGGTTGCAAGTGGGAGCACGACAACTCTCCAGTAATTCCTCAGACCCCACCACTGACGAAAACACTCGTGTTGTTGAGGTCAAAATTCGGATTAATCCCGAAGACAACGACAAAGTTGCCAGATTAACCAATATGCAAGTCCGCGTCACCATTCAGTTAGAAAGTGAGGAAGGATGAGAGCTAAATTTTTCAAAAATCTTCGCTACTACTATCAGGCTCATAAACCGCTTGCCTGGGCACAGTTGTCTCATCAAAAAATGCGGTTAGCCGTAGCGATGACGGGTGTAGCTTTTTCAAATATCTTGATCTTCACGCAACTGGGATTAAGGGCACTGCTGTTTGACGGCATTACCCTGGTTCCACAAAACCTGAGTGGCGATCTGTTTTTAGTGTCTGCCTATTCTCCAACGATTGACTTTGGTTCGTTTCCCAAAATTCACCTCTATCAGGCGGATGCCGTCGCCGGAGTAGCCACCGCCAGTCCACTCTACATTGGGTCTGCCCCCTGGGTCAGCCCGGAAGATTTTGCTCGCAGCAGAATGAACCAGAGCTTGCCGAAAGAACAAACTCAGGCGATCGACTTCTTTCCCAATACCGTCAAGATTTTGGCGTTTAATCCAGTTCAACCTGTTCTGAATACCCCGGAAATTAATCAGCAACTCGATCGCCTCAGCGTCCCTGGCAGTGTGTTATTCGATCGCCTCTCTCAATCGCAATTGGGTTCTGTTCCCACGCTGTTTGAGCAACAGGGTGGGGTGACAACCGTGATGCAAAATCGACGCACGGTTGTTGTGGGGTTATTTAGCTTAGGCAGCACGTTCTTTGACAAAGGGCATGTGGTCATGAGTGATTGGAATTATGCATCGTTGAATGGACAAGCCAGTTTAGATAAAGTCACCGTTGGAGTTTTAACCGTCGAACCGGGAGAAGATATTGCTACAGTGCAAAAACGATTGCAGGCGAGTCTGCCAGATGCGGTGCGAGTCATGACTCGTGAAGAGTTACTGCTTGCCGAACAAAACTTTCGGGCGACTTTTCCAGAGGGAAAAATTCTTAACTTTGGAGCCGCGATCGGCTTTATTGTGGGAGTCGTGATTGTTTATCAGGTGCTCTATACCGATGTCAGCGACCACCTGCCTGAATACGCGACGCTAAAGGCAATGGGTTACTCCGATCTGAGTCTGTTATCGGTCGTTTTGCAAGAGGCAATTATTTTAGCGGTGTTAGGCTTTATTCCCGGTTATTTCACGTCTTTGGGAATGTATAGCTTACTCACAACGCTGACTCGCATTCCTCTCACCATGCGTCCAGAGATTGCGTTGCAGGTCTTTATTTTGACGTTAGTGATGTGTGCTATTTCAGGGGCGATCGCCGTGAATAAACTGCGTTCCGCTGACCCTGCTGATGTCTTCTAATTTCGGTTTCTGCTTTTATACCAATTTGAGTTTTGAATGCAACACATCAGATCTCCTGCTCCCGGCATCCCCTGAATAGGCTAATCGTGTACACAGATCTCGGTTGAGATGCCAAACTTCTGCACGATTCCCCTCAATTTCCTTTCAAAAGGCTACGGTGTACACACATCTTTGCTTTGTCAATGGAACACTTGATTACTGCAATGAGTTTGAGAGCAAGGCATTGGGGGAGTTTCCCCCAAACCCCCTAGCAGAAGGTGTTTCGGTTCACCCAAAGGCGCGCTTCGCATCGGTTCCAAGTACGGGTTTTTGGTTGGGTGAAGACCTTTGACAAAGGCTCAAAGTCCCCCAGAATTGGGGGATTTAGGGGGCTATGAAGACTTGTGTGTACACGGTAGCTTTGTCAAGGAGAGTTAGGGAGGATGAAACCCAGCATTAGCTAGAGTAGAAGATTTGGATGTTCATCAAAAACACATCACATTCACTTTCACTTTCACTTTTATCCTTCATCCTTCATCCTTCTTCTTTTTTCCTTCTTCTCTCTTCTTTCTTCTTCTTTCCCTCTTCCCTCTTCTTCTCATCCTTCATCCTTCATCCTTTATCCTTCTTTCCTCCTCCTTCTTCTCTCTTCTTTTTTCTTTTTTCCTATGGAACCTGTTGTTGCTGTTCGCAATCTGACCCATACCTTTGGTCAGGGAGCACTGAAAAAAGTAGTGTTAACCGACGTGGATTTAGATCTCTATCCGGGTGAAGTCGTGATTTTAGAAGGTCCATCGGGTGGTGGTAAAACAACCCTATTGACACTCATTGGCGCACTGCGATCGGCACAGGAAGGCAGTCTTAAAATTTTGGGTCGTGAACTGCGTGGAGCGACCAAAAAAGCACTGATTCAAACCCGCAGCCAAATTGGCTTTATCTTTCAAGCTCATAACTTACTAAAATGTCTTGCCGCTTGGGAGAACGTTAGCACCTCCCTCAAACTGCACAAACACATTTCCAAATTGGAATATCGCGATCGCTCCAGTGCCATCCTCACCGCCGTTGGCTTAGGAGAACATATCGACTATTATCCCGACAACCTCTCTGGTGGGCAAAAACAACGAGTGGCGATCGCCCGTGCTTTGGTCAGTCATCCCAAACTGTTGTTAGCTGATGAACCGACCTCGGCTTTAGACAGTCAATCGGGTCGAGATGTAGTCGAAATTATGCGTCGATTAGCTAAAGAAGAAGGTTGCACCGTCTTGCTCGTCACCCACGACAACCGAATTTTAGACGTTGCCGATCGCATCGTTCACATGGAGGATGGCAGGTTAACGCAGAAATAATGACTTGTTAATGCGCTCTGTAATCAGTCGGTGTCATTCCCGTTAATTGTCGAAACTGTTTGCTCAAATGGCTATGGCTATTAAACCCACACTGAAATGCAATTTCGATAATGGGTTGATCCGTTTGTTTTAACAACTGTTTTGCCCGTTCCACTCGTTGTTGAAGCAGATATTGGTAAGGTGCAATGCCTGTCGATTGTTTGAACAAATGGCTGAAATGGAATTGGCTCATGTCCAGTAATGCTGCCAAATCTGCCAATTTGATCTTTTGATCTAAATGCTCGTTGATAAAGTCTAAAACTTGTTCTAACTGACGCGCAGGGATACCCCCTTCATATACTGGCAGTCGGGGTTGCGTCGCAGCATATTGTCGCAGTAAATGAACTGCCAGCACGTTTGTCAGAGATTCGATATACAACTTGCTACCAGGATTATTTTGTTGCACTTCTGAGAGCAACATCATACCGATCGCTTCAACCTGGCGATCGCGTATCCGAAATTCGGGAATTAACTCTACAGAGTGATGAGAGGCGATCGTTTCTTGAGCGACGGTTTGAAGAAATTGAGATCGAATGCGAATTTGCAAGTAGTGGTCATCTCCTTCCCAACGAGCAAACACAGGCATCGCCGCAGGCATGATGGACATATCGCCCTTCCCATACAATCCTGAGTAGGTCTTCCCTCCTTTGATTTGCAACAATCGCACTGGACGAGAAGCCAGGGACAAACAAATCGCGTGCTCGTTGTAATGACAATTTCCTTCACCGGGAGGATGTTGGAATTGCTCAACCAGGATATGCTCCCAACCCTGACCCTGGCTCGATAGAATGGGCAAACCCATAGACTGAGTTTGACGGGTAGTGGTGGTTGTCATCAGGCAAATCCAACTCATCTAGCTTCGATTGTATAGCAACCGAAAGGTTGCTGTAGTTTAACGAATGCTTTGAGGGGAAAAGGCTGATGACCTGACAGATCTTTTGAGTTTAGTAGTTGAAATCGCAGATTTTGGTAAGTTCAGATTTTGATAAGTTCAGACTTCGGCAAGCTGAATCAAGCCGTGTTGGGATTGTGGTAGTAATTTTTAGAACTGGTATCAGCAAGGCGATCGCTCCATCCTCCATTGCCATTTTCCAAAATTCTTTTTAGGGTGCATAAACCCCAAAAGCCGTCTGCAAGAGTACACATTCAATCCCAGTTAAGGGTTGGGTATCGGACGATCGCCCCAATAGTGACGGTAATTTGAGACTGTGAGAGCGATCGCGGCAAAGTTAAACCTGTAACATATATAGCAGTCCTATCTGATTTGTGAAAAAGGTGATTTGTGAAAGTGCCCGCCCATCGGGCGGGCACTTTCACAAATCATTTAGGGTTGCTATATAAGGGTTAGAACCGATTGCAGGAGCTTTATCGTGAGTTTAGTCGAACGGTGAAAGTAAAGCCCACATCCCATCCCCTATCGTATGTACATAAGACCGTAACATTTACCATGTCACTTATCACCGTTCGTCAAGAAGGTCTGTACTGCGAGCAGGGCGATTTTTATATCGACCCCTGGCGACCTGTCGATCGCGCTCTGATTACCCATGCCCACTCCGATCATGCTCGCTCTGGCTCAGCCCATTACGTTGCTGTCCATCTCTCCCAGGAGATTCTAAAGAAGCGGTTGGGTGATGCCATCAATCTGCAAGGGGTTGAGTACGGTGAAAAGTTGAAACTGGGCAATACCTGGGTGTCGTTTCATCCAGCGGGACATGTGTTGGGGTCTGCTCAAATCCGTGTTGAGTGCGGCGATGAAGTCTGGGTAGTTTCAGGCGATTACAAACGAGGTGATGACCCGACCTGTGCAGCGTTTGAAGTTGTGCCCTGTGATGTGTTCATTACTGAAGCGACATTTGGATTGCCCATCTATCACTGGAATACAGGCGAAGAAACCTGTCGGCAGATTTACGACTGGTGGAAAAGCGATTGCACTCGCCCTTCGTTGCTGTTTTGCTATGCCTTTGGCAAAGCCCAACGAGTGTTGGGAGAGTTAGCCAAGTTTACCGATCAACCTGTGTATGTGCACGGGGCAGTACATGTGTTGACGGAGATCTATCGGCAATTGGGAGTGCCGATGGTGCCTACGCTCCCGGCATCGGAGATGCCCCGCAGTTACAAGTTCAACGGTGATCTGATATTGGCTCCACCGTCTGCCCACCGTTCTAGTTGGATGAAGCGGTTTCAACATCCCCAAACGGCTTTTGCATCCGGATGGATGGCGGTACGGGGAGCACGACGACGACGAGGCTATGAACGAGGTTTTGTACTCTCAGATCATGCTGATTGGCAGGGTTTAGTGAATACTATTTTGCAAACAGGAGCCAAGACAGTGTACGTCACCCATGGGCAAACGGATGTCTTATCGCGATATTTGAGTGAGATGCATGGACTACATGCGTTGCCATTGAAGACTCTATTTGAAGGAGAAGGCGATATTTAATGGATATTAAAAAGCCTGGAAGGATAAATCTTAAAAGAATCTTTAATCGCTCAATCTGGACAGAACGAATCAAGTTTTTCAACTAAATAATAATTATTCCCACGTTGTTGACTGATAAACTTTACAAGATCCATCCAACCCTGTTTTGTAGAACTGTCATGACATGACTGAAACACTGGATTTGAATAGAGTACAGGTCTTCCCAACCGGAATACTCTCTGTACCCTCCGTTCTAACCAGATAGTTGCCGTTTACAAAAGGGTTAAGTCTCGTGTATTTCAGCAAATAGTGCCTTTTGTATGGCTTACAAAATCTCTAGTGATTGTGTAGCGTGCGATAACTGCCGTCCGCATTGCCCCTCAGGCGCGATTGATGTGATCGATGGGCAATATTGGATTAACTCTGCCCTGTGTGATGATTGCAAAAATCACGCTGAGCCTCAGTGTGTCATTAGCTGTCCCCTCAGCCTTCCTACACCTGCTCAAGCCAAACGGGGAAGAACAAAACAGGGCGTGCGAGCGTTAACCAGTCCGGATTTATTTAGCAACGGCAAAAACCATCCCTTTGCGTCTGCGATCGTCATCTGGGAAGCCTGCAATTTGCTGTCTCAACGTCAGTCTTTGATATGGACTCAAGACGAGCAAGGTCATTTTTATTATCAGCGATCGCTCTATCGGAGTGGTGTCTTAACGCTACACATCGCTGAGCCTGTTAACATCTTCTCGACTGATAATGACTCTACCAATCCGGTTGAATCATTTGATATTCGGGCAGCCTGTATGCACCTGATCTATGCCGCTCACGCAACGGCATTGAGCCAACCCTGGCAGCAAGAATTTATTGTGGGCGATCGCCAAATTGAAGAATATCTGGGTTTAGATAAACGCAAGGATTTGACCAAACCTGCAAAGCTAACTCTAATTAAAGAAATCGCGCAACAAGCCTGTTCGATTAAGGCTTCGATGAAATGCCCACCGCAGGGACGGATTCCAGGGTTTTCGTTTGAAAATCAACCACTGTGGCATTTACTCAACATCCAACACTACTTCCAGGAAGATGAGGCGGGATGCAAGCACCTCGTTGGTTTGACATTTACAATCCGACCTGGCATCTGGGCAAAATATTTTCTCAATCGAGAAGGCTGCAAAGAACAAGCTGTTTTTTATCAATACAGCACTTTACCCAAATCGCTCCTTACTACAGTGATGAGTATTTGGCAACAACATGAGGGTGCTGCCCGAATTATGTTGTGGTTGCTGTTTAAGGTAAGACTGGGACAAGAACAACGCATCATGGCAACAACACTGATGCGGATTGCCTATGGAGAGAAACGATTGATGTTAGCGTCTGTTCATCGAGAAGAACGAAAGCGATTACTCCGATCGTTTGAAAGTGATTTAGAAGTATTAAATCACTATGGTGTTAAACCCATTTTTGATCCTGAAACCTATCCATCCGAGATTCAACCCTTATGGGTTAAGTTAAATGACGTGCCCGATGATGCAGAAGCAGCTTTGGAATTTTGGATCAATGATGCCAGTTGCAATACTCGTCTGACGGATGCAAGTCCGCGTGGCAAGTGGAATCTGTTGATGAATGCCCGTATTCTCAAATTTGAATTGCCCTCTGATTGGAAGCAGTCCCACAAGGAACAACAGAAAAAAGGACAGAAATTAACTAAAAATGCTGCTCAACGAAGTCAGTTTAAAAAGCAAAGTAGTCGTAGCGATATGCAACCTTCTTTAAAGGGGTTAATTACAGCTAAGCAAATTACCGCAACTCGCAAGCGATTGGGCATTAGTCAGCGTGATCTGGCAGAACAAATGGGAAAAAGCCAAAGCTGGATTCGAGATATTGAAAATGAACGATTTTATCCAAAGTTAGAGGATCAGCTTTTGTTGAAGAAGATCTTAGGGTTGGGATAGAGACTCTGTGATGGTATTTCACCCCGTCCTAACCACCCTTTTGGTTACTGTAGAAATTGATGCGTTTCTCTATCCGTATCCCAGGTTTAACCAGTGACCAATATTACTAAAATGCTCTATTCTAAAAATGGTTTTTATACTCCTATAACTTCATTTAGAGAGGTATTTAGAAAAATATTTCACTGCTAATTTATCTGATTTATAGTGTGTTTAATGACACCTCTTTAAGTGACTTGTTGTAGTGATGATAGTTATCTAAATTGGGGTTTGTGAGAGAGGATTCAGCTATGGAAATTAGTGCTCGTAATGCTTTGAAAGGTACAGTTAAAGCGATCGTTCCTGGATCAGTCAACAGCGAAGTGACCATTGAAGTTGCACCCGGAGTTGAAGTTACGGCAATCATCACCAAGGCTTCTTGCGAAAAGTTGGGTTTATCAGAAGGAAAGGAAGCCTATGCTGTAATTAAATCTAGCGATGTGATGGTAGCCATCGATTAAAGTCGATTTATTAAGCCGATTAAACAGTAAGGCTTTACAGTTCTCCTTCCTGTCGATGTCGTAAAGCTCATCAACCTATCCTTTAAATCTAATGTTCCCCTCCCCTAAGATGAGCTACGGTGTATACCGATCTCTGCTCTTTTCCATAATTGGAGAACCAGACATTGGGGGAGTTTCCCCCAAACTCCCTAGCAGAAGGTGTTTCGGTGAACCCCAGGTGCGCTTCGCATCAGTTCCAAGTACGGGTGTTTCTAGTAGGGTCAAGACCTTTGGCAAAGGTTCAAAGCTCCCCAAAGTCAGGAGATTTAGGGGACTGAGAGGACTTATATATACACCGTAGCTAATATGGGTGAGGGGAATGTGTTTTGCATTAGCCTTTGTCACTCCATTTTCAGGCAGGAGTCTAAAAACGAGGTAGTGATATAGCAACCGAGGGATTGGTTAGGACAGGGTGCAAGGGTTTCACCCCCTTGTATTAATTGTCTCGACAGTTGCTATAGAAGAGGGATAAGAGGCAGATAGCTGATTGACCAACACATCTCGTTCCAAGGCTCTGCCTCCTGAACAGCAGTGGCAAAGCCACTTGTAGGACATTCCTAGCTAGAAGCTGGGAACGAGAATTAACGAGAATTAAGAACAGAATTGTTGCATTTTAGAAGTTTTGTCAGGCAGCCAGTAGGTGACACTTGTTACAGATTATTTGTTACAGGTCATTCGTTATTGTCTATCCAGTAATAAGTGGCGGATGCCTTCTTGATCAATGCTCATAACACATATGGGATTGCTATATCTATCAGTTGAATCTGGATTAAAAGAACTGATATTGTTTCTATCCAAAGACTGATGAAACAAACTAAATAAATATTTTTAGCAAATAAATCTGTTAGTTCGTATACGGCGAAAAGCTTGCCAGGAAATACTTTTAGAGAAATAACAGTTCACAATCATTTATATCTCTTTAAAGATTTATATCTAGCTCAAGTTAGATGTACCCTTCTAGATTGGTCTGTAGATTGAGATGAACAAACAATTTTTTCGTTTCTAAAGATTGTTGAGATTAGATGATTTTGACTTCAATTTCTATCAATTGAGAAACGAAATATTGCTTTGTTTTGGTGCCCCTTGGTTACTGAGCTGCTTCTTCGGTCGAGTTCAAAGAAGGGTTACTTTCTTTTAGCTCATCAAGCGTCATCTACTCCAGGTTGGGGTTGAGATATAGCACTCCTCCAGGTGTGATGGGATCACCCTGTTACAGATTGGTTGTCCAGGGCTTATCCACAGACAACATCTGACTTAAACCACTCAGAATACTCTGAGATCGCTGTCGCGTTACATCAGTTCAACCACCTGAAAGGGACGCTTGTTGCATTTCTAGACTATATAAAGTAAGGAAGATGAACATGTTCATGCAAAGTCGCACGATTTTGACAGGTACTGCGATCGCCGTTGTGGCTTCCCTAGGAGTAATACTGCCTGCAAACGCCCGTCTTGTAGAAGGTCAACTTTTGGCTCAAAGCAGTGCTCCACCCAGTGGTAATCCATCGACCATGGAAGATCCAAATCGTCCTGATGCGACCTCTGATCCTTCTCAACTCGATGTTCCACGTGACCAACGAGATGCTCCTCCTTCTGCTGACACTGAGGTTAACAATCAGCAACCCAACTTTGGTACTCCAACCTCTCAAGATCCAAATCGTCCTGATGCGACCTCTGATCCTTCTCAACTCGATGTTCCACGCGACCAGCGAGACGCTCCTCCCACCAGCGAAACGGAAGCAGGCACTCAAGATGGCAGCACAATTCGCCAGGGTAGCACGACTCAGCAGGGTACAACTGGAACAACCCAGCAGGGTACAACTGGAACAACCACTCAGCAGAGAACAACCACTCAGCAAAACTTTGAAACCCAGCCCAGCACGGGAACTTCGGGTGCAGGTTACTCTACCAATGAGCCTGTGCGTGGTCTGTGGTAGGGCAATGCGAAACAGTTTCCCTGACGCGATAGTCGCGTCTTCTGCCAGTTAAACTCACCCTCATACCATCAATGCTTGTCCCTTTGTAGGGCAAGCATTTTTGTGTATATCGCTTTGGTCAGAAAGCTTAAGGCAACGGCAATGGCTCAAACCTTGATGCTGGGAAAGCTTCCTGACTCGCCTCCGCCGCATCGAATGTGGCTACGGCTATACAAGGCGGTGTGTGGAGCTAGGCACCCCGTCCTAACCAACCCCTCTCGGTTGCTGTATATATGCTTTATTGGCTGTTGACTCCGCTAGCGGTCAGGACTACTCCAGTAGCTGTCGGGCTACCACATGAGTTCAGCAGAGAGCCTACAGGTGTTTGAACTTGCACATGGAGCCGATGCAATGCTTCTCCGATTGGCAGAGCAAAGCCTAACCCTTCGACGCCTCGACTCACCATCTTTTCAGTCACGATACCAATGACAGCACCCTGACGGTTGAGTAAAGGTCCACCGCTGTTACCAGGGTTGATCGCCGCATCCGTCTGGATCAGGTTACGGGATGAGTCATAGCGAAAGCCACTAACGACCCCCTGAGTCACGGTATTGGACAACGCCAGCGGATTACCGATCGCCACAACGGCTTCTCCCACCTTCACTGCATTGGTGTGACAAATCGGTAGACCCATCGGTTGCTCCACTGCTTCATCTAATTGCAGCAACGCCACATCATAGCTGGCATCTCGCTTTAAGACCCGACCTACATGGGTCGAGCCATCGTATAGCTTGACCTTCACCGCAAAGGTAGAACCAATCACATGCTGGTTTGTCACGACTAAGCCAGAAGAGCCAATCAGAAACCCACTGCCCCGAGCACCAGGGGTTTGAATCTGCACAATTGAAGGGATGGATCGCCCCACAAGTTGTTCCAGTGAGAGGGCTTCATTTGCAGTGGCGATCGCCTGAATTTCATAGTTGCTTGTAAGAACAGGCGGTTCTGACGTCGAAGGTTGAGCCAGCGCAGCGATTAGCGTCGGCTCTTGAAGTACCGTTCTAAAGCTGGCACGGATTGCTTCATAGGTAGCTGCCAGGTTATCAATGCCCTCTGCTTGCGCGACCCCTTGAGTGGCTTGGCGATAAATGACTTTTCCGATCTCACGATCAAAGACCTCCCACCGCACTGTACGCTCATCCTCCGTGCGATCGCCCCAGAGAGAACTGTAGGAGTTGAGTTTGGATTGGGTAATCGTACCTCCAATTAAAAACCGTCCTGGTTCTGTTGCATCGGTAAACTGGTTAGCAAAAATCGAGTTCGATGGGGATGAGACAACGTTGTATCCCGCTTGCATCAGTTCGTCCTCAATGAGCGATCGCACCCCCTGATCAAATTGGTCGGGCAATTGCCCCGTCGCCGTATATCGCTCCTGCAAGATCCGTAACAATCCCTCATATCGTCCCCCAATCACAACTCCGGGCAACACTCCAGAGCGAATCTCGGTTACTTCAACGGTCGGTTGGTATTCCAAGTCGAGTAAGGATGCCGATTGTAGAGGCGTTTGACCAGTCGAAGACGGAAAAGTGGTTGCTGCCATGGCAGGGATTGGGGCAGTGAACCAAAAGCCCAGGGCAAGCAAAACGCTCCAAAGGGTTGCCTTAAACATAGGTGAGAAAATACACAGCTTTTGAGAGAAAAGTAACTAAAACTGTGCTCTAAATTTGTCTCGCCCGTAACAGTAAATCTACGGAGAAGAAAACTAAATGGTCACTTCAACCGATCTTTTGCAGAACTTCATTTTCTTCTCAATAACAAATAAAAGCTCTACATAAGATGCGGTGGCAGAGATCGTGACACAATCGCATAAAACACAATCCTGTGAGAACTCTATATATTAAAGGGTACAAATTGTTCTGCTAAACCCTTGCGAATCGATTGAATCCATGACTCTCAGCAGCACGTCTGCACAAAATCACCTGCTCGGTATGACTGCATCGGGAATAACCCCTCAGAGATAGGAATAGGTGAACCTATTCCCCTGAGATTATGAAACGAGCAATTCTGACTGCGATGCTGCTGTTGTTACCGATGAGTGCTGCCAGTCCGGCTTTGGCGCAACGCCCCACTAACGAGTTGCGAGAGCTATATGAGTTGTGTTCTCGCTTTCCGCACAATAGCCGCTGCGAGGGGGTAGACATTCCGGTTGTATTAGACCAGCGATCGGGTGTTGAGGTGAAATGTCTCTTTGATTTGGGATATGACGATCAGAGTGGCAATTGCAAGATTGACATTACTGAGCGAGGCTTAACCGTTTATGTCGAACGAGGTGAGCCAATCGAGTTGTTAAACAACCAACGCGCAACGACAGAGCTTCAAATTCCTTTTGATCAAGTGGTTGGGGTGACTACTTACAACTTCACAGGCTATATCGATTTTGCCATCACCAATCTCACCGTTTTAACTGACTCTCCAGATGGAGCCAACCAGAGCAACGTATTGAACGTGCTCTCAGGAATCGGTTTTCTAGAGGGATTAAAATCTTCAGTTCAACCCGATTTGGCTCGTAGAACGCTGCGCGGAGAAGCAACCGATGGGGCGATCGCCACAGGTGCCGCTGTTCAACAATTGCTGGATACTAACGCCTGTGTGCAATGCAACCTACAGGGAGCAGACCTCCGAGGGGCAGATCTCGATCGCGCCAACTTAGAAGGAGCTAACCTGCAAGGAGCCAATCTGCAAGGAGCACAATTGGATGGAGCCTATTTGGTAGGAGCAAACCTGGATCAAGCCAATCTGACTGACGCTGATCTGGAATATGCTCGCTTAACAACCGCATCGCTAATCGGTGCTAATCTCACAGGAGCAACCCTAAAGGGTGCCAATCTGTTAGACGCTAACGTGCAAAATGCCAACCTTACGGATGCTAACTTACGACTCCCGATCGCCCTTCATAACGCGGATCTGAGTAATGCAACCCTGGTGAATGCTGATCTTAGTGGCAGTGTTTTGATCAACACCAACTTTCAGGGAGCTAATCTGACAGGGGCCAATCTCAGCGACACCAGCATTTCACTATCTACCATTGCTCCGCTATTTGGCACGCGAGACATCTTCTCCCTAAATCGCTTTGGCTTGTTTGGGCAGTTGGAAGGCGTAGCCGAGGCAAATTTAGTGGGTGTGAATCTCAAGGATGCTAACTTAAGTGGGGCCGACCTTGAAGACGCGGTGTTAGAGAACACCGATCTGAGGGGAGCTAATTTGAGCAGTGCCAACCTGGACGACGTGGATCTAACTCGCTCTAATCTTTGTGGTGCCACCATGCCGGATGGGTCGCGATCGCAACAAGGATGCTTTTAAGAATGCTTTTAAGGTCAAGATCCTGCCCGTAAGTGAAACCCTCGAACTCAAGCCTTTTAAGGCTGAATCACAAAATCCCTTGCATCCAACGCATTCACACCGCTCAAAATGAGGAAGCTACCGCCTGTGTTGCGACTGCCAAAACCTGAAGAGGTGCCATTGGCATTTAGAAAGAGCGTGCCTGTTGCTTGACTAAACACAATACGGGCGGGGCTTGCCCCAGCATCAGCATCAGTCGCAACCGACTGAAACTGCGAGGGATCACCACTGGCGAATGTATTGCTAATCCCAAAGGTCGTTCTTGATAAGACGATGACATCGGTGCGGCGGACAAAATCGGTGATGGTATCAACCCCAATATCGGCTCTGGCAAAGGCGCGTCCAGTAGTGTAGAAGAACAAGTCGCGATCGCGACTATCTCCCCCGGTCAGCGTGTCGTTTCCAGCATTGCCTGTAATGTTGTCAGCACCTGCGCCTCCATTCAAAACATTGTTTCCGGCATTACCAGTGAGAGTGTTGGTGTCACTGTTTCCGGTTCCTTGAACAGCATTGCCCTTCAACACCAGCGTTTCAAACGCATTTGTCAGAGTGAAGTTAATGAACGCTTCAACGGTATCCGTTCCCTGATTGGGGTCTTCCAATAAGATGTCACCAGAATCATCCACTCCATAAGTGTCATTTCCCACTCCACCAGCGAGGATATCCTTACCTTTGCCACCTTCTAGACGATCATCTCCGCCCATACCATAGAGGCGATCGTCGCCAAATAACCCCCGCAACTCATTATTGTTGCCGTTGCCCATCATGAAATTGTTCGACGCATTCCCTGTTCCATTAATGCGTCGGTTGCCCTGCAAAACGAGATCTTCGACATGACGGGAGAGAGCCACACTAATAAACGACTCAACGGTGTCGATCCCTTGAAAGCGATTGCCCTCTATGACTCGGTCACCCGCATCATTGACCACATAGATGTCATCACCTCGTCCTCCCACCATACGATCGCTCCCGGCACCCCCGTCGAGGCGATCGCTCCCCGCACCCCCCTGTAGCAGATCCTCACCCTGCAAGCCAAACAAGCTATCGCTTCCCCCCAAGCCCAACAAGGTGTCTGCTGCTTGAGTTCCAGTTAACTGGTTATTTCTACCGTCGCCTCTCACCGTCGTCATTCAGGAAACCCTCACGATTTGGGTCTATTTTGACATGCAACGATTCAACCTTTACACCTGCACTAAAAATTAACCCAGGAACCATCAAAGATACGATACAAATCAACTTCATCTAAAAGTATTTCCCAATGAAGCAACAGTAAAGATAGTAAAGATACCTTTGGTTTACAAGTAGGGCAGTTGCTATATTTTGAACAACGTTTCTAGTTCTTACTGAAAAGAAGTAAACGTTCATCTTTTTTACTAACTAATACACGTGAGACTCTGTGATGTGTTGCTTCTACACATGACTCGATCCTCCTATGGTTTGGCGAGGAAGTAAGGGCTTGTGGCATGAAGCTCATTAGAGCACAAACATCCCCCGGTTAAAGTATTCTTCCCCTTTCAACTTGTCGAGGAGCTTATGCAAAACGTTAATAATATTGGAACCGACTTTAAGAAGTGGCAAGTGGTGTTAACACTGACCATTGCAACCGGAGTCCTACTCGCCATTTTGTTTTTAAACCACGGATTTACGGAGGAAGGGTTCAGGCTTTCCCTACGGGCAACCGGACGCATTTCGTTTGTTATCTTCCTGATGACGTTTCTTGCGACCTCCCTGGTTAAGCTATTCCCCTCCTCGTTAACGCTGTGGATGAGTACAAATAGACGTTACCTGGGGTTGAGTTTCTCGATTTTGTACGGATATCATGCACTCGGTTTCCTCGGCATCTTTTGGTTGACCCAACATCCCGGAATTGAAGGAGTTGAGCTGATCGCCTCTATCGTCTCATACGTTTTTCTGGTCGTCATGACGGTCACCTCCTTCTCCGGGGTTGCGCGATTACTCTCACCGTGGCTTTGGGATTCGATTCACACCGTGGGGATGTGGACATTCTGGTACTTTTTCTTGCAGGAATTTATCCATAGAGCTGAAGAAGTTTCGCTGTTCATGTACTTACCCCTCGTGTTGTTAACTATTGCTGCTGCGGTCCTTCGCTGGATTGCAGAGAAGCAGCCTAAGCGTCAGAAATCAAAATTAACCGTTTCATAGTTTTGGAGGATCCAATGCAAAGCACTCTTTCACGCAAGTTCCTACGGTTCATGCTCCTGCCCCAAGCCTTGATTGTTTATGCTTTCCTGCTGTTCGGCGTGTCCTATGTGCTAGTTGATCTGCCAAGCTTAAAGGCTGAATCTGAGTCGGCTCTGACTCAGTCCCCGTAAACTTAATGCTGTTAAAGCAACAATTCCCCGGACGCAGTATTGCCATACTCATGTCTTATGGGCATTGAATGGTAATTGTTGCCGGGGATTTTGCTAATTGCGGGGGGAACGCGGTGGTGAGGCATCTGACGTGGAGTTCTAATACAGAATTGCTCCAGACGTGGCAAAACATCTTCTCAAGCAATTCAGTTTAAAATTAGAAATTGCAGCCTTTGTTGGCACCTCTTTTGATTTTTGCTATTACCTTTGTAATTACCACTTCCCGGTTACTCTTACCCTACGTTAACCCCACCCATTTCTGTGGATCAACCTGTTTCTGGCACCCGTCAGGGTACAAGTCAAAACACAAACGCGATTGCCGCTCTAGAGGCGATTCCCCGTGCGGGACGTCTGCCGCGTCAACGCTGGCATATTGCTGCCGCTCAGCCTGAGCAGACGACGCCGTTAGCTAAGGCAGTTGGGTTATCGCCCTTGTTGGCTCAGGTGTTAATCAATCGGGGGATCGACACCACTGCAAAGGCACAGTCCTTCTTGAATCCAGAAACCGATCTGTTGCCATCGCCATTGGAGGAGTTTGCTGATCTGCCTACTGCGCTAGAACTGTTGATGTGGGCGATCGCCAACCAACACTACATTGCTATCTGTGGCGACTATGATGCCGATGGCATGACCAGCACTGCTCTACTGTTGCGGGCATTGCGGTTTTTAGGCGCACAGGTGGACTATGCCATTCCCAGTCGGATGAATGAGGGGTATGGCATCAATAAGCGCATCGTTGAAGACTTTCACCAGGAAGGGGTGCGGCTGATTCTGACGGTGGACAATGGGATCGCCGCTTACGAACCAATCGCCCGTGCTCGCGAGTTGGGATTGGCGGTGATTGTCACCGATCACCACGATATCCCCGAACAACTGCCCCCCGCGAACGCGATTCTCAACCCCAAGCTGATTCGGGAAGACTCCCCCTATCGTGGCGTTGCTGGGGTTGGTGTGGCATATATTCTGGCGGTTTGTCTGGCGCAATGTTTGAAGAAGACCCAGGATCTGACAACACCGTTGATTGAACTGTTTACCCTGGGGACGATCGCGGATCTGGCTCCCCTGACCGGGGTGAATCGGCGTTGGGTGCGGCGGGGATTGCGATTGCTCCCCAAATCCCGAATTACGGGAGTGCAGGCGTTGATTCAGGTGGCGGGGTTGAGCAACGAACGGGAGGCACTCAAGCCAGAGGCGATCGGCTTTCGGTTGGGTCCACGCATCAACGCAGTGGGGCGGATTGCTGATCCCCAACTGGTGATCGAACTGTTGACCACAAATGATGAAGGTCAGGCACTTGAACTGGCAATGAAGTGTGAGCAGGTCAACCAACTGCGACAACGCCTGTGCGAACTGATTGAACAGGAGGCGATCGCCTGGTGTGAAACCAGCGGTGTTAATATCCAGCAGGATCAGGTGTTGGTGGTGGTGCAACCGGGGTGGCATCACGGTGTGATCGGCATCGTGGCTTCGCGTCTGGTGGAGCGGTATGGTGTGCCCGTGTTTATCGGCACCTATGAAGATGAGGAACAGACTCACATTCGTGGCTCTGCACGGGGCATTCCAGAATTCAACGTGTTTGAGGCGTTGCAGTTTTGTGGGGATGTTTTAGGAAAATTTGGCGGACATAAGGCGGCGGGGGGCTTCTCTCTATCCGCAGAAAACCTGGCGGAGATGCGATCGCGTCTACGAATTTTTGCTGCGATGAAACTACAACCTCAGCACCTCAAGCCGCTGGTCAACATTGACGTTGAGGCAAATTTCGCGGATTTGAGCTTTGACCTGTATGAGCAGATCGACCATTTGCATCCCTGTGGTATCGAGAATCCCGATCCGGTCTTCTGGACACCCAATGTGCGGGTGTTGGAGCAGCAGGTAATCGGGCGCGATCGCTCCCACCTCAAAGTCACCCTGGGACAGGACACAGCCCTGAGAGCACCGACCTTTAAGGCGATCGCTTGGAGATGGGGCGAGTATTGTCCCCTGCCGAATCGGATTGATGTTGCCTATCGGCTGCGGGTGAATGAGTGGAATGGTGAGAAGTCCGTTGAGTTGGAGATTGTCGGTGTTCGGTTGCCGAGCGGAGGAACTGTAGAAGATGGGCAGATAGAAATCCCTCTCTCTGAGGCGATCGTGCCCCCAGCAGAGGGGACTGCTCCAGTGGAGGTGATTGTGCCGCAGTCGGAGCTACCCCCAACTGATGAACTGACAGCGACCGAGGATGACTCGGATGAGACGCATCCTCCCCTGACGCGAGCAGAATTCCGCTTTAGCAACCGTCAATATACGTGCAGTATTTCCGGTGTTGGCGACGATCGAGAGTTGCAAATTCGCAATGCAGAAGGGCAGGTGTTAACAGTTCAACTCCAACACCAGCGGGGGTTACTGGGCAAACGACGGGAAGATGCTAAAGACGTTGATATTTCTCAGCCGTTCTACGCCGATCTGATTCAAACTGCCCTGAACGCGCTGGAAATTGTTGAAAAAGACGAATTGCTTAAAAAAAAAGATCAGTTAATCATTGAGCAAGAGCAGCAGATTGCGCAATTACAACACCAGCTTCATTCATTGCATCAACAGACAATCCAATTACCCGTTGAGCAACCTACCATTCAGCCGTTGCAAGCGAGCCAGAATCTTGCCGCTGAAGTGGTTTCTGCGCCTTATCACCACTCACCCCTGATTCAACCCCGTTCAGTTGAACTCGACCCAGAACAGATCAAACAAGCTCTTAAAGCTCACCTGGGAGATGCGGTCTGGTATTGCATTGATCAACGTAGTCAAAAAGATCTCTATGCGGCTTACAAAAAGCGCAATGGTCTACATGTGAATGCTACAACAGCATCTACAACAGACTATTCAGAGGCTGGAATCAAGTTAGTGCTAACCATCGAACGAGAAGTATTACATCCGTTCTTTAAAGTGTTGCATGAGTTTTTGCAGGCTCACTCCGATGTAGAGACGATCGCTGGAATTGAGTTAGGCGATTGCAGCAAATATACACTCAAGCAACTGGTTCCACTGATTGATGATCAATGGTCTGTGTTGCGCGATTCAGCTCTGCAACAGTTTGACCACCCTGATGAGAGAGATTTGTATTTTGCTGTGTCTGCGGATGAGATGGGTGGAGCCGTTAACGAGAGTGATTTTGCCCTGCTTACCAAGTTTTTTGACCAATGGGAGCACCCCCTGGCAGATTGGTTGGTGCGAGACTCCAATGCATCTGCCTCGGCGATCGCCCAAATTGCCCAACTGCGCGATCGGGCGGTCAACCCAGATGGGGTGTTATACGAGTGGCAATTTGAATACTTGCGCCTGTTAGTGATGGGTGATGCAACCCAACGGGGCATCCTGCGCGGCATCTATAATCCTGTAACGTAACGAGATAGAGGTATGATGACGGAGTTATAACTCATGTTTAGTCCCTCCCATGGTGCAAAAACGGCTGACCACCAGCTTATTTGAGAAGACGTCTGACCCTTCTAAGATTAGACTGTGGTTTGTCTTAAGCTTAATTCCAACGCTTTACTTCAGCCTGTTTGGGGTGTTTCACGCCTTTAGCCGCGAATATATCGTTCAGGATGATGTACGGCAACATGTTTTCTGGATGCAGCGGTTTGTTAACCCCGATCTATTTCCCAATGATCAGATTGCTGATTACTTTCAAGCCGTTGCTCCAGTGGGGTACAAAGCCCTCTACTACGCGGCTTCCAACCTGGGGATAGATCCTCTCCTGCTGGCAAAACTGTTGCCCGTTCCCCTCGGTTTAATCACCGCTGTTTACGGATTTGCTGTGGCATTTCAGATTCTTCCCATTCCCTTTGCAGCCTTCGTGGGAAACGCTATTCTGACGCAGAGTTTATGGATTGAAGACGATATTGTTACGGGCACTCCCAGAGCCTTTTTATATCCATTTTTATTGGCATTCTTATATTATCTGCTGAAGAAATCACCCCTTCCCTGTCTACTGGCGATCGCCCTGCAATCGTTGTTTTACCCACAGCTTGCCCTGGTTCAGGTGGGCATTCTCACCATGCGGTTGATACAGTGGCGAAACGGTCGATTTACCCTTTCCCGTAAACCGATCGACTACAGTCTCTGGGGAATCGGAGCAGCGATTGTTTTAGGACTGGTGTTGATTTTCTCTCAGGATATTGGCGTGTATGGGCCTACCCCGACCCTGGAACAAATGCAGGTGATGCCTGAGTTTCTGTGGCACGGCAGAGCCAAGTTTTTTGACCCTAATCCCTTTGGCTACTGGTTTACAGGCGATAGCGGCATTTCTCCCACGCTCGACTTACCGATTATTTGGATGAGTTTGCTCTTGCCGTTTCTGCTGAAACGCCATCCTTTGGCGCGATGGATATCGCCTAACATCCGCATTCTGACCGATACTCTGGTTCCCTCGTTTGCCCTGTTTGCCCTGGCACACCTGCTCCTGTTGCGGCTTTATGTCCCCAGTCGTTACACCCAGCACACGCTGCGGGTCGTGATGGCACTGGCAGCCGGGATCGTCGTTACGATGCTGATTGCCAGTTGCTTACGCTGGTTGCAGCAATCGGGATGGACAGGCTTGAGGCGATCGCAAAAACTCTTAGTTGGGTTGTGGGGCTTTTTTCTAGCGATTTCGATCATCATTCCCGCCATTCCCCCCGTTTTTTTGGGTGGACACAACCAGGTGCCGGGGCGATCGTCCAAGGTTTACGAGTTTTTTGCTCAACAGCCTCCCGATATTCTCGTTGCCTCCTCCTCACTGGAAGCTACCAACATTCCCACCTTCAGCAAACGCTCTATCCTCGCCAGTTGGGAATATGCCCTGCCCTATCACTTGGGCTACTACAACCCAATTCGACAGCGGGCTCTTGATTTAATGCAGGCGCAATACAGCCCGAACCTGGACGATGTGAAGCAATTTATTGAGCAGTACGGCGTTGATTTCTTTCTAATCGAAAAGGGAGACTTTAAACCGGAGTATGTTCAGAATAATTTCTGGTTGATTCAATATCAGCCCCAGGCAAATGAGGCGATCGCACGATTACAACAGCGTCGAAAAGCAGCAATGGCACGGTTAATTCGCCCCTGCTCTGTGTTAGAAACAAGCCGTTTATTTGTGTTAGATGCGCGTTGTATTACCGAAGCCCAATTGAGATAAATTATAGCTTTGGTCAGAAAGCTTAGGACAAAGGTAATGTCTTAAATACTGATTCTGGTGGAGCTTTCTGACTCGCCTCCACCCCATCAAATGTGGCTACGGCTATAACTCATCATGTTGAATGCTTCGTTATTGGAAAGAACCGCTGATCCAGCCAAAATTCGTGTCTGGTTTACAGCGAGTTTTATTCCGACCTTATATTTCGGTGGGCTGGGGTTGTTAAATGCCTTTAGCCAGAGGTATATCGTTCAAGATGACGTGCGGCAACATGGGTTCTGGATGGAGCGATTTGTTGATCCAACTCTATTCCCCAATGATCTCATTGCAGACTACTATCAGGCAGTGGCTCCTGTCGGTTACAAAACCTTTTATGACTGGATGTCTCAGTTAGGAATTGATCCTTTATTACTCGCAAAATTGCTTCCCCTATTACTGGGTCTTATCACTGTTGGATATGCCTTTTGGATTGCCCTGGATCTCTTTCCAATTCCTTTATCCGCCTTCATTGGAAGCGTTATTTTAACTCAATCTATCTGGATTGAAGATGATCTGATTTCAGCAACTCCCAGAGCTTTTTTATATCCATTTCTATTTGCTTTTTTATATTACTTACTCAAGCGATCGCTCCTGCCCTGTCTCGTGGCGATCGCCCTACAAGCTCTGTTTTATCCACAACTAGCATTAGTAGAAGCGGGTGTTTTAACCATTCGTTTAGTGAGTTGGAAAAATGGAAAGTTAGCTCTTTCAAAAGATCGATTTGATTATTGGGTCTGGTTCTTTGGTATTGGCATTGTCTTAGGGTTAGTCTTAACTTTCTCGCGGGACATTGGGGCTTTTGGTCCTACCCCAACACCAGAACAAATGAGATTAATGGCGACCTTTCAGGATGATGGCCGATCTAACTTTTTTGATTCTAATCCTTTAAGGTTTTGGCTCATTGGAGATGGGGGACTTTCCCCCATTCTGACATTACCGATCGCCTGGATGAGTTGCCTATTGCCACTTCAGATCAAACGCCATCCTTTAGCCCGCTTCATCTCTCCCAACATTCGTATTCTTTTAGATGTTTTAATTCCCTCGTTAGCCCTATTTTTTCTAGCCCATTTGTTGTTGTTAAAGCTCTATGTTCCTAGCCGCTATATCCAACATAGCTGGCGATTTATCATGCCATTAGCGGCTGGAATAGTCGTCGTCATGCTATTAGATACGGGGAGACGATGGCTACAAGAATCCGATTGGCAGTCGCTGGGGCGATCGCGCAAGAATGCTTTAAAGGTATTAGGAATTTTCTTGATTCTGTCTATTTTGATTCCGGCATTTCCACCCTTATTTCTCAAAGGTCAAAACCAAATTCGAGGACACTCACCGGAAGTGTATGAATTTTTTGCTCAACAGCCCAAAGATATCCTGATTGCTTCACTTTCCCCCGAAGGCAGTGTTATTCCTACGTTTAGCAGGCGATCAATTTTGACAGGGAGGGAATACGCCATTGCTTACCATTTGGGCTATTACAACCAGATTGAGCAACGTACTAAAGACTTGATTCAAGCGCATTACAGCCCTAGAGTAGGCGATGTAAAAAACTTGATTAAACAATACGGAATTAATTTCTTCTTAATCGATACTGATACAGAGATCAATGCATTTACACCCAAATACTTTCGTCAAAATCCCTGGCTGATGGAACACCAACCTGAAGCAGACGAGGCGATCGCCCGTTTGCAGCAACCGCGAAAACCTGCTCTGTTAAGGTTGATTAAACCGTGTTCTGTATTAAATACCGAAGCCTCTGTTGTGGTTGATGCACGTTGCATTACAGGAATCTAATGTCGATGAAGTCACTAAGCCGTTTTGTTTCTGGAGTGATCTTAAGTTCTGCTGTCCTAATGGGAATGCCTACATCAGTTGAGGCAACCCCATCTTCAACCGTGATGGCTCAAGCTGTAACCGGAGAAAGCGAACTCAATCGGGGCTTGCAGTTTATCCGCCAGGGGCAACTGAATGAGGCGATCGCTGCTTTTCGCCAAGCCACTGCCCTCAATCCCCGACTTGCTCCTGCTTACTACAACCTGGGGTTGGCACTGCGCCAACAGGGACAGTTGCAAGAAGCGGCAACGGCTTTCTACCAGGCAACCCAGGCAGAACCTCGATTTGCCCTGGCATACGCCAACCTGGGAGCCGCTCTGCTAGAGGGCAACAACGTTTCTCTGGCGGGTGATTACCTGCAACGGGCGATCGAACTTGACCCCGACCTGGGTCTGGCATATTACAATCTGGGTTTAGTGCGGCGACAACAGGGCAACTGGCAACAGGCGATCGAAGCCTTTCAACGGGCAATTCAACTCAGTCCCAATGCGCCAGAACCTCCCTATCACCTGGGGTTGGTCTATCAGCAACAGCGGCAACAAAACCTGGCTCTACGTGCCTTTCAACAGGCAGTCAGTATCAATCCCAACTATGCCGAGGCACACTACAGTGCCGGGTCGATTTTGTTTGAGCAAGACAATCTGGATGCGGCGTTAGAAGCATTTCGGCGATCGGCTCAAGCCAACTCCAACTATCCCAACGCCTACTATGGGGCGGGTCTAGTGTTTCTGCGGCAGGGCAAATATGCTGACGCTCAACAGGTGTTGCAATACGCTAGAGATTTGTTTAATGCACAGGGAAATGCGCAGTGGGCGACCAGTGCTCAACAACTCTTGCAACGAGCCCAAAATGCAGCCACTCCTCGTTGAGAGTGATATAGCTATCACCACTTCATTTTAGTAGCCGCGAATTCATTCGCCGGGCTCTTAAACCAAACTGACGTTAAATTAGGACTACCCGCTCTATTTATGGACATCCCTGAGTTGAGGTTGAACCATCCGGCAGAGTTGCCCCACAGAGAATCGTGTTCGATAGGTCTACTTCTTCCAGGCTGACCCCACTCAAGTTGGCACCGCTCAGGTTTGCATCGGTGACATCAACATCCTCTAAATCCGCATTCTGCAAATTAGTCCCGCTGAGGTTGGCTCCTCGCAGGCTGGTATAAAATCTGTAGCGTTGTATCCCTACAAACGGAATGAAGTTGCGAGCCGTTGTCACATCGCCTAAGCCAGCATCGGTTAAAGTTGCTTCTTGGAGATTGGCTTGATAGAGCCTTGCCCCTTCGAGTTGAGCCTTGCTTAAATTCGCACTCTGTAAGTTAGCGGATTGCAAACTCGCCCCTTGCAGGTTGGATTCTTGTAAATTTGCGCTTGTTAAAGACGCCAATGCCAACCAGGCTTGACTCAGGTCTGCTTCGGCGAGAGTAGCCCCACTTAAGTTTGCACCGACCAGATAGCTTCCTTCGAGGTTCGCTTCCGTTAAATTTGCCCCCTCCAGGTTCGCTCCTTCTAAATTCGCATCTTCTAAATCGGCTCCCCTTAAATCTGCGCCTCTCAAGTCACAGCGAATGCAACGGTTTGTGTCTAGTAGTTGTTGCGTGAGTGTTGCAGTGTTGGAGGCGGTACCCGCGGCTGTTGCGGAGCTAATCGCCTCTGGCTCTCCCAACAACACGCCGCTTGCGGGGGAAGCCAGATTGGGTGTGATTTGTTCTCTCAAGAAGAAGCCAAATTCTTCACTGGCTGCAATGCTGAGTACATTACTCTGGTTCTCAGATGCGGCGACGTCTGGCATCCGATAACTGATTTCAATTTCAGCAAAATCTTGGCTCCCAAATCCAGATCGTTCATCGTTATCAGTCGATGGGTTGAAGGTGCGTTCTACATCTGAATAGTCCTGAGGCTGCTGGACGTAAAGTGAACCGCCAAATAACAGGCTATTGGCATCTGCTCTTCTGTCCCAGATTCGGAGATCAAGCGCAAAGATGTTGCTGAGTGGAATGGTGATCTCCTCGGTGGCGCGTTGATTGTCTAATAAGGAGATCCGATCTCCCACTTCTATGTAGAGCGTCAAATTATTATCCGCGATCGCCAACCGACATTGCTCTGATTCGGCAGGGCTGTTCAACTCCAGTGAGCAGATGATGCGTGTGCCAGAACGTCGCTCTAAAGGAATGGGAACACTGACCCCCTCACAGCGAGAATTAAAGGGAAACCGAGAACAGAGTTCGTACAACTCTTGATTCACTTCCTGAGCGTAGACCGGGCTAGCCAGGAAGATGGGTAAGGATAGGAAGGCGATCGCCGCAGGCATAATCTGTTTCATAGAGCAATCACACCATTCAATGTGCTTGTGAAGGGGGGTGTGGAGGCTTCGTCCTTAGCCAGAGGTTCACCCCTGCACCCCGTTTATATCCCAGTTGGGATGGCTATAGATAGTTATAAAGCCTATGGATGGTCGTTTCGTCAATCCATCTAAAACTTGTTTGCAATCGGATCAACTCTTTAATCTGCATCAATAATCTGCGTCAAAAAGTTGCCGATCGGGTTTGGTTTCGTTTTAGGAGACGATGAAAGTGTACTGTTATTAAGGTGAGCCGTGCTGCAAGATCCTCTGATTCGCACCCCGATCGCCATTAGTTTAGGGGCGATCGCAGGTGCATTAAGTCGTTATTACCTGACGTTGTGGTGTGCAAAGGTGTTAGGGAACGGATTCCCCTATGGCACATTCTTTATCAACGTCAGTGGGTGTTTGGCGATGGGGTTCCTGACGACCCTGTTTCTAGAACGCATCCCTACCGTGTCGCCGGAGGTGCGGCTGATGGTGACGACCGGATTTTTAGGGGCTTACACCACGTTCTCGACCTATGGGTTGGATGCGGTGACATTATGGCGAGAACGGACGTCTACCCTTGCCCTTTTCTATTGGGTGGGCAGTGCTGTCTTGGGGATTGGGGCGGTGCTCCTGGGAGCCAGTCTAGCCAGATTGGGGAAATAGGCTAAAACGATGCCTTTGAGGTATTCTGTGATGTCAAATCCCCTCTAGACTAAAATCAAACCCTATTTCAATTCACCCCATTGGCATTCTCAGAAGACGACCATTCAACGCTTGCAACTCAGGGCTTTTCACGTCGTGAGTTAATACAACTCGTGCGATCGCAGTTGCAGTTGTTGTTAGAGCAAAACAACTTGCAAGGGGCAAAGGCGTTATTGGTGCCTGTGCAGCCTGCCGATATTGCCGATGCGATTGAGGCGTTGCCTGAGTCGATGCAGGTCATTGCCTTTCGTCTACTCTCTAAAGCAGAGGCGATCGAGGTCTATGAATACCTGGATTCCACGGTTCAGCAGTCGTTAATTGAAGAATTCAAGCGGCAGGACGTGTTGGACGTTGTGGATAAAATGTCCCCTGACGATCGCGCACGGTTGTTTGACGAGCTACCCGCTAAAGTCGTCATTCGTCTGCTAGAGCAATTAAGCCCTGAGGAACGAAACGCCACGGCTTTGTTGTTGGGGTATGAGTCGGGCACAGCGGGGCGGATTATGACCCCGAAGTATATTTCCTTGAAGGAAGACTTGACGGTGGCTCAGGCACTCGATCGCATTCGTCGCTTAGCCGATGTGAGCGAGACGATCTACTACCTTTACGTCACTGACTCTGGTCGCCAACTGACTGGGATTCTCTCACTACGAGCGTTGGTGATTGCCCAACCCGACCAGCGTATCGGCGAAATCATGGTGCGCGATGTGGTGTCGGTCTACACCGATACCGATCAGGAAGAAGTAGCGCGGTTGATTCAGCGATATGATTTTTTGGCTGTGCCCGTGGTGGATACGGAAGACCGATTGGTGGGGATCGTCACGGTCGATGATGTAATTGACATTCTGGAAGAGGAAACCACGAAAGACATCTACACTCTGGGAGGCGTGCAGGCTGGGGAAGACAGTTACTTCCAGACCAATCTGCTAACCGTTGCCCGTCGGCGGGTGGTCTGGTTATTTGTCCTACTGATAACCAATACTGCTACCAGTGCTGTGATTCGTAGTCAGCAGGATGTGTTGCAAGAGGTTGTAGCCCTAACGGCATTCATTCCCCTGCTAATTGGCACCGGGGGCAATGTCGGGGCGCAGTCTTCTACAGTGGTCATTCGTGGGTTAAATACCGATGAGTTGCAGCGAACGGGAGCGTTTAAGGTGATTCGACGAGAGGCGATCGCCGGAGCCTTTTTGGGCTTGATGTTGGGTGTGGTGGTGTTGGTCTGGGCGTACTTTTTGCAAGGGGATCTAGCGGTGGCGATCGCCGTTGGCATTAGTCTGATTGCGATCTCAATCCTGGCATCGATCGCTGGCTCAACTCTGCCTTTTTTGTTTCAAACCATTGGGTTTGATCCGGCTTTGATGTCTGCCCCCTTCATCACAACGGCTGTAGACGTGTTGGGTGTGTTGATTTACCTGAATGCGGCTCGATTTATCCTGCGGCTTTAGAGAGCTTGTTTCCCCAACCCTCAACCGATTTCATGCACAACCGGGGTGACATGGTGTAGATTGGGCTTTAGCGAACGTCTTACTCTGCCTCAACCCTTGCTCTCCATGTCGAAACCAACCCAACCTACGGATTCATCTAAATTTTGGATTGAAAGTCTGAAAACCATTGGACTGAGCTTGTTTTTGGCATTGGGAGTCCGGACAGCCGTTGCGGAACCCCGTTACGTTCCCACCGGGTCGATGGAGCCGACGATCCACATCAACGATCGCGTCTTGATTGATAAAATCAGCTATCGCTTCTCTCCACCCAAGCGGGGCGACATCGCCATGTTCTCACCCCCCGACGTGTTGTTAGAGCAAAACCTGCGGGATGACCTGATTAAACGGGTGATTGGTCTACCCGGTGAGACAGTCGAGGTCAGAGACGGTCGAGTTTACATCAACGATGAACCTTTGCAAGAGAACTACATCGCTGCCCCTCCAGAATATCAATGGGGTCCAGAGGTGGTGCCGCCTGACTCCTATCTCGTGTTAGGTGACAACCGAAACAACAGCTATGACAGCCACTTTTGGGGCTATGTCCCGCGTGAACGGATGATTGGTCGAGCCATGGTGCGGTTTTGGCCACCTCATCGAATTGGAGCGGTGGATTAGGAAGGACGAGAGAAAAGAAGAGAAGGATAGCCGATCAGGGCGGAAGGATGAAAGGACGAAGCACGCTTTATCGCGTCGGTTGATCATGGCGGTCAACTCACTGCGATTGACCCTTGACCACTGACTATTAACCCTTGACCCTTGACTATTAACCCTTGACCAATACCCTTAAAGCCATTAAAAAAAGCCCTTGGGCGTCTGACCGTGTTTCGACTCCAAGGGCTTTTTCGTTGAATCACTCCTCACATTTAATACAATACTGCATTAGGTCAAAAATTCGATACTCCTGAAGTGACACTTTTTTGAACTGTCCATTCGTTAAAAGAACCGTATGAAGGGTGGCAATAAGTACGAGCCGCTATTGAACTATTTGCGTCGGAGCGATCGCCCTGAGATAACCCTCACCTTTACTGAGATTGAAACCATCATTGGCGATGAATTGCCCACCTCGGCGCGTCGTCAAAAAGCCTGGTGGAGCAATCGCACCAAAGGCGCATTGCAGGCATCTGCCTGGATGATGGCGGGTTACTTGGTCGAGGCGATCGATGTTGCCCATGAAAGTGTCACCTTTCGTAAACCTTCGACAGAATACGCGATACAACGGGTTGGCGACACGGTGTTGTGGAATGCGGAGTTGATTAAAGCGTTGCGGCGACACATGGGGCTGTCGCAGGTGGAATTTGCCCAAAAACTGGGGGTACGGCAACAAACCGTCAGTGATTGGGAAACTAGCGTGTATGATCCCCGGCTATCAACCTCCAAATACCTCACAATGGTTGCCGAACAAGCAGGTTTCAAATACGGACAGACTGATATTCCGCCCAAAACCTAACCTCAAGTCGGATGAAGGATCGCGACATTGTATGGGTGGGTTTAGCAGATAACCCCTGGATTTAGCGAGGTTTAAGAGCAAAACCCATGCCTACAGTCCCTACGGTTCATTAAACAGATTTGGATGTATGGCTTTGGTTAGAAAGCTTAGGACAAAGGCAACGGCTCAAACACTGATTTTGGAGGAGCTTCCTGGCTTGCCTCCACCCCATTCAAGGTGGCTACGGTCATAACCTCAAAACCAAATCACTCTATTTACAAAATACATGCTAACAGGTAATCTGTCAAAATAACTGATAACAGATTAACTCCATGCATAGCTATTTTTCGATCGGTTGCACGGCTAGTTTTACTCCCACTCCCAACTCCAACCCCAATCCAGGGTTAGGTTCTCTTACCGAACAAGATCTGCCCAACCGCGAATCACTGCGGATTCTGGTGATTGGCTCGCGTAGAGGGGTCACAGGTACAATCCACACACTGTATCGGTTGGGGTTTGCCGAAGTGGGCGAGTGGAGTCCGTTATTACCTGCGGCAACTCCGGGTGAGGTGATGAGTATTTTGACGCGATCGCTTTTGGTAGATGGATAAGGGTTTAGAGAGACGCGATTAATCGCGTCTCTCTAAACCCTTCTGACCCTAAGATATGTGCCAAGCTTTCCTGTACAATCGCGATTGAATGCTTTGTTACACTTTGAATCTGTGTTCCAGCTTGATCGGCTGTCACAGGTTCTCGCTAGCTAAAGTAAATCAAGCCTACAGTTGACATATCTCCCACTGTCTATTTTGTAACCCGTGGGCAAAAGGAAGCTCGGTTCATGTCAACCCACTATCGCCATGTCAGCACCTATCTAGAACAGTTGCTGCGATCGCACACGGTTCAAGAACTCGAAGATCGACTACAACCCAAATTGACCCCATCCCCCGCTAGAATGCCCGGAGGGTCGCGTCTCACTCCAGAGGCGATCGCTCGGCGTTGGCAGGTGTTGAATGCGGCTCCTGACACTCAATCCGCTGTATTAGATCCGCAGACATTGGTGCAGGCAGAGTGCTATCGCCGCAACATCGAAAATTTTATTGGGACGGTGAAAATTCCGGTGGGGATTGCCGGACCCCTTCAGGTCAATGGCTTGTTTGCTCAAGGCAGTTATTACGTACCGTTAGCGACGACTGAGGCGGCTCTGGTTGCTTCCTATAACCGGGGGGCACAACTGCTGACGGAGGTGGGCGGATGCACGGCTCTACTGATGAATGAAGGGGTGAGTCGAGCACCGGGATTTGCCTTTCGCACGGTGACGGAGGTGGGCAAGTTTATGTTGTGGGCGATCGCCCAACAGGAAGCGTTTAAATATGCGGCTGAGTCTACTACCCGTTATGGCAAGCTGACGGATATGCGGATTACAGTTGAGGGAAACCACGTTTACCTCGACTTCCAATTCAACACAGGGGATGCTGCCGGACAAAACATGGTAACGATCGCTACCCAGGCGATTTGTGACTACATTCGGGAACATTCTCCCATCCAACCCCAACATTGGTTTGTAGAGGCAAACCTGTCTGGCGACAAAAAAGCCAGTGCTCAATCCTTTCTCTCGGTGCGAGGAAAAAAAGTGACCGCAGAGGTCACCATTCCGACAACGGTATTGCAAAAACGCCTCCATGCGACTCCGGCTCAAATGGTCGAGTATTGGCGCATGTCAGCGATCGGGGGCACTCTAACAGGCACGATTGGCGTTCAGGGTCACTACGCAAACGGGTTGGCTGCTCTCTACATTGCCTGTGGTCAAGATGCAGCCTGTGTCGCTGAATCCGCTGTTGGGGTGACTCGATTTGAGGTTACACCTGCTGATGAACTCTATGCCGCAGTCACCCTCCCCAATTTAATCGTGGGGACGGTAGGTGGAGGGACGGGGCTTCCCAGTCAGCAGGCATGTCTAGAGATTTTGGGATTGGCAGGTACAGGCAACGCCAGAGCCTTTGCTGAGGTGTGCGCATCGCTCCTCTTAGCCGGAGAGTTATCTATCATTGGGGCGTTGTGTTCGGGGGAATTTACCCGTGCCCATCAACGGTTGGCACGCGGAAAAATATCAGATCACGGACAAGTATCAGGTCACGAACGACTATCAGAACAAGGTGACGAGGGCGACTATGCAAGCCATGCTTAATCGATGGTGGGTGTATCAGCAGGAACGATTTCCAGTTATCAAAAATGGTCTACTGATTGCAATCTTTAGTCTCTCAGCTGTTTGTTATTCAGTGTTGTTGCGAGAGCGAATCTTTGATCCATTGTTGGCACAACGCTCAAGACCCATATGGGAACTGGAAGGGTTTTCACTCTGGCAAACAGTTGGCTCAGGGGTGATTGCTTTTCTAGTGGTTTTTTTATTTTTTTTGCAACTCCGTATTGCGGACGAGTTTAAAGATTATGAAGATGACTTTCGCTATCGCCCCTACCGCCCGGTGCCTCGTGGATTGGTCACTCTGAAAGAACTGGGACGATTGGCGATCGCTGCTGCTGCCATTCAACTGGGGTTAACGATCGCGGTTGACCCTCGATTAGTCCTAATGCTGGCACTGGTGTGGGGCTACATGACGTTGATGACCTATGAGTTTTTTGTACCAGGCTGGCTTAAATCCCACCCCCCCATTTACCTGATCAGCCACATGGTGATCATGCCGTTGATTGCGCTGTATGCCACTGCCTGTGATTGGATCAACGGCAGTTGGTTTGCCCCGCCCGGTGTGCTCTGGTTTCTGGTAGTCAGCTTCTTGGGTGGAATTATGTTAGAAATCGGGCGGAAGATTCGTGCCCCCAAAGACGAAGAAAAAGGGGTCGAAACTTACACTGCCCTCTGGGGTCGCCAGAAAGCTGTCATGATTTGGCTTGGCATTCTCTGGTTGCTCACCCTGTCTACGGTGATTGCGGCGATGCATGTTCGCTTTACAATTCCGGTTATCCTGTTGATGCTGTTGTTATTAACCATAGCTGTGTTTGTGGCGTGGCGTTTTATGGTGCGCCCAACCACTCAATCAGCAAAGTGGGTCGAGCAGGTTTCAGGAGTCTGGTCACTCGTGGTGTATTTAAGTTTGGGTTTACTGCCGTTGATACTGCGAAATGTTTAGGGAATGTTACGAGCAATAGCAAGCTATGAAACGACAAATACCCCAACAGGGAAACTGCTTCGCATCGCTCGTTGATTCAAACTCGTCAAATGGGGTGAGCAATGTGCTCGCCCATCGGTGAATTGCAAAGGATTTTTCCCATGACATGCATTATGAATGCGACCCAATCTAATGCCACTTTGGGGCAACTGGGTGGCAAAGCCAACGCCCTAACAACCCTCGTTCAGTATAATTTCCCAGTGCCCGCCTGGTTTGTACTCTCACCTCAGGCATTTGAACACAGCCTCACCCCACAACAACGGGAGCAACTGCAATCCGGTGATCTTGATCAGGCTCTGCGGAACTTGCGCCTGAGTGAGACTGCTCAAGCTGAGTTAATGAAAGCTCTACAAACGCTTTGTCCCAACGGGGAACGAGTCGCGGTGCGATCGTCTGCTGTGGATGAGGATGGAGCGACCCACTCCTTTGCAGGGCAGTTGGAGAGCTTCTTGGGCGTACCCCTGGATCAGGTAGCGGCACGAGTGGCAGATGTGTGGCGATCGGGATTTGGCGATCGCCTTTTAGCGTATCGACAGGAAAACCAACTCACCTCTCTGCCCTCACCGCCAGCAGTGTTGATTCAGCGCATGGTCAACGCAGATGTGGCAGGTGTCGCGTTTAGTGCCAATCCGGTTACCGGGCAGCGAGGAGTGGCAGTGATTTCAGCGGTGTATGGTTTGGGCACAGCCCTGGTATCCGGCGATGTAGATGCCGATACCTTTCAGGTCGATCGCCGGGGACAGGTGATTCACCGCTATCTCGCCCGCAAAACCGTTGCTCATCGGCTGATTGAGCAAGATGGCTCGGTTACGGTCGCCCCTGTTCCCATAGCCGATGAACTGGTAGAAGAACCAACTCTGACGGATGAGCAGGTGCAGGTGATCGCTCGTCTGGTACGGGATGTAGAGCAACGGTTTGAGCGTCCTCAAGATATTGAGTGGGCGATCGAACAGGGAGAGTTGTATTTACTTCAAGCACGACCGATCACGAACCTGGTCAAGATTGCTGACCCGGATGGCGCACTCACCCTATGGGACAACAGCAACATCGTCGAGAGCTATGGCGGTGTCACCACGCCGTTGACCTTTTCCTTTGCCCGTCGAGCCTACGAAGAGGTTTATCGGCAGTTTTGCCGGATCATGGGCGTGTCAAAAGGGGCGATCGCCGATCATGACATCACCTTTCGTCGCATGTTGGGGCTGATTCAGGGACGGATTTACTACAATCTGTTGAGTTGGTATCGAGTACTGGCGTTGCTCCCCGGATTCACCGTCAATCGCCGCTTTATGGAGCAGATGATGGGGGTGCGGGAAGAGTTGCCCGCCGATGTCTTAACCACGTTGACCGCTGCAACACTGACGGACAAATTGCGCGATAGCTTGCGCCTGGTCAACAGCATCGTGGGACTGCTCCGCAACCTGATCACGCTACCTCGACAGATTCGTCGCTTTTATCAACGGCTCGATCGCGCCCTTAGCTTACCCCAGAGCCAGTTGGAAACGATGCGTCCCGATGAGTTGGCGGCATACTATCACATGCTGGAGCGGCAACTGCTAACGCGCTGGGATGCGCCCTTGATCAACGACTTTTTTGCCATGATTTTTTATGGCGTATTGCGAAAACTGGCGATCGCCTGGTGTAACGATACCGCTGGAACGTTGCAGAATGACCTGATTAGCAGTGAAGGCGGCATGATCAGCGCAGAACCCGCCGAACGAGTGCGCCAAATGGCAGAAACTATCAGCAACGATCCAGTTTTTGTAGACCTGTTGCGAACCGGGTCACTGCCACAAATCCTGCAACACATCCCCACAGTGCCTGCCTTTCATCAGCAGTATGAGGCGTATCTGGCGAAGTTTGGCGATCGCTGCCTGGAGGAACTCAAACTCGAAAGCCAAACCCTTCACGACAACCCCCTCTTGCTCTTGCGGTCGATCGGCAACCTCGCCACTTCCCCATCTGCCAGTACAGACGCAGTTAATCACGTCTCTCCTATTCCCCACACCCCTCTGCGCGAACAAGCCGAACTGATCGTTGCCCAAGCCCTGCAAAAGAATCCTCTTAAACGATGGCTGTTTAACTGGGTTTTGAGCAATGCTCGTGCCCGTGTGCGCGATCGCGAAAACCTGCGATTTGAGCGGACTCGGCTGTTTGGTCGGGTGCGTCGCCTGTTTCTGGAGTTGGGACGACGCTTCTATGCGCTAGATCAACTCACCTCGCCTCAAGACGTTTTCTATCTCAATGTCGAGGAAGTGTTAGGGTTCATCGACGGCACTACGACTTGTACTGACTTGAAAGGATTAGTCGCCGTTCGGCAAGCCGAGTTTGAACGATATCGCCGCCAATCGGCACCGCCCGATCGCTTCCAGACTCGCGGAACAGTTCACCCCTTCATCTTGCAGTTATCCTCCAGTCACTCAACCCTTGCAACGACTGCTGCTGATACGGTGAGCCTTCAGGGAATGGGTTGCTGCCCCGGTATTGTCCGTGCTCAAGTGCAGGTGATCACCGACCCCAGAACGGCGGAATTGCGAAAAGGCAGCATTCTCGTTGCCGAGCGCACTGACCCCGGTTGGATCATGCTGTTTCCTGCTGCCGCAGGGTTGTTGGTCGAGCGGGGTAGTTTGCTTTCACATGCGGCGATCGTGGCACGGGAGATGGGCATTCCGGCGATCGTCTCTCTGGCAGGTGTAATGCAATGGCTAAAGGATGGTGACTGGGTTGAGATGGACGGCAGTACAGGCATGGTGCGTCGTCTGGAGGTCGTTCATTCGCCAATTGACCCAACCCCTGAAGCAACGGTTGAAACGACCAATCCTACAGAGTTTCAGCCTGTGGAGACACCCTCACTGGAGCCTATTCCCCTGGAAGCCAAATCGGTTGAGGCATCCCATGGGCAGTGAAATTGCCGATCGCGCCACGTTTGAGCAGATCCGCTATGCCCAGTGCTGGGAAGATGCTGACATTCTGGTGCAGGCTCTCGACATTCAACCGCATCATGTGTGTCTGTCGATCGCCTCTGCTGGAGACAACACCCTGGCTCTACTCAGCCGCAGCCCACAACGGGTGATTGCCCTTGATCTGAGTCCGGCGCAACTGGCGTGTCTGGAACTGCGCATTGCAGCTTATCGGGAGTTAAGCCACACCGAGTTGTTAGTGTTGATTGGTTCTGGTGATGGACGCGATCGCCAAGATCTGTATCGGCGTTGCCGATCGCAACTTTCCCCCGATGCACGTTATTTCTGGGACAGTCATTCGGCTGAAATCGATCGCGGTATTGGTCATGCAGGCAAGTTTGAACGGTACTTTCAACTGTTTCGTCGGTGGGTATTGCCGCTGGTACACAATCGGCAGCGAGTGGAGCAGTTACTCAGTGGGGGTAGCTTAACTCGACGACGAGAATTCTACCAACGCGAGTGGGATACCTGGCAGTGGCGATCGCTCTTTCGCATCTTTTTTTCTCGCTTTGTCATGGGTCGTGCCGGACGTGACCCCAGTTTCTTCAAATACGTTGAAGGCAACGTCGCCGATCGCATTTTGCAGCGAACCCGCTATGCCCTGACGGAACTGAACCCTGCTGAGAACCCCTATCTGCAATGGATTCTCACCGGACGACACACCACCGCACTGCCCTATGCGCTGCACCCTGAAAACTTTGACGCCATTCGCGCCAACCTCGATCGTTTAGAGTGGCGATGCAGTTCTGTAGAGGATTTTTTAAGCGACATTGGCGAGAACGCGATCGATCGCTACAACCTCAGCGACATCTTTGAATACCTTTCGCCTGCCAACTACCACCAACTCCTGCAACGTCTCATCAACGCCAGTCGTCCCCAGGCTCGCCTTGCCTACTGGAACATGCTCGCACCGCGATCGCGCCCCGACAGTATGGCAGATCAACTCCAACCCCTCACCGATCTGGCTCAAGCTCTGTATGCTCAAGACAAAGCCTTCTTTTACAGTGCGTTTGTTGTGGAGGAAGTGATATGAAAGAAAGGATAAAGAATAAACGCTAAAGGATAAGACTGGATGGGCAAGGATAAACACTAAAGGGTGAAACGGGATTATAAATTAAAGCGTGTCTGTCCCAGTTTCCACTCGCCTACGCATTAATGACGGGCTAACCCACAAAGTCCACTCTAGTGAACTGAAACCCTCCTCTAGTGTGCTTTGGCACTTCGCACCATTAGTCCACGCTAGAGTTATAGGCGAGATAATTCGACTAACACTGACAGCAAGTCTTTTATCCTTCTTTTCTGCTTTTTTCTTTCTTCTTTTTTATCCTTTATCCTTCATCCTTTATCCTTTCTTTCTTATGTCAAATCCCTGGCTCAACATGGCTCTGGTGCTTGCCTTTTTGTTAGGGCTAATGGTTGGGCTGCGAGTGGTGCAACATCGGTTTTCACCGCATCCGGAGTTCATTCGTAAGGGGTTGCATATCCCGATGGGGTTGATGACGCTAACGTTTCCCTGGTTGTTTGATCAGCCATTGCCCGTGTTTATCCTGGCGGGATTGGCGATCGCCTGGTTGTCGATATTGCGCTCCTATTCCCCTCTGAAAAGCACATTGGGAAATGTGTTGGGGGGTGTTAAACGGCGATCGCTCGGTGAAATTTACTTCCCGATTTCGGTGGCGTTGCTGTTTGCATTATCGGATGGCGATCCACTGTTGTTCTGCATTCCCATGTTGATTCTCACGCTGGCAGATGCGGTCGCAGCAGTCGTGGGAGTGCACTACGGCAAATTGCGCTATGCCGCAACGGATGGACAAAAAAGTGCGGAAGGGTCAATTACTTTTTTCATGCTGGCGTTTTTTAGTGTGCATGTGCCGTTGCTATTAGCCACTCCAACGGGACGGGCAGAAACCCTGCTGATTGCGATGATTTTGGGGTTGTTGGTGATGCTGCTGGAGGCGATCGCCTGGAGTGGGTTAGACAATCTCTTCATTCCGTTGGGTGGGTTCATTCTGCTCAAAACCCATTTAGAAATGGATGTCACTGCCCTGCTGATTCGCTTTGTGGTGACCGCAGTACTGGTTACGTTTGTATTGGTCTGGCGACGCCGCACCACACTCAATGACAGTGCCTTGCTGGGAACGGCTTTCATTGGCTATCTGAGTTGGTCACTGGGCGGATGGCAATGGCTGATGGCACCATTGATTCTACTCATTAGCTACCCATTTCTGATTCTGTGGGTTGACCAACACAAAACCCCCCTCACTCCCCTGGAACGGCAGGTGATGATCTGGCTTCCCGCTGACCCCAGCACTCAGACTGACTTTACCCCAACCCGTCAATGGGAGCGGGTTCACAACGTTTACGCAGTGCTAAGTGTAGCCGCAGGAGGGCTGCTCTGGTTGGCACTCTATCGGCTAACCAATCACCCAGAGTTGATCTATCCCTACACGCTTGCTTTTGCCGCTAACCTCACAGTGATCTGTATTGCTGGCTTGTCGCCCCTAAACTATTGGCACAAAACAAATCTGCTGCGAGTAGTGGCTTACGTCTGCGAAAGCTGGTTATTGATGTTTGTGCCGCTGATTGTTATTGCGTCTGGGTCAACTGCATTGTTGTTAAGTAGTGCCTTATCGCTATTGGGAATTGCTGTCGCGGCGATCGCCTATTACCTCACACAACCCATGCTTCGCCAACGCCCCAGCGACACCCTGAACTGGTTTTGTAGAGCCGTCTACACAACCCTGGGTTCCTGCGTCGTACTCCTCGGATTATTTGCTAGTTAGTTATCAACCAATTGAGGAGAGAGAATTTGAACAAATTCTCTGTTTGAGTTTTTTCTTTGTAAAATGTGAATACTGAAAAACGTTGAAAAGCGTCAAGTAAGTAAACTAGTTTAGATTTGAAGTGCTTATAGAAGCTAAAACCTTTGTCTTTAAACCAACGTAATGCAACCAACTACTTCAAGCTATGGAAGTCGATTTCGCAAGAATACAAGAACTGATTCAACAACCTCAAGAAAGCCTTGCTGTTGAACTAAAAGCATGGATTGATCCTGACCAACCTGATGGTATCGCAAAAATTGTTAAAACCGCTCTCGCGATGCGTAATTATGGTGGTGGATATATGATAATTGGGTTCGATAACAATACTTTAGAGCCAATTTTTAATGATGCCCCATGCAATGTGAGAGAAATATTTCACATTGATAAAATTCAGGGGATGATCACTAAGTATTCTTCTGAGCAGTTTGAAGTAGCTGTAGAGTTTCCACGGCGAGATGAACAAGATTTTCCAGTAATCATTATACCTACAGGTGTTAAAACTCCTGTAGCTGCAAAATCAGATTTTTCGTGTAATGAAAAATTTCTGATTCGTGCTGATACAGTCTATGTACGTTCGCTGTCCTCTAACAATGTACCCAGCACAACACAGGCAAAACCAAAAGATTGGGATAGGCTCATGGAAGTTTGTTTTGATAATCGTGAAGCAGATATTGGTCGATTTATACGACGACATCTTAGTGGAATAAGTTTAGAACAATTAAACAATTTAACTGCTGTACTCATTGAAAACTCTAAACCAAAAATATCTACTGAGGATTTACTAACAGAATACCTTCAAGAAAGTGAGTCTCGTTATCAACAGGCTTTAGAAGATCGAAAAGTTACTTTGCCAGAACATGGAGCTTGGGAAGTAGGACTCATTTTGATAGGCGAAGTGCCACACCATTCAACTAATCAGGAGTTTCTTAATTTGTTAAATTCTAGTAATCCTGATTACACAGGTTGGCCAATATGGCGGGATAGCCGCCATATTGGTGAAAAAGATCGTCCTTATGTAATTAATGGAGTTTGGGAAGCATTACTCTCTTATGGATTAAGAGATTTCACTAGACTTGACCCAAGAGGAAAATTCTTTGTAAGAAGACTGCTTGAGGATGATGTTAAGGTGAGCGACAGCTCACCTCAGAAACTAACAGCTTTAGACTTTGGTCTAACTATTATTCGAGTTGCTGAAGCGATTGCAGTTGGCTTAGCTTTTGCAAAAGCTATGGGTTGCTTAATCGAGAAAACTAGCCTTGCTTTTGCCTTCAAATGGACTAGATTAAAAGGACGGAAACTCAGTGCGTGGGCTAATCCTCGTCGATGGATTCCCCAACATTATTTTGCTTATCAAGATGAAGTTACTACCTTTGTGAATTTACCACTTGACACTCCTCTATCATCCTTGCCGCAGTACGTAAACCAAGCTGTACAACCCTTGTTTGAGGTATTTGACGGTTTCACTTTAAATGAGAACGTAGTTGAAGATATGACAAGACGTTTAATAGAACGTAGATTATAAATTTGTGTGAAGGCAGAGAAGACTAAACGTGTTTTAAAGGACGGAAGATGATCGCCCCTTGCCTTTCCAGATGTGATTAAAGAGAAGTGGTTGTGCGCGGTGCGAAGCAGTTCCCCCTACGGAGTAATCGCCCTATGAGTTCAATTGGATCTTGGCTCAGTCCTGAAGATTCACCCTCACCTATTGTTGGACAGCCAATTGATTTAGCTTCTCAAAGTATTAATCAAGCTGAGGCTGAGGTGTTGCGAGCCAGTCTGATAACTTTCGCAGATGGTTGGAATAGCCCAGAAATGAGTATCTATGACGACTACGATACAGCCAAAACTAACCTTCAGACGAGGTGATGTTGTTCTTATCCTTTTTCCAAATTCTGATTTAACCACTGCTAAAACACGCCCTGCTCTGGTTGTGCAGAAGAATGCTATATTTCGCTGCGATCACGGCGGGTTTAACCACCAAAACCCCTGTCCCAAGTTCAGATTAATTTAACTGGGATAGCGGTTGCTGGTTGGTGGCGATCGCCTGCAATTCGTTCAACAGGGTGCGGGCTTCTTCAAAATCAGGGGCGAGTCTCAAGGCTTGCTTCACAGCGTCGATTGCCTCTTCAGGGCGATTGGTAATTGCTAACGCCAATCCTTTGTAATACCACGACCAGGCATTCTCAGGGTTAATGGCGATCGCTCGTTCAAACGAAGCCAGTGCTTCTGGATAGCGTTGCAATTCTCCCAACACAAAGCCGCGCTGATACCAGGAATACTCATGCTCTGGCTCAATTCGTAATGCCTGATTAAATGAATTCAGCGATTGCTCATAACGTTGCAGGCGCAGCAATGTTACCCCCTGGTGATACCAGACACGAAAGCGAGTGGCATCGATTTGAATCGCTTGCTCATAAGCGGCTAATGCTTGTTCTGGATTACCATTTTCATCGGTCGCAATGCCCAAACCGACCCAGGCTCCATACAACGTGCGATCAAAGCGCACCGCTTGCTGAAATGCCGCCATCGCTTCGCTAAAATCTCCCAAACCATTCAGGGCATAACCCCGTCCCATCCAGCCCATGGCATTGCTGCGATCGAGTTGGATCACACGATCAAAGGCAACCAGCGCATCGTTATATTCACCTGCATCGAGTGCGGTTACCCCCTGTGCGATCGCATCTTGAATCGCTAAATCAGAGTTAGTCTGAGTAGACTGCGATGGAAGGGGCAAAATGTTTTGAACAGGCTTTGGGGCACGAGTCGCAGATGCACTGATGGGAGAGGCGATCGCCGTAACCAGCACCATACCGAGCATTAATCCAGTTTGCAGCAACTTCATGGGGGATGTCCTTTAACGACTTCTGTTGCTACGTATTTATGAGTCTTTCCGAGGTATGCAGTTAACGACGCGATTTTAATTTGCGTTGAACCTTATTTATCCACTGTTCAACCTGGAGCTTTAACAACCGTGTAGATGTTAAGTCTTGAATGGGGGCGAGTCCCTGAGAGCGGTAGTCGAAGAACTCATTAATCGCTCCTAAGATCACTGTCAGACGTTGAGTAATGTTTGCTGCACGATATTCTTTCAGCCACTCATCCGGCTCAACGGGTTGTGGGCTTTGCAACGCTTTGAGAATGCGTTGGACATCGTATTCTTTGGAATATCCAGCAATCTTTTCGCCATTAAACCCTGGATCGAGATAGTCCGACAGCCCATGGTTGACACTGGAAAACACCCGACATCCACAGGCGATCGCCTCTAACGGTTGCAGCCCAAACCCCTCAGTTACCCCTTGCAACGCCCAATATTCAGAAGAGTCATAAAGATAAACCCTGGTTCGGTTAAATAGCCCTGCCAGATCATCAATAAAGGACTCCACGACATAAACCTGGCTGTGTTGTTTTAAGGCGGGAATTAACTCTTTTAGCAGGTAACTCGACGACTTGCGAGCCTGCACTACCACGTCGATATCACGTGGTTGATGCAGATTGCGGAAGTTTTCAGAGATGTGGTTGGGCAAGTAGTAGATCAGCGAATGGGGCGATCGCTGTCCCCAATAACCCATTGTGCTGCGGCTCACGGTAATGATAGGAACACGGGAAGGCAACTTGAACCCATACTCTGCGCTATGAGCGTGATAGACCACACAGTGGCGGGCTAGACGAGCAGCGAGTTTGGGTACATCAAACCCCCAACTAATGACAAAAATGACATCATCCAGGGATTGGGTTTGCAATACGTCATCCAAAAAGAGCGTGTTGGCTTCGCGCTGACGATAGGTAACAACCTCTGCGGGACAGATCTGCCGAGCTAACTCAAAGGTCTTTAACTCTGCCCACAATCCACCGCAGGCAAACCGACTGCCTGTCCCCGGAAGCAGGAAATAAAGTTTTCGCACGACCCGTCCTTCATACAACTACCGTTCCTAAGCCTACCATTAACTCAACCCGCCAGAATGGCTGCCATGGCTTTTTCAAGGGCTTTTGGATCCTGGAGGAGTTGGGCTTGCATCTCCTGTGCTTGCTCACCGGGATAAACATCTTCTACGCCATCCACAACCGCTTGCAATGCCACCCGCACCACTTCTTCTGGGTCAACCTTGGGTGGTGGAAAATCCTTACTCATGCCTGTATTCACTGTCCCTGGCATGACTCCAACGACGAGCGTTCCCTGCGAAGCTAACTCAGCCCGAATCCCTTGAGTGGCTAAAAGTGCAGCCGCTTTAGAAGCACTGTAAGAGGCATTAAGGGGGAAATTAACCTTTGCCAAAATAGTCAACATATTGACGATCGCCCCACCTCCATTAGCTTTGAGCACAGGAGCAAAAGCAAGACACATGCGCACCGTACCCAAATAATTGACCTCAATCTCTGAGCGTATTTTGTCAAAGCTAATCCCTGGGATGAGCCGCTGATTAAACCCGACTCCCGCATTGTTAATCAGCAAATCCACATCTCGATATGTCTCTGCTGCCGCTTGAACAGAGGCATCATCGGTGATGTCGAGGGCAATGGGAATGATGCGATTGGGGTCAGTAGCTGCGATCGCCTGCAAACTGTCGGGATTGCGTGCCCCTGCATAAATGCGACTGACTCCAGCCGCTTGCAATCCCTGGATGTAATATTGCCCAATGCCACCGTTTGCCCCTGTCACCAGTGCAATTCTTCCGTTTAGCAATGCCATTTGCTCGGTTCCTATCGTCATGAGAGGTGTAAACGATTTCTAGAGTATAGGGAGACTCGTTTTTTTGAAAGAGCTTACGTTGGAGTAAGGACTTCTTCTTTATTTTTGTACAGTTAAGAAATAAATACAGACAGCGAGTTCAGCAAAACGGTTTCCAGAAATCCTAATGGATAATGTGAATTCGGGATAAGGAGTTTGGTAGTTGAAACCGCAGTTATAGAAAAGTGCTGAGGACTGAGTGCTGAGGACTGAGGACTGAGGCTGAAGGGTCATACCAATTCAATTTTTAGAGTTACACATCTCTTGTTCACAACCTGTCTGTAAACACGATTTGTGAACACGCTGGATATAAAAAATCACACAGCATTCATAATGCTAATCCGTTAGTTTATCTTTTCCTCACTGGATACTACATACGATAGAGATATTCATTTATAGGATTGAATGTAGAGTTACGCAAGGAAGAACCTGGCAAAAGGATAGAGCCGAATCTATATTCTTGTGTTTAGTTTCATCAACAATCAATCTCAACGTTGTACAGGCATTTTGCTACACCATGGTGAACAGAAAGGCTTCTTATACACCCCTCAATTGTTCTGCAAATCTGTTTGTTAGTAGCGTTGCACCGGAAATCAGGCTGTTGTTACTTCTGTCACGTCCCCATTTAGAAGCATCAGCAGTAGAGATGCTTCACGCGATTCTTCAATCGTCCCAAGTAATTGATTGGTCACATTTGACTCAACTGGCAGAACGTCATAGTGTGATGCCGTTAGTTTACGAAAACATTAGTCGTTATTGCGCTGATCGCGTTCCTGCCAAAATCCTGCTTCCGTTGAAACAGCAGTTTCGAGCAAACGGAATTCGCAATTTGATGCGAACCCGCGAACTGTTGACCCTTTTGAATGAACTGCGGCAACAAGGTATTTTAGCGTTGCCATTTAAGGGACCCGAAATGGCAGTTTCAGCCTATGGAGATCTGGCACGACGACAGTTTAGTGATCTAGATATTTTGGTGCCAGAAGTTGACTTAGTTCGGGCGAGGGATTGGTTCATGACGATGGGCGATCGCATGAAAATTGAACGGGCAACTCTGACCGACTCACAATATGAACTATTTGTGCGATCGCCCCAGATTCATCGGTTTATTCGTGAATGTGCATATCCTTTTGTGCGTCAATCAAGCCAGACCGTAGTCGAACTCCATTGGCGTGTCATGCCCAAGCATTTTGCATTTTCCATAGACTCACCTGCTCTCTGGCAAAACCTGGAAACGGTGTCAATTTTGGGAGAAGAGGTCACTAAGCTATCCACCGAAAACTCGTTGCTGTTGTTGTGCGGGCATGGTAGCAAAGATTGCTGGGACAAGCTTGCTCGTGTCTGTGACATTGCGGCGTTGATTCACACTCATCCAGAGTTAGATTGGCCATTCCTGATGAATCGGGCCAAGCAACTGGGCGGGCAACGGCTTGTGTTGTTGGGGTTGTTGTTGGCACAGATGTTGCTGGGAACGTCCCTCCCGCCCATGATTCAGGAGGCGATCGCGGCTGATACAGTTCTACCCGCCCTGGCGGAGGAAACGGCTACCGCTTTGTTTGCCAATCATGCATCTCAGCAACCTTTTAGAGCTACTCAATTTCATCTAAAAATTCGGGAGCGATGGCTGGATAAAGCTCGTTACTTCAGTCGTATCGCGATGACTCCTACTACGCTGGATTGGCAGATGTACCCTCGATCAACCTTTCCGCCCCTGCTGTATTATCTGCTGCGTCCGGTACGGCTCATTCTTCAGGCCCGTGGCAAGCAGTTGGTTCGAGAATAGCCAGACCCATTTCAAGGATGAATGACAAACATCTGTGAGAGATCTAGCTGTAGCCACATTCGGTGGGGCGGAGGCAAGTCAGAAAGCCTCCCCAGCATCAGGGTTTGAGCTATTGCTTTTGCTTTAAGCTTTCTGACCAAAGCTGTAATTCATAATCCTTACGATTTAACTTTTAGGCTACGAACGCTCCACGCAAAACGAACGAGCCGAACCACCCCGTGAAGCGGAACCTCCCAGGGTTGCTTTAATCCCCACGATTGCTGGTAATAGTGGAGCAGACTCATCACCGAAGGATTTGCCCCTCCCTGACTGGAGTCTGCCTGTCTGAGATACTGAAAATACCTGGAAAGGGGCGATCGCCCCAATACTCCGCCAAATTGCTGCTCTAGCCACTCTAACGGCGAGAGAGGTACGGATTGGATACGGTTAATATGAGAAGCCGGAAGGGGCTCCAGAATAGTCGCTCCAGCATTGATCAGCTGTCGTAGAGGTAACATGAGGCGAGCCTTAGATGCAGCCTGAATCAATGATTCCCAGAAGTTTTCAGATGGGTTAAAACTCACCACTTTTGCAAAATCTGCTATCCAAAGGGGTGCGATCGCCCCATCAGCAGCGGTAATGCGGGTACAAATGTGGAGAATTTGAGCAATGGGATTGAGTGTGCGAATGGAGTTTTGGTTCAGTGACACAACTGCTGCTGTTTGCCAAAACCCATCGTCCTGGGCAGCGGATACATCACTGCCAAACATTCGCCAATGCAGGTGCAGAAGCTGATGCGAAGCATTCCACAGTCCAATTTTGGAATGGAGTGCCATAAAAGAATCTGTAAGTTCAACCCTGGCATGCCAATTTAACCTGGCTAAAACTTGAATAGCCTTGAGTCCGTCTTGAGGCGCAACTACAACATCTAATTGGTCGATCGGACGCATTCCCAAATCAGAGCCGTAGTAGGGCAACAGTGCGGCATCTCCTGCAACACAGCAGCGGATATTTGCCGTCTCAAATGCTTGCAAAATATCGGTGAGTTCCCGAATCCTCAGCTGATTACTATACCAGTGTCGTCGATAAACTCCCTGAAGCCGTGTCATCTCATGGCTCTGAATCTGGTTTGTAGCAAGATTCTTGTAAAGTAGGGGCAGCAGCCGATAGGATTCTGAGTCTAATTGCTCGATGTCTACCTGCCCCTGCCATTCTTGCCAAGCTTTAAGGCCCACTTGATTGGAACAGCAGGCAGCTTTGAGAAGCAACTGATGGGAATCTGGAGGGAGTGTGATAGTGTCAGGCATAGTAACTGGTTAACCTAGTACAGCAAAAAATAAGTTTTGAAAGGGGTGAAGGGGTGAAACCCCTTCTTGGGGGCTTCGCCCCCAAACCCCCTACATTGCAGAACTTTGTGTTCGCAACACTAGTGGGTTGGTTCGTGGGATGACTGGTTAGCCCGTTTGCGATCGAGTGCGGCTTTCAGAATCCGAACATACTCTAGTTGAGCCGTCTGCTTATGCTGAATTCCCTTATTGGTTGCGTGTATACGTCGTTTAGCAACAACATCGGCAAGAGTGTGAGTGACAAGCCCTGTCTCCGTTGCGCGAGCATACCAATCTGGAAACTCTGCTACTTTCCAGACGGTAGAAAAATTTCCTACTCGGTCAAATGCCTGCCGTTTGATTAAAAGAGCCGAAGGAATGCAACCTGGAATCGGATCAGAAGGACAGTGAAGCGTTGCTTGCACATCGGGGGGGAGGTCTGGGCTAAAGAACTGTTCAACCTGACCAGAAACAAGGTCAAGTGTTGGTTGTTCTGCAAAGGCACGCACTTGAACGGCGAGTTTATGCTCTAGCCAGAGATCATCTGCATCTAAGAAAGCCAAAAAATCACCTTGAGCCATCTGGATTCCTGTGTTTCGGGCAGCAGCGGTTCCCCCATTTTCTTGATACAGATAGCGAATCGTGTCTCCAAATTGCTGTGCAACGGTCGCTGTATTGTCGGTGGAGCCATCGTCAACCACAATTACTTCAAACGACTGATAGGTCTGCTGTAGGACGCTTTCAATCGCCTCACTCAGATAGCGATCGCCATTGTAAACCGGAATAATCACACTGACGAATGGAGAAGATGGCATCATTGGTTCATGACTCCTGTTGCAGCTGTCGTTTTCGCTGAATCGATGCTCTTAAAACCTTCAAGAGGTTTTGGTTGTTGTTCGTTGCATTAAAAGACAGGTTTGTCTGATGAACTCGCTTGTGGAGAAGCACCTGGGGAATGGTCGCTCCAACAATTTGGGCATCGTGACATCGGGCAAACCAGTCAACATCCTCAGCCGTGTTGAGAGTTGGGTTAAACAAACCTACCTGCTCAAACACTGTTTTTCGTGCCATCAGAGTTCCTGGCAAAGGAGCCACAACGGGTTTTTCTAACAGTTCTGGTCTGAGTCCGGGTGGAATTGGATGCCCTGGCTCTAGAAACAGTTGCATCTCAGCGATCGCATATTGCACCTCCGGATGGCTTATCAGATAGCTGATTTGAACTGCCAGTTTGTCAGAAGCCCAGTAGTCATCATGATCGAGAAAAGCAATCAGTTCCCCAGTTGCAGCGGTAATTCCCTGGTTGTAAGCCGCCGCACTTCCTAATCCAGGACCAGCAACACATTGAACATTGGTGTAGGACTGGGCAATGTTCAATGTGTCATCAGTGGATTGATCGTCCACAACAATGATTTCGGAGGCGGAGTAGGTCTGATTGAGAACGCTTTCGATTGCTGTTCGCAAATAGCGTTCGCCATTTTTAACCGGGATAACTACACTGACTTGAGGTGCAATATTCATTGAAATACCAATTTATTTATAGGCTCACGAATTGTTTGTAAATCAAATAGGATCGCTATATAGCCGATCCCTGATTTCTATCTAAACGCTGTAACTATTCGGAGGCATTCCAATATATTGAGAAATACTCGGACCTCTAGCGTGTGTTTGATTGACATCTCGACCGCTTTGCCGATAACGATCTAAATGTTTCTTGAAAATTTTGACAAATCCAACCTCTACTAACCGTTTTCCCTCCGTCATATTGTGGCGATGCTTGCGATAAAAAAGCCCAACTTGATGGATCAGAGCTTTAGAAATACCGTTTTCCCAGGCTCGAAAAAACCAGTCTACATCCTCGCCATATCTCATACTTTCATCAAATAAGCCAACGGTTTCAAAGACTGATTTTCGATAAAGGGCACTGCCCAAATTGATGTAGTTGTAGGGTGAGTGAACAGCTACAAACGTTGTTTTTCCTGTTTCACGGTCTTCAACTAACTCCATCTGTTGAATCAATCCCTGCACAATTTCAACTGTCGGGTGATCTATCAGATATTGAACTTGCGTCCTTAATTTGTCAGTAGACCAGGCATCATCCACATCTAAAAAACCTAAGATCGTTCCTTGTGCAGACCGGATGCCGTAGTTACGTGCTGCTGCCGGACCCTGGTTTTCCTGATACAAATAGCGCACACTAGGCTGAAACAGTTGGGCGATCGCCCGTGTGTTATCCGTTGAGCCATCATCCACCACAATGATTTCTAACGGCTCGTAGTTTTGTGCCTGAACTTCAGCGATCGCTCCCGCTAGAAAATCAGCCCCGTTATAAACCGGAATAATCACACTAACAAGCGGTTGATTCAGAGCCATGGATATCTTCCAGGAGAGTTAAAATAACGCGAGGAATTTGTTGCAGATCTGTCCCTAAATTGAGGGAATAACAGGGAGTCATCTGAACAACTTGAGTAATCAAATGACAAGCGGCTTGACCTGCGTTAGGGAGTTGCTTGATCGTGCTAGGAACCAGAGCGGTCAGGGCTGTCACCATAGACACAGGTGTGAGTGAGGTATCTAATCCGCCTGTGATTCGAGGGATCAGAATCGCCTTGAGCGGAAAGCCAGCAATGATCCGCTCTGGAAAATGCTCATACAAGAAATAAAGAGCTTTTTCTGTTTCTAGCCGCTCTTGATTGGTAATGATGGGTTTTAAGCTTGGCAGGCGATCGATATCGTTGGCTCGTTTCTTACCTGTGTTGTAAAGGCTATAGACTTGAGGCGCAGGTTGGGGGGTAATGGCAACATAATCATCTCCTGCATAAAGCAGATCGGAGTCAAGGCAGCAAAGGGCTGTGGTAGATTTGCCTGATCCACCTTTGCCCACTAACAATACACCCCCCGTCGATAAACCAACGGCTCCTGCATGAACCATTTGCACCTGTCGTTGACTCAACCAACTATGCAAAATGGTTCTCAAGGGTGAGCCACTCTCCCAATACGGGAGTAGTTGCGCGTTATTGACCCAGAAAATCCCCAAATTCTCCTGAAGATCCAGCAAACTCAGCGCGTTTGACCCCCACTGAAAAGCGGTCAAAAAGCGATCGGTATTGAATCCTAAAATTTCTCCACGTTGTTGCAGTTGTCCTCCCTGCCATGGTGGAGGTGGAATCGGAGTCTGCGTAGAGGTGCTATCCCAGATGCAGATTGTCAGGTCTGGCTTCTCTGTTGATTGCGGTAAATGGGCTAACGCAGAGGTTAATGGAGAGACTAAAGCATGACCTGCAAACCTTAACCGGATGGTAAAGCCTGCCAGTTTGTAGAAACGCTCAACCGTCTCTCCAACATGGACGGCTGCTTGTTGAAAAGACGCATAAATCTGGTCGAAAAACTCTGGCGGGTTGGCTTTTGCTAAGACCTCTGCCGTCGGGATTTTGTCAGTATTCATGATGGCTACTGGATAAAGCTGGCGATCGCCTAAGCGGCGGTATCGACTTGAGCATTAGGCCAACCCATTTCATCTACATCATGAATTGGATCGAGAGCAAGTAACTCTTCCATGTCAGTGTACTTGCTTAAAACAGGTGCCTTAAATGCGGTTTTTACAACATTGGGTTGAGCAACTAATTCTTCTACTTGAGCACCATTGGAGTTGGCATCAGGAACAATGATTTCCTCAGTTTGAAGCTGTTGCAGAAAAGTTTGAACGGTAGTTTCAGCGACATCAGGTTGAACATCATATAGCTGCAACAACTTGTTAACGATTGCAGGTTGAGATAAACCTTGTTCAATACCGCTCCAGATATCAGTTGCGGTGTCTAACAGGCTGTAATAGGAGCCTTGAGCCAGGTTGACGATGACAACTTCACCATCAATGGTTTCTTGTACAATCGTTGGGCTATTAATTTTGAAGGTTGGAGTAGTCATGGGGTGATGCCTCTTGGTAAATAGAATGAGGACTGTGAAAAGACTTTAGGGAAATCCCAACAGTAGCTGGGAAGACCTAAAAATTAGCACTACAGCGTTTACACATGATTCGGAAGCGAGGGATGGAGGCTTTGACCCAAGCCTGAGGTTTTGCCGTCCAGGCTTTCGATGAGCCAACCAAACCCCTGAAGCTTACGTCGAAGCTCCTGCACCCCGTTCAAAATCCAAAAGGATTGATATAAAGCAATCGTTATGACTTTAAAGACCCTGAAATGTATGAGTTGAGTTCTGTAGCTTACTTTGATCGAGTGTCTTTCTAATCAGACGCCTTCTTAAGAAGCTCAGTACAACTCGTCGTAAATAAGGGTGGAAATTTGGGATGCAGGGGCTTCGTCGTGAGCTTAGCCGAACGGTGGAACCCCTGGCTGGGGGCGCAGCCCCCACACCCCCTTATGTCCTAATGCATATGCGTAGGGCTATAAGTTAAATCTAAGTTAACTTCTAATTATCGCTGTGTCAGTAGAATTGACAGGATTTACAAAAATTTTATACGTTGACTGCACGATGTGAACGCAAGCTTCATCCTGTAAAAGAGATTAATCGCTCTACAGATCTGTTAACAATGCCAGACATTGCAACATGGCGCGTCCATTGTGATAAGGGGCTTTCCAGGCTCCAGCTTTACATCCTGAAGGTTGTCCATTCGGTAAAATTTCCATATACCACTCCCCTTGCTGCCAATCCACCTGATATTTAACAATCCAATCTAATGTCCGGTAGAAACATTGGAGATAAAGGTCTTCTTTCGTCAACTGGTACATCTGTAGGGCTGCAACTAAGCACTCTGCCTGAACCCACCAGATTTTTTTACGTTGATTGGCAGATGTATTGTAATATCCAGATTCATAAAAACCACCACGACGACGATCGCACCCATATTGCAGTGCGTATCGGAAGAATGAACGGTAGAGATCAAGCAAAGGATGGTTAGACAGTTCTACGGTTTGGCAGGCGATCGCCAACAACCAAACTGTTTCCAGCATGTGACCATAGGAAACCTGCTGGTTCTCTCGGCTATTGACAGGTGTCCAGTCCAGATGATGCTGATCGGTGCATACACCAATTTGTTTGCGAACAACTGCATTGCTAGTAATTACGATCAATTCCATTAATCGCTTGTGGACATTCACATCTTGAGTCACGCTGTAGTAGATTGTGAATGCCTCTAAGAGATGCAAATGGGTATTCAACAATTTGAATGTTGGAGGAACACCTAGATAGCCAATTTTGGTAGACATAGGTTGCCAATCACGCTGAAAGCATTCTCGATATCCACCGTGTTGAGCATCATAGGCATACTGTTCTAAGCAAGTAAAAAGCTGGTTAGCAAGCTCTAAAGCAGTTGTGTCTTGTGACGCGATCGCATATTCAGATAAGGCATACAGCGCAAACGCCTGACCGTACAGATGTTTACCAATTTGAAGTGGAGTTGCACCGGAAGCATCAACTATCCAATAAAAGCCACCGTACTCTTTATCCCAGAGGCGATCGCGTAGAAATTGATATCCATGCTGTGCAGCCTTACGATGATCATCCGTGCCATAGGGACTGTTGCTCAGGCGGGAAAAGAACCAGAGAGTGCGTGCCTGGGACACTAAATATTTCTCTGACGCTCCTTGATATTGGCTCTGAAGGTCATGATTCAACCGATAACCACCCTCCTGTCTATCAAGCGTTTGTGGATACCAGAAGGGCACAATGTTTTGCAGCAAAATTCGCTCCAGTGTTTCTGAAGCCTGCAATAAGCTGAAGGAAGATGGCTGGGATAAAAACATGTTTTATTCTGCTTCGCCAGATTCATCGTGTAATCGGTTTGTGCCAATTTATAGCAAAAAATTTATCTCCTTCATTGCTTATTAAAGAAGCTGTTAAGCACTGGGAAGTAGGAGGGTTAAATTAAACCGTCTGATTTTGCGGATTTCAATTCCGTTCAGCCCTCTTGTATCAGAATGTCGAGCTTGAACGTAGTCATACCGATTTAATGTTTGATTGTGGCAGATCCCTGGGGAGGGGCGTTTCGCGAAACGCCCTTACGGAATCATGGGCGGCGAAGCCAATTCAAATTGGTATCACTTTGAAATAGTGCCAGGGTAGGTAGACAAAATTAACCATAGATGCATTAGCCCCGCTGAAGGCTCAAACGCTCTCTGTTAAACGACTTCAAGCATTCAGTTTGATAGTGTGGCAGTTGCTAAACTGGCTGACTTACGATTTCTAACACTATGAAGATTGAGGTTTTTCATCGGTCTAATTATCTTGTTGCAACAGCCTTCAAACCACCATTAAACAGGTTATTTCACCTCAGAATAGTTCTCTCAAGCTTGTCTGCTAGAAACTATGCCAGATCTTTTTTTGGTGTTAAAAACCACATTTATTCGGAAATCGTTTGATGTCATGTGAAGCTCTCATCAAGAAAATCTTCACTTCATTAGGAGACACTTATGCGAGTTCGTATCGAGTTACTGGATGTTTACTGCAACAACACCGAAGACGTAACTGGAGCAGACACGTTGTATTTAACAGGTGGTGTTTCAGATGGCAGACAATCTCAACCAGTACTCACTAATCGCATGTGGATTAACGATCGCCAAACTCGTTATTTTCATCCCGATCGCCGCGTTATTTTTGATGCTCAGGTGCCCAATAGTAAGTCAGTTCACCTCGGCTTAACGGCTTGGGATGAGGATGCAGCAAAGGATTGGGCAAAACATGGTGAATGGGTGCAGCGGATTTCCAATCAAATTGCTAACGAATTGGATAAATTGCCCCGTGACCCGCACCAACCTTCGCAACCTGGCAACCCTCAAGATCCTGATCCAGCTAAAATTGCGGCGACCTTGTTGCGGGTTGGAGTTAAAGCTGTTGATTTCTTTGCTAGCCGTGACCATGACGATAACCTGGGTCAACTGGCAGTCGATGTTCCCGTCGGCGCAACAGGTACAGAATTACGTGAGTGGCGTTGTAAAGGCGATCGCTACGCTGGCATTTTGGGTTGGTCTACCTGGGATTACACCATTCGCTATCGCATCAGTCAGGTCCCTGATAGCACACCCAGCACAGCCGTCACCTACGGTAGCACGATTAAACTGCGGCATTGGGCAACTGTTCGCAATTTGCACTCCCACCCGCATAACTATGGACATCCCGGTTCCTCCGGACAGCAGCAGGTTACCGCTTATGAGTGGGAAGATGACAACGATCTGTGGCTGATCAAAGGACCCGACGGCACACCCAACCACTACAAATTAGGGCAACCCGTGCAACATGGGGACATCATTCGGTTAGAACACGTTCTGACACGTCGTAACTTGCATAGCCACGGTGGCATTGCTTCACCCATTACTCAACAGCAGGAAGTAACTTGCTTTGGCGATAACGGCAATGGGGATGGCAATGACAACTGGCGAATTGAATTGGAAGCTGGCGGTGGTGTATGGAGCAATAACGGACGCTTACGCCTGATTCACGCCAACACCGATCACGCGCTGCATTCTCACTTCGGATTCGCTCATCCCCACTGGACGATGAACCAGCAAGAAGTGACGGGCTTCCCCTTCAGAGACGACAACGACTGGTGGTCGATCTCCGAGTTGATGCCTTACGTCTACATTGGTTAGAGCTTAGCTTGCTCTAATACACCAACTGCTAAGTACTGCTATTCACAGATAGGGTTTGGAAATAAAATCAGGGGGGTGTGGGGGCTGTACTCCCCGCCAGGGGTTTCACCCCTGCACCCCAAATTCCCACCCCTATTTACGACGAGTTGTACTAAGGAAGGGAAATCAAATAAGTCCGATATTTGGCAGGGGCAGGTTTTGCCTTCAAATCCAGTGCAGGGCACAGATTGGTCTACTAAACCCGCCCTTACCATTTGCGGATTTATGATAGCTTTGGTCAGAAAGCTCAGGGCAAAGGCAATGGCTCCAACCCGGATTCTGGGGGAGCCTTCTGACTCGCCTCCGCCCCAATGGTGGCTACGGCTACATCAAGCGATCGCCCCTTTTTCCCTCATCCATTTGCCATCGCCCACTGCCACGTTGCATACCCGCGTGGGTTGAGGTGTAAGCCATCGGTGGTCAAATCGCGGCGCAAATCCCCTTGAGCATCGGCAAAGTAACCGAGCAAATCGAGGTAATCGACTCGTTCCTGTTTGGCGATCGCCGCAATGGTGGTGTTAATTCGGTGAATGCGACTGCTAGGAATCGCGGCGAGACGAGTCGGCAAAATGGAGTGGATGATAATTTCGGCGTTGGGGTGATTGCGTCGCAGTTGGCGCATGATCTGGCGTGAGTTGTTGATGACTTCGGCATCGGTCGCGCCTCGCCGCAAATCGTTAATGCCCACCATCACATGAATCGTATCTGGTCGAGTATTGGCAAAGGCAGACAAACGTCTAAGCACGCCCGCTGTGGTGTCGCCCGAAATGCCCTGGTTGAGCCAAAAGCGATCGCCTGCCAATTGCTCTGATGGATACCACAGGTACAACGAGTCGCCCAATAAAATTGTCAACCGATTAGAGCCTTGTCCCCGTGCCATTGCCCCGGCTTCCTGAGCTAACAAACTGACCCATTGCTCATAGGTGGGTTGCTGAGTCGCCTGTGACCAACTCTCCCAAAAACTATTGGCAGGTAGGCGGGTGTAGGTACGTCCAGATCTCAAAGCAACGACTCGTTGACGATAGAGTTGGCTACCCGATCGGGGTCGGAGGGTACTCGGAGAAACCGTTGTTGGATTGGGAGCACTAAAGTCTGGAGTGGGTAGGGTAGACGGTTCAACCCAGACAGGCGGTTGCAGGATTGAGGTCTGAGGGATCGCTGGGGCAATCCGGGTCGGGGATGTGATGTTCTGGATTCTCTGGGAGGATTGCCGTTGGGTTAAAGGTACGATTTGGGCAATCCTATCTTCTGCCGGACTTGCCACTGGTTGAAGTCTGGGTTGAGGCACAACGGGTTGGGCTGACGAGGACGAGGTGCCGGGATCAGCCTGCCCTGAACCCACAGAACTAAATTCGGGGGAATGGGTGGCAGTGGTAGCCATGGCATCTACGACAACTGTCTGCCCGGTTTCACCTCCCGAAGGGATGGATTTAATGGCAGCGATCGCTAGATTTGGCGGAGTGTATTCTTTAGCAACGGAGCTATGATGCAACAGACTGGCAGCTAACAGAGATAGATCGCCCATAGGTCGAATCCTTGACACCGTATGCTTACCTATTGACAGCGATCGCCACTCAATTCAGGAAACAAAACCCAAAAACTTTCTACGATTCCTGCGGGTGCGTCACATCAATGAAGTAAAATGACCTACTGTGGCAATTTCAGCCCGACCGTTCGTGTTTGGGTCTGGACAAACATTCGGTTTTGCGCTGCCCTAGCGATCGCTGCAATATAAAAATTAGCTGCAACTCCCTTTCATTGACTCAACCGACTTACCATGTCCAAGGTTCTCGTTTCTGATCCAATTGATCAAGTTGGCATCGATATTCTTTCCCAAGTGGCTCAAGTTGATGTAAAAACCAACTTGACGAATGAGCAACTGGTGCAAATCATTCCAGAATACGACGCACTCATGATTCGTTCTGGAACTCGCGTCACCAAAGAGGTGATTGATGCAGGAACACAATTAAAAATCATCGGTCGAGCCGGAGTGGGAGTTGATAACGTAGACGTTCCATCAGCAACTCGCCGTGGCATTTTGGTGGTCAACTCGCCCGAAGGAAACACCGTCGCCGCCGCAGAACATGCCGTCGCGATGATGTTGTCTATGTCGCGCTACATTCCCGATGCCAACCAATCCGTGAAAAGCGGTCAGTGGGATCGCAAAAGCTTTACGGGTGTTGAAGTTTATAAGAAAACACTGGGGATCGTGGGTTTGGGCAAAATTGGTGCTCATGTTGCCACGATCGCTCGTGCCATGGGGATGCGTTTGTTGGCATACGATCCCTTCCTCTCAAACGAGCGGGCTGAACAGTTGGGCTGTCAACTGGTCGAGTTAGATTTTCTGTTCCGTGAATCGGACTACATCACCCTGCACCTTCCAAAAACGGCTGAGACGCTTCACCTGCTCAATGCCGATGCCTTCGCCAAAATGAAGCCCACCGCTCGCATCATCAACTGTGCCCGTGGTGGCATCATCGACGAAGATGCACTGGCAGAAGCCCTGAAATCCGGCAAAATTGCAGGTGCTGCCCTGGATGTCTATGAGACAGAACCTCTGGGCGAATCGAATTTGCGATCGCTTGGTAAGGAAATCGTTCTGACTCCCCACTTAGGCGCATCCACCGAAGAGGCACAGGTCAACGTGGCGATCGATGTCGCAGAACAGATTCGTGACGTTTTATTGGGGTTGCCTGCCCGTTCGGCGGTCAACATTCCTGGGCTGCGTCCCGACCTTCTGGAAAAATTGCGCCCCTATCTGCAACTGGCAGAAACCCTGGGTAATCTGGTTAGCCAGCTAGCTGGTGGAAGAGTCGAGTCGTTAAACATTCGTCTGCAAGGGGAGTTAGCCACCAACGAAAGTCAACCTGTTGTCGTTGCGGCTCTTAAAGGATTGCTCTCCCATGCGTTGCAGGAACGGGTGAACTATGTCAACGCCAGCATTGAGGCAAAGGAACGGGGCATTCGTGTGGTTGAAACCCGTGACGCAACCGTTCGTGACTACACTGGATCGTTGCGCTTGTCAGCAAAGGGACCTCTGGGCGATCACTCCGTTACAGGAGCATTGTTGGGGGATGGCGAAATTCGGGTAACCAACATCAACGATTTCCCCATCAACGTTCCACCCAGTCGCTTCATGTTGTTTACCCTACACCGTGATATGCCGGGGATCATCGGCAAAATCGGTTCCATGCTGGGTAGCTACAACGTCAATATCGCCAGTATGCAAGTCGGACGCAAGATCGTTCGAGGCGATGCCGTGATGGTGTTGAGTTTGGATGATCCCCTGCCAGAAGGCATTTTGGCAGAGATCACCAAGATGCCGGGGATTCGAGATGCTTATACTGTAACGCTCTCCGCTTAAGACATGAGCAGACCCCCGATTTCGGGGGTTTTTATTTTCGGTAGTGTTTCAGATCTGTTGCTACTAACCCCCGGCTGTCGCCGTCCCCCTTACCAAGGGGGACGTAATTGCTCAACTGGGTTGACCTGAGCCCAGCTTTGACAGAAGATGGTAAGCTTTTGCTATGAAGGAATTGCCCCCACTCGATGGACTGAGCCACGCCGAAAAGGATGCCCTGATTAAAGGGCTGTGGCAGGAACTGCAAACGCTTCGGGCAGAGGTGGAAAAGCTGAAGCAAAAGCGGGTCAAGAAAACGTCCCGCAATTCCAGCTTG